>JBJKYT010000021.1:0-10990 GCA_045560915.1 Alphaproteobacteria bacterium
GTTGTTATAACAATATTATTAATTTTTTCTTCAATATTGTTAAAGGTGAAGCCGTAGTTTTTTTCAAAAAAATTTATCACTTCTAATATTTTATTTTTTTTATTATCAATTAAATCTTCATAACGTATTATCATTTTTGGAACATTTAAATATTGCCAAGATTTGATATGTAAATTCCATCTAGACATAAGTATTCTTGGAATAATTTTTATATTTTCAAAATCTTCTAAATCATTATATATAACTGTGCTATTTTCGTTTTTCATAACTTGAATAGTATCATCTATGCTTTTATTTAAATGTCTTGACCAAGAAAGAGCAACATCTCTTGGATCTCTAACCAAATATATTAGACCTCTTGAAGATTGTGGATTAGTAAAATCATTGCCATATACATTAAGAAGGGAGCTGTGAGTTTTTAAAAAAGTAAAGCTTTGCTCAATATTTAATCTTTTTTGACTTTGCATCTCTAACCAGTATTTAGAAATTGTTTCCAAATTTAAATTATTAAAATCATTAGGGTTTTCTTCTTTTATAAATAATAGTCTTTTAGCAGTTTCAAAATATTTGATTGTTTTAAAAAGTTTAAAGGAAAATATCCCATCATTTGAAAAAAATAATGATGACAAGATTGCTCTAAAAAGAGTATTTCCACTTTTTGGATAAGAAGCTATCCAAAAAATTTTTTTTCCATCAGACATTTTCACTCTTTTTTATAATTATCCCCCATGATTTTTTGTCAATCGGCATAACTGACAATCTGCTTTGTTTAATTAAAGCTAAATGATTTAATCTATTATCATTTTTAATATCTTCTAGGCTTACATCATTTTTAAATTGACTATGATATTTAACATCAACTACAACAAATTTTTTACTTTTATCAGTGGGATCAGGATAATGTTCCTTAACTACCTCAACAATGCCCTTAATTTTTTTTTCATTTACAGAATGGTAAAAGAAACACAAATCTCCCTTTTTCATTGATTTTAAATTATTTCTTGCTTGATAATTTCTAACCCCATCCCACATATCTTTTTTAACTTTTTTTTGATCACTCCAAGACCAAGTAGAA
Source organism: Alphaproteobacteria bacterium (assembly GCA_045560915.1). Taxonomy (GTDB): domain Bacteria; phylum Pseudomonadota; class Alphaproteobacteria; order HIMB59; genus MarineAlpha5-Bin3. Next base: position 1,076 of record JBJKYT010000021.1, read on the forward strand.
GGTTCAGATTTTATAAGCCAATAATTAATCTTATTATCCATATTATCTTCCAAGTGTTAATCTCGGATTTTCTTTAAAATACAAATCATTGATATTATTATTATAGAGTTTTTTAATACAGGCCCATCCTATCATGGCTGCATTATCACTCAACATATTTTTAGGAGGTAATATGATTTCAATATTGTTTTTTAAACATTCTTTTTCTAACTTATTATAAATAAATTTATTTGCTGCAACCCCACCAACAAGCGAAAGTTGAGCTATATTAACATTCTGATTTTTAAGATATTTAAGTGTCATATTAAATTTTTTTATTAATATATCTGTAACTATATTTTGAAATGAAGCTGAGATGTTTGATTTTAATTCTTCATCTATTATTTTTTTATTTTTTACTATTAAACTAATCGCTGTTTTAATACCTGAAAATGAAAAATTTAATTGCTTACTGTCTTTTAAAGGATGAGGTAAATCAAATGCCATATCATCTCCATTTTTTGCAGCATTTTCAATTTCTGGCCCACCTGGATAATTCATTCCTAAAAGCTTTGATACTTTGTCAAAAGCTTCGCCTATAGCATCATCAAGAGTTTCTCCTAATAAATTATATTTTTCTACATTTTTAACTAAGTATATTTGAGTATGGCCACCAGTTAATAAAAAACTTAAATGAGGATCATTAACTTCGTTATTAAATGAAGAGGATAACAAATGAGCTTCAAGATGATTTATTGGGACAAAGGGTTTTTTGTTACCTAAAGCAAGAGCTTTAGTAAAAATGGAACCTACTAGCAACCCTCCAATTAAACCTGGTCCACAAGTAGCACAATAAACATCAATATCTCTTAATGATATTTTAGCCTCTTTCAAAGATCGTTTAGAAATTTTTTGAAGTATTTCTAGGTGAGCCCTTGAGGCCAGTTCAGGAATTACACCTCCATATTTATTATGCTCTTCTTGAGAGTATATAATATGGCTTAAAATTGTTTTTTTATCATTTATAATACAAACCGAAGTTTCATCACATGAAGTTTCTACAGAAAATACAAGCATTTTTTATAAGTACTCTAATTTATACTGTGAAACAACCTATCAAAAATGATAAAATGTTTTTTGATGAATAAACTGAGTAATTATTTTTATATTTTTTCAAAATTAACAACAAGTTTTGTACTATTTTTGCTTATATTTTTCTTGGGATATGCATTATATAATTCATATCAAGATATAGATAAAAACTCTGAAAATATAGATGGAAAATTTTTATCATTATCTGAAAATATTAAATTAAATTCAAATAAATTTAACGAAATTGAAGAATCAATAAAAAAAAATGAAATTTTATTAAGTCAAATTAATGAATCTCTTACAAAATATAATGATGAAAAAATTTTTCTAAAATTACAAAAAGACAACAATTTACTTTTAGATCAAATTAAAATCTTAGAAGGAAAAATCAAAGATCTCTCAAATGAAACAAATAAAGTATCAAAAAAAGAGATTGAAACAAATTTTTCTAACAACAAACTTGAAGAATTAAATTTATTGAAAGAATTAATTATACTTAAATATAAAAATGGTGCAAAAATTAATAATGAGTTGTCCTTGTTGTCTAAGTTAGCCAGCAATAAATCAAATCATTTTTTAGAAAAATTAACTTTATTAGAAACAAAAAAATTTAATGGCACAAAATCAATTTATGAAGAATTTTCACTATGTGTTGAGATTTTTGCAAAAGACAAGTTTTTAGAAAGTAACAACAATACTCTAATAAATTTTTTGTTTAGATATGTTACTATTAAACCAAATGATTTAGAAATATATGAAGATAATGATCTAAATATTATTTTAAAAGCAAAACAACACCTTGATTTAGAAGAATATAATGAATCTTTAAAGCAAATTTTGATTCTAGATCCATCAGGTAAATACTTTAAAAAATGGATTGATCAACTTACTTTATTTCTAGAATTTGAATTAACTATGATGAAAGTAGAATAATTTTGAAAAAGCTCATTCTTATAATCTTACAGTTATCAGTTATTTTTTATTTAATTTTATTTTTAATTAATAATTCTTTTATCATATCCCTTGAAATAAAAGATCTGATTTTTTCAATAGATTCATCCTATGTATTTATTTTATTTATTTTAATTCTATTATTTATTTTTGTTTTACAAAGTATTTATTTTAAATCAAAATTGTCTTTTTCAAAGTTTCTTTTTTCAAAAAAATTAAAGCTAAAGAAAAGGGTTATAATTCATTTGTTAATGGAATGCTTGCTTTAGCTAACAAAGATTACAAAAGAGCAATAAGTGAAAGTAAAAATGTTTCTAAATATTTAGGAGGATCACCCTCTTTGTCCTTGTTGCTTAAATCTGAGGTATTTAAATTTGAAAAAAATAATGTGGAGTTAAATAAAATTTATGAAGAAATGATTAAAAGAGAGCCTACTATGAATTTGGGCTTTAGAGGTTTGATGGAACAATATCTGAAAGCTCAAGATTATCATCATGCTTTTATTTATGGAGAAAAATTATTTAATAATAATCCATATATTGAAAAAATTTATGATACTTTAGTTAATATAATTGCTAAAACAAATAATTGGCAACAACTATTATTGCTTTCAGATAAAGCATATTCAAAAAAGATTATTGATAAAAATACTTATTCTGAGAATAAATCAATAGCTTTATATGAAATTTCAAAAGTAAAAAAACTAAGTGATCCAAAAGATGCTACTAGTTTAATGAAGAAAGCTTTAAATTTAAGAAAAAATTTTCCTCCTTATATAAAACTTTATTTAGAATTATTAACGCAACAAAAAGAATATAATATAGCCAAAAAATATTTTAAAAAAGCTTGGAAAGAAAATCCACATCCTGAATATAAATATTTATTAATTAATTTAGCTGACAATTTAAAAATCAGTATTTTAGAATTAGCCTCTTATGTAACAAGCTCTTCATTAGAAAACAACGAATCAAAAATATTGTTGGTAGAGTCAGCCATACAAGAACAAAAATGGGAAAGGGCAAGAAAAGATATAAGAAGTTTATTAGATGTTGAGCCTTCTAGAGAAGTATGTTTGCTAATGGCAAAAATTGAAGACGGGGATTCTCAAGATATACAAAAAGTTAATTCTTGGACTTTAAGATCGGAAAGGGGAGAGGCAAAAGATATTTGGATTTGTTCAATTTCTAATAATAGTCAAAATTATTGGTCAGCAGTTTCAGAAGGAGGGTATTTTAATACGTTAAAATGGAAAAAACCAAAATCATTAAATATTATAAAATAATTTAAACTTGCCCGAAATAAATCGAGCAAGAATATTTTAGATTATCTACGTTGTCCAAAAAGTTGTAACAACAAAATAAACAAATTGATAAAATCAAGATATAATCTTAGTGCACCCATTAAAGCTTTTTTAGAACCAACTGAATCAGAGTCTCCAGCGTAGTACATGTTTTTAATAGTTTGAGTGTCATATGCTGTTAAACCAACAAATACTAAAACCCCTATTATAGAAATTATAAATGCCATAGGGCCAGATTGGACAAAAATATTAACAATGCTTGCCAAGATTATGCCGATTAAACCCATAAATAAAAAGCCACCAAGTTTTGTTAAATCTCTTTTAGTTGTGTAGCCATAAAGACTCATTGCTGCAAATGTTCCTGCAGTAATAAAAAATACTCTAGCTATAGATGTACCAGTAAACTGAACAAATACTGATGCTAGAGACAGCCCCATAATTGATGCAAACAGCCAAAATGTAATTTGAGCACTTGAAACAGACATCTTATTAATTCTAGCGCTTAAATAAAAAACAAACCCTAGAGGAGCAAGCATGATAATCCATGTTAAACCAGAATTAAAAAGCGCTTGTCCAAGAGGTGTATAAACAACTCCATTTGATGTAAATGCTTCTACTGATGCTTTACCAAAAAAATAAGCTATAAAACCAGTAAGCACTAAGCCTGTAGTCATATAGTTATAAACTTTCAGCATGTATGCTCTTAAGCCCTCATCAATACCAGCTTGGTCAGCAGTTTTTGAATAAGTTCTTTGATTAAAGTCTAAAGCCATAAATTCTCCTTTTAATTATTACTAATATCGCTATAAATTTGTTAAATTCAAGATATTTAGGAAAAAATTAATAAAAATTTAACATGAGATATAGAAAACTAGGAAATACAAATATTGATGTAAGCGTTATTTGTCTTGGAACAATGACTTTTGGTGAGCAAAACTCAGAAAAAGATGGCTTTGAGCAAATGGACTATGCAATTGATAGAGGGGTTAACTTTATTGATACAGCTGAAATGTATGCTGTTCCAACTAGAGCTGAAACATATGGTAAAACTGAAGAGATAGTTGGAAATTGGATTAAATCTAAAAAAAATAGAGACAAAATTATTTTAGCAACAAAAATAGCTTCTAAATCAAGCGGGCTTTCTTGGGTAAGAGAGGGTGGAAAAAAATTAAGTTTTAATAAAAAAAATGTAAATGCAGCTATAGATGCTAGTCTTAAAAGACTAAAGACAGATTATGTTGATTTATATCAACTTCATTGGCCAGAAAGAAATGTACCAAAGTTTGGAGTTATGGATTTTGAATATGACCCTAAAGATAATGAATGGACCTCTATTGAAGAAGTTTTAGAAAACTTAAATCAATTAGTAACTAAAGGCAAGGTGAGACATATAGGAGTTTCTAATGAAACCCCTTGGGGCCTTATGAAATTTATGCAGGTTGCTAAAGAAAAAAATTTACCTATTATGGTTTCAATTCAAAATGTCTACAATCTAGTCAATCGAGTTTTTGATATAGCTAACTCAGAAGTATCATTAAGAGAAAATTGTGGGTTATTAGCTTATTCCCCTTTAGCAGGAGGACGTTTGAGTGGAAAATATTTAAATGATCAAAATCCAAAAAATGCAAGATACACACTTTTCGCATCTATTTTTCAAAGACACAGAACACCAAGAGGAGAAGTCGCTATTTCAAAATATGTTAACTTGGCTAATAAATATAATATCGCTGCTTCTACATTTGCTAATGCATTTGTTAATGACAGGCCGTTTGTAACTAGTAATATAATTGGAGCAACAACAATGGATCAACTTAAAGAGAATATTGATAGTATAGATATTAAGTTATCAGATGAAATATTAAGAGAAATAGAGGATATTCATCTTGCAGATCCAAATCCTTGCGTTTGATATTTTACATATCATTATTTTTGGAATTAAATTTTAATTTTATTCAATAATTTTTCAACTTCCTTAATGTATATACGATCCCAAAGGTGAACATTCAAAAGACAATAATATAATTGATAAATTGGCTCATATTCAAAATAATCTCGTTCTATCGGTATGATATTAGAATAAATTTTTAAAAATTCTTCATTAACAAAATTGAACCAAGTCAAATACGCTATTTCTAATTCATTATGACCAAAAAAAATTCCTGGATCTATCAGTCCTACTAATTTGCCATTATTATATAAAATATTACCTGCCCATAAATCTCCATGCAATAATCGAGGAATAGGATTATTTGGAATAAGATTATGAATATTTTTTAATAATTTTTCTATTTTCTGATTGATGTTATTTGTCATTGGGTCATCGTTATTAATCAGCTCAAAAATAGAATTTAATCTTTTTTCTCTAAAAAAAACAACCCAACTATCTATGAATTCATTTGTTTGTTTTAAAGCTCCAATTTGTGCATCAAATTGAAAACCATATCTGTTGTTTGTATTTTGATGAATTTTTGATATTGCTTCAGCTAAAATAACTTGATAATTTTTATCTTTAATATCATTGTTTTCAATGTAATCGATAATAAGAAGTTCGTTTGAATTGAATTTTATTTTAGGAACAAGTGATGTTATATTTGCTAAATAAGATAAGGAATTTTTTTCGCTTATAATAGAATTAAATTCATTTTTTTTATTCTGATAATATTTAACCACAAAAGCTTCATTATTTTGTAACAATATTTTTTCACATATCATATTAAATGAATTAGAAAGTATTGTTCTAGCTTCTATTTTTTTATCTAAAAAATAATTGGCTATTTGATTTTCTGCAATTTTATTCACGGTTGAAATTTAATAAAATTATAATAATTATTATGAAATTTTTGTATATATTTTTCCAGTATTTATTCTTGCATGATTAAATACTTTTTCATTAGTCCATTTAGAAAGTCCATTTAGTTCTTTTTTATTTAATAAATTTAATTTTTGAAAAATACTGTTTGCAACTGAAGGTAATGCTCTTTCATTTCCGTCTTCAACTTTAATAATTCCACCAATCTTTTTTTCTTTATGTGCGAATAGTAATACCCCCTCTGCACCTCCTTTAGCAAAAATTTTTCCCCTAGTAATTTTAATTAGCTGACATGGATATATGTTTTTGCTTCCTGTAAGTTGAGGATATTTTTCAATAGCTTCTAAAAGAATTTTTATTTCTTTGTTATATTTATTTTTTTCACCATAACTTTTAATTATATTGATCATTGCAATAGCTAAGTTTTCCATTGGAAAAGCATATTGTGGTGCACTACAACCATCTATGCCCTTTTGAATTTTTTTAACTTTGCATTCTGTAAAGTCTTCTAAACATTTTCTTATCTTTATTTGATATGGATGATTAATATTTAAATAATTTATAGTATTTAAATTGCTAGCCTTACATCCTGAAATCATTCCCAAGTGTTTTCCAGCACAATTATTATGTAATTGATTTGGCTTGATCCCATTTAATAATATTTTGTTAGAAGATTTTAAATTTATGGGATTGTGGATTCCACATTTAAGTTGATGTATTTTAATTTTTGTTTTTTCTATCCATTCTTTTAATACATTTATATGTTCCTCCTCTCCACAATGGGATGAACAACAAATTGCTATTTGTTTTTGAGTTAAATTATATTTGTTTTTTGCTTTAGATTGAATAAAAGGAACGGCTTGTAATATTTTGATGGCTGACCTTGGATAAACCAAGTCTTTATTGTTTTTTGTCGAAAAAACTGTTTTATAATTATAGTTTTTTATAATACACTTTGATTTATGAGTGCTCTCAATAATATTGCCCCTAGTTATGTGGGTCTGTATTTGTGCCATAACCTATAATGTCATAAAATACTCTACAAGTCTCTTTGAATTTTTTCTTAATAGTTTAAATTTTTTTAGCAAAATAATTGAATTTTATAATAATATTAAATATTCATAAAATGTTAAAACTACCTTCCAACCTTTAATTTTTTGGTATAATAGCAACTTATAGTAATTAGTATTATGAATAAAATATTAAGTTTATTTTTTGGAATTTCTTTTTTTATCCTTTCTTTTACACCTTCTGTCTTCGGTGAGATTATTAAAGGTCAATGGGAATTTGTAAAAGAGCAAGAATACTGCTTTATTCAAAGTGCTCCAATTGAAACAAAAATTCCTGAAGGTAAAACTCGAGGGCAATACTATATCCTTGTCTACAGAATGCATAAAAGTCCAGATATAATAGTTCAAATAACTGCAGGGTTTAATTATAAAGACTCTAACTCAGTCGAAGTTAAAATTGATTCTAGTAACTATGATTTTTATACAGACGGTGACACCGCTTGGGCTAAAGAAGATAAAAAAGTGATATATGCAATGAAAAAGGGATTACAGTTAGAAACAACTGGAATTTCAAGCAAGGGTACTAAAGTTATTGATATCTATACTTTGAAAGGATTTACTTCAGCAGTTAATAAACTTACTAAAGATTGTTAACATGGTAAAAAAAATAGTATTAGCTTATTCAGGTGGGTTAGACACAAGTGTAATATTAAAATGGTTACAGCTAAAATATAATTGTCCAGTTGCAACCTTTACAGCTGATTTAGGACAAGGAGATGAACTAGAGCCAGTAAGAGAAAAAGCAGAATCACTTGGAGTAAAAGAAATATTCATAGAAAATCTTCAAGAAGAATTTGTAAAAAATTATGTCTTTCCAATGTTCAGAGCGAATACATTATATGAAGGAACATATTTATTAGGAACGGCTATAGCAAGGCCCTTAATAGCAAAAAGACAAATTGAAATAGCAAAGGAAATAGGAGCAGACTCAGTAGCTCATGGTGCAACAGGCAAAGGCAATGATCAAGTACGTTTTGAATTAGGTTACTATGCAAACGATCCTTCAATAATTGTTATAGCTCCTTGGAGAGAGTGGGATTTAAGTTCTAGAAAGGAATTAGTTAATTTTGCTCAAAAATACCAAATACCAATTCCTAAAGATAAAAAAGGCGAACCTCCTTTTAGTACAGATGCTAATTTATTACACACTTCTTCAGAAGGTAAGGTTTTAGAAGATCCATGGATAGAGGCACCTGAATATGTATATAATCGTACCACATCTCTATTAGATACACCTGATAAACCTGAAGAAATAAATATTATTTTTGAGAATGGAGACCCTATTGCTATAAATAACAAAAAGATGAAAGCTCATGAAATTCTAACCTCATTAAACAATATAGCGGGCAAACATGGTGTAGGACGAATTGATATTGTTGAAAATAGATTAGTAGGCATGAAATCTAGAGGAATTTATGAAACTCCAGGAGGCACTATACTCCTTCATGCACATAGAGCAATTGAGAGTATAACTTTAGATAGAGGTGAAGCGCATTTAAAAGATGAAATCATGCCTAAATATGCGGAAATAATTTACAATGGACTTTGGTTTTCTTCAGAAAGAGAATCTATGCAAAAAATTATTGATAAAACTCAAGTAAATGTTTCCGGAGAAGTTCGTCTAAAAATTTATAAAGGAAATGTAATAATATGTGGCCGCAAATCTACAAACAGCTTATACGATACATCTCTAGTATCTTTTGATGAAGAAGGTCAATTTAATCAAAAAGATGCCGAAGGTTTTATAAAAATTTTATCACTGCGTTTAAAAAAAAGAAAATAATTATCTTGAATTTTTGAATGCAATTGTTGTATTTCTTAATAAACAAGCAATTGTCATAGGACCTACACCTCCCGGCACAGGTGTAATTGCCGAGGCATTTTTTTCTGCTTCTTTATAATCTACATCACCCACAAGTTTATTTTTTCTCTCACCATCTGTTTCTACTTCTATGCGATTAATACCCACATCAATAACAATTGCTCCTTTTTTTATCCATTCACCTTTTATCATTTTAGGTCTTCCAACTGCGGCAACGATTATATCAGCATTTTGACAAACACTAGGTAAGTCTTTTGTTTTAGAATGCGCCACAGTTACCGTACAAGATTCTTTAATTAATAATTGTGCCATAGGTTTTCCAACTATATTGGATCTTCCTACAACAACTGCATTTTTTCCTGCAAGCTCAATATTTAAATATTTTAACATCAGAAGACATCCATAAGGAGTACATGGGATAAGTAAATTTTCATCATTATGTGAGGCAATTGAAAGCTTACCAACATTTAGAGGATGAAAACCATCAGCATCTTTATCAGGATTAATGGAATCTAAAATTAATTGCTCATTCATATGTTTAGGTAACGGTAATTGTACTAAAATACCATTAACATTCTTTTGAGTATTTAATTTTTCAATCAAGTTTAGGAGCTCTTCTTCAGATATAGATTCTTCAAGATGGTGGTCTATTACTTCAATTCCAACCTCCTTTGCACTTTTAGTTTTTGCCTTAACATACACACTACTAGCTGCAACGTTTCCTACTTGAACAACTGCAAGTCCTGGAACAGCATTATATATTTTTTTTAAATCTTTAATTTCTTTATTTAAATCTTCTCTTAATTTTTTAGAAATTTCTTTTCCATCTATTATTATAGTCATTAATACCTCGGCCAATATTCAATTAATAAACTTTTAATAAACCATAACA
>JBJKYT010000022.1:0-10130 GCA_045560915.1 Alphaproteobacteria bacterium
CTTTTAAAGAAGCACCTCCAACTAAAACTCCATCCACATTTTCTAAATTCATAATTTCACTAGCATTTTCAGAATTTACTGAACCTCCATAAAGGAACTTATACCCCTCAACTTCTTGTATATCTTTTTTTAAATATTCATGAATATTATTAATTTCTTGTAAAGATGGTGTCATTCCAGTTCCAATCGCCCATATTGGTTCATAAGCAATTACAACTGATTCTTTTGATGATTCTTTAGGCAAACTATTAATAACTTGTTCTCTTAATACTTCTTGAGTTTTATTTATCTTTTTTTGTCCTAAAGTTTCTCCAATACATATTATCGGGATAATTTTTGCTCCTAACAATGATTCAGCTTTAATTTTTATATCTTCATTGTTTTCATTAAAAACATGCCTTCTTTCAGAATGACCAACTATACAAAATTCACAATTATTTTCTTTTAACATTGATGCACTAATTTCACCTGTATAAGCGCCTTCTTTGAATTTTGAACAATCTTGAGCTCCTAGATACAAAGAATGTAGTTTTGAATAACAATTTTGGATATATGTTATTGGAGGACATATAACTCCACAAGTATCTGAATCTATCTCTTTTAAGACTAATTCCTCAAAATATGCATCTAAAAAGTCATTTGAGCCATTTAACTTCCAATTCGCAACAATAATTTTATTAAATTCTTTAATTTTAAGCATATTTATTTTCCCTTATATTAAGTAATATTATACAAGCATCGCGATAAAAAATAAATATGTTTAGATTATTAACAAAATCAAAAATTGCTTTTATACTAGCTATATTATTTGGAATAAGCTTGTTTTTTTTTAGAAGTGGCTCAAGATATTCAAATTTTTTGAATTCAGACTCTATTATTGCTAAAGTTTCAGATACAAAAATTTCTACTACCAAATTCACTAGAACAATGGATTTAAATATAAATAAACTTAACTTACAAGGTAAAGATAAAAATGATGGAATAAGAAATTATCAAATATTTTCCCTTGCAAATGAAATATTAAGTTCTTTAATCAAAGAAGCATTATTTGAAAATGAATATGATAAAATTAAATTAAAAGTAGACGAAAAGGTAATTGCACTAAATACTAAAAAGAGAGTTCCTCAATTATATGATTCCAATAATCAGTTAAATAAAGAATATTTAAATGATTTTTTAAAACAACAAAGACTTACCATTAAAGATTTAGTTCATATTATAGAATTTGAAACTAGAGATAAATATTTTAATGATGCTTTTTTTAATACAAAATATCCTGAATATTTTTCAAAAAAAATTAATAAATATGATGAGCATACAAGAGAGATTTCTTACATTGCCGTAGATATAGAAAATATATTAATTGATAAGTTTCTAAAAGATAATTTTCCAAACATATCAGAAGAATTAAAGAAATATTATGAAAAAAATATTAAAAATTATATGAGTAAAGAAAAAAGAAATGTTGAGTTTTTTACAATTAATAAAAATGCATTAAATGAAAACTTTCAACCTACAGATTTTGCAATAAAAGAATACTATAATAATAATAATGAATTATTCTATCAAAATGAAAAAAGAAGTTTTATACAATTTAATTTCCAAGAAATATCAGAGGCTGATATTTTTTTAAACAAAATAAAAGACTTTGATAAATCAAAAATATTAGAATATTCAAAAAATAATAACATTAAGTATAATGAATTTAAGAGCTTGCAAGAAAATGAGATATTAAGTTCATTATCAGAAGAGCTATTTAAATTAAAAATTAATGAAAAATCAAAAATTATTGAAACTTCATTAGCCAAACATATACTAATATTAACAGATATATTGCCTGCGTATCAATCTGATTTAAATGAGGTTAGGAATGAAATAAAAGATATTATTGCCAAAGTTGAAACTCAAAATTTTTATAATGATTTATTAAATCAAATTTCTAAAAAAATCATTGATGGTAATTCTTTTAAATCAATAGCTAATTCTCTTAATTTAGATATTCGTTTAGTGAATGATTTAACAAGAGATTATAAAGAATATGATGAGTCAGAAAAAATTTTATATTTGAATTTGATAGAATCAAGTTTTGCTTCTAATAAAGATTTTGTAAGTGATATAATTAAAATTAATGAAAATCTATCTTATGTTTTTAATGTCATAAATATAGATGAATCTGTAGCTCTTAATTTTGAAGATATAAAAGATGATATTCTAGATGATTTAAAGAATTCAAAAAGAATTGAAATAACTAAAAAAGAAATTGATGAAAATACCGATAATTCAAATTTTATTTATGATATAGCAATAAGATATAATTTACCTATAGAAAAAAAGATTTTAAATGCAAACTCAAAAGAGCTTCCTCTAAATCTAACTAAAAAAATTTTTGAAACTAATTTAAATGAAAATACTTATAGTATAACCAATAGAAAATTTTACATATCTAAAATTGAAGAAATATTAATTGAAGAAAGCACAAATTTAAATAATAATATTTTTCTTGCTGATAATTTGAGAGATGCATTTGGACAAGAATTAATGAAAACAAAAAAAATCTCTCCTAATGAGGAGCTAATAAGTGCAATTATTCAACAATACTAATGAGTGCTAACAATAAAGATATATTTTTTAAAAATTATAATGATGGTTTACCTCAAATAATTCAAAAAGAATTTATTGCAGATATAGAAACTCCGATTTCTTCTCTTTTAAAAATTTCAGAAAATGAAGAATATAGCTTTTTATTAGAATCAGTTGAAGGTGGCGATCAAAGAGGGAGATATTCAATTCTTGGTTGTGATCCAGATATAATATGGGAGGTAAATAAAAATAAATCAAAAGTTACTTCATTAAATCAAGATTTAGATTTATCCTTTTTATCTAAAAATCCTATTGAATCATTAAAGCAATTAGTTAATTTTTCAAAAATTGATAGAGAATTAAACTCATCCCCTTTTCCAGTTCTAGTTGGATATCTTGGATATCCAATGATTCAATTAATGGAAAAAATTAATTTAAAAAATCCTGATGAAATAAATATTCCAGATGCTCTAATGATTAGACCTAAATTAGTAGCTGTTTTTGATAATATTAAGGATACAATAAATGTAATGACTTCTGTATATCCTATAAAAAAAATAAGTGCAGAATTAGCTTTCTCAAATGCAAATGACTATATTAGTGTTGTAATTAAAAAATTAAACAGAGATATTCCTAAAAAATCATTTTTTACAAAAAATAAAAAACTTAATTTAAATTTTAAATCTAATTATAGTAAAAATGAATATTTTGAAATTGTTGATAAGGCGAAAGATTACATAATTAAAGGAGATATTTTTCAAGTAGTACCTTCTCAAAGATTAGTGTCTAATTATAATCTCAGTGCACAAACTTTGTACCGATCGCTTAGAAGATTAAATCCTTCACCATTTTTAGTAAATCTTAACTTTAATAATTTTGGTCTTGTGGCTTCAAGTCCAGAAATTTTAGTTAGATTAAGACAGAACAATATAACTATTAGACCAATTGCAGGAACAAGAAAAAGAGGCAGGACAATTAATGAAGATATAGAGTTATCTAAAGATTTATTAAATGATGAAAAAGAAATTGCAGAACATTTAATGTTATTAGATCTTGGAAGAAACGACGTTGGAAAAGTTGCTAAAATTGGCTCAGTCAATGTAACGGAGAAAATGATTATAGAATATTATTCACATGTAATGCATATAGTTTCTAATGTTGAAGGTAAATTAGATCCAAAATTTGATGCAATAGATGCATTAATCTCTGGCTTTCCTGCAGGAACTGTATCTGGCGCTCCTAAAATAAGAGCAATGGAAATTATAGAAGAATTAGAAAATGTTAGTAGAAGTTTCTATGGAGGGGCTATGGGTTATTTTGATTCTAATGGGGATATGGATACTTGTATAAGTTTAAGGACTGGATTGGTTAAAGATAAAAAATTGTATATTCAGGCAGGAGGAGGAATAGTTTATGACTCAGATCCTGAAAAAGAATATCAAGAAACCATTAATAAGGCTAATGCATTAGTTGCTGCTGCTGAAGACTCTTATAAATATGAATAAATGATAATTTTAATTGATAATTATGATAGTTTTACTTTTAATGTTTATCATTATCTATCTGAGTTAGGAGCAAAGGTTAAAGTTTATAGAAATGATGAAATAAAACCTGAAAGTATTTTAGAAATGAATCCCAAAGCCATAATTATATCTCCAGGACCAAAAACACCAAATCAAGCAGGTATATGTCTTGATTTAATTAAGCTTAATGATGATATTCCTGTTCTTGGTATTTGTTTAGGTCATCAATCAATTGGTCAAGCTTATGGGGGTTTGGTTATTCAGGCTGATGAAATTAAACATGGTAAAATAGATAAAATAATCCATTTTGGAAATGTTTTGTTTGAAGATATTGATGAAACTTTTGAAGCCACTAGATATCATTCATTAATTATAGAAAGAGAATCCTTACCAAAAGACTTAGAAATAATTGCAGAAACTAAGAATAATATAATTATGGCTATAGCTCATAGAAATAAAAAAATATTTGGACTACAATTCCATCCTGAAAGTATTGGCACTAAAAATGGTAAAAAAATATTAAAAAATTTTCTTAAAGAAATTAATTATGAATTTTAGATTATTAAAAAGAAAAAAAAAAATATTGAATCTTAATAATCTTACAGTTGATGAAACAAGCTTTATGTTTAATCTAATAATGACAGGTAAAATTTCAGAAATAGAAATGTCAGCCATATTAATTGCTTTAAAATTAAAATCTGAAACTAAAGAAGAAATATTAGGAGCTTCTATATGTATGAGAGAAAAATCTATAAAAATTAATATAGATGAAGACACAGTGGATACATGTGGCACTGGAGGCGATATGAGTGGAACTTTAAATATTTCAACAAGTGCTGCTATTGTAGCTGCAAGTGCAGGAATCAAAGTTGCAAAACATGGAAATAGATCAATTAGTTCAAAATCAGGTTCAGCAGATATGTTAGAAAAATTATCTTATAAAATTTTAGACAATCCTAGTGAAATTGAAAAATCTCTAAAAAAAAATAATTTTTGTTTTTTATTTGCACAATATCATCACTCAGCTATGAAATATGTTGGGAATGTAAGAAAATTACTAGGAACAAGAACGATTTTTAATCTTTTAGGACCTTTAACAAATCCAGCAAGTTCAAAAAAGCAATTGCTTGGGGTTTATGATAAAAAATGGGTAAAAATTCACTGTGAAGTTTTAAAGCAACTTGGCTCAAAACATGCTTTGGTTGTTCACGGAAATGATGGGTTAGATGAAATTTCACTTAGTGGAGTTACACATATATCGGAATTAAAAAATGAAAAGATTATTCAATATATATTTGATCCAAAGGATTATAATTACAAATATATTAAAAACTCTGAAATTAAGGGGGGAGACGCAAGTTATAATGCTAAGAAATTTATTGAAATGTTAGATGGTAAGTTTAAAGAATTTCAAAATATTGTTGAATTAAATGCTGGAGCAGCATTATATGTATCTGGTAAAGTTAATAATTTAAAAGATGGCTTTGCTCTAGCAAAAAAGGTAATTGATGAAAAAATTACTAAAAATTATTTAGATAAGATTACTTCTTAAAATGAATAATCTTTTAACAGATATATGTAATAGGAAAAAAAAAGAAGTAGAGTTGTTAAAATCAAAATGCTCAATAGAATCTCTTCAAAAATTATTAGGAAATAAACAAAATAGAGATTTTAAAAAATTACTTAGAGATTCTCAGCAAAAAGAAAAAAATAATATAATTGCTGAAATTAAAAAAACTAGTCCTAGTGCAGGTGAAATTATTAAAGATTACTACCCTGAAGATATTGCAGTAAAGTATGAAAAAGCTGGTGCTGGCGCTATATCAATATTAACAGAAAAAAATTTTTTTAAAGGAAGCATTGATCATTTATCTCTAATTAATACAAAAACAAATATACCAATTCTTAGAAAAGATTTTATTATCGACCCCTATCAAATATATGAAAGTAAAGTTTATAAAGCAGATTCTATTTTACTTATTATGACTATTTTGCAAGACAAAGAAATAAAAGAATTTATTAAAATAGCAAATGATATTGGTCTTGATTGTATAATTGAAGCCCACACACATGATGAAATAAATAGAGCGTTAAAAATTGATTATCCTATTATAGGAATTAATAATAGAAATTTAGATAATCTTTCTGTAAATATTAATAATACTCTAGATATGATTAATCAAATACCTAAAAACTTTACAGTTATTGGAGAAAGCGGAATAAAGAGTAATGAAAATATAAGAAAATATAATGATAATGGTGTCTATAATTTTTTAATTGGAGAAACTATACTAAGATCATCAAACTATGATTTAATTATTAAAAAATTACTTAACAAATGATAACTCACTTAAATAAAAGTAACAAACCTCGTATTGTTGATATAAACAATAAAAAAGACACTAAAAGATCTGCAAAAGCTGAAGGTAAGGTTACTTTTTCAAAAAAAGTTTTTGATAAAATAACTAAAATGCAAAATAAAAAGGGTGAGATTATAAATATATCTATTTTGGCAGGTATTATTGGAGCTAAAAAAACAAGTGAGATAATACCTTTATGTCATAATATAGGTTTAGAAAATGTAGATATTGATATTAAGGCCATCAAAAAAGATTCTTCTTTAAAAATTATAGCTGATGTTAAGACTTTTGGTAAAACTGGAGTAGAAATGGAGGCATTAACTGCTGTCAGCATATCTTGCCTAACTATTTACGATATGTGCAAAAGTATTGACAAATCAATAGTAATTAAAGAAATTAAGTTAATTTCTAAAAAAGGCGGAAAGTCAGATTTCAAGGTAGATATATAATAAAAAATAACCCAGAAATTAAAGAAAAATAAGAATATTATTGCAACATTAGTAGAACATATATAGAACATATTCTATGTTAACCAAAAAACAAAAAGAGTTATATGATTTTTTAGATCATTATATCAAATCAAATCAGATATCTCCTTCTTTTGAAGAAATGAAGAAAGCTGTAAACTTAAAATCGAAATCAGGAATTCATAGATTAATTACTAGTTTAGAACAAAGAGGCTTTATAAAAAGACTTAAGCATAAAGCAAGGGCAATGGAAATCACTAAAAAATTATACCAAAATAATTCAAACGAATCATCTTATGAAATTCCCTTGTTAGGAGCAATTGCAGCTGGAAATCCAATCGAAGCAATTGAAAATCCTGATGAATATATAAGTGTTCCTTCTAATTTTATGTCACCTAACAATCAATATTTTGGACTAAAAGTTAAAGGTTTATCTATGATAGATAAAGGAATTTTTGACGGAGATGTGGCAGTAATCAAAAAAACATCCTCTGTTTTAAATGGAAAAATAGCTGCTGTTCTCACAAATGATAATGAAATAACCTTAAAAACTATCAATATTAATAATAATAAAATCTATTTAATACCTGCAAATAAGAATTTTGTAGAAAAAATATTTAATATTGATGAAGTGCAAATTCAAGGCGCCCTAACAGGAATTATTAGAAAATATAACTAATAAAAATTATTTTTTTAAATTATAAGAATTCAATGAATTCTATTGTAACAAGATTTGCACCTTCTCCAACAGGAAACTTACATTTAGGAGGTATAAGAACTGCATTACTGAATTATATTGTTGTACAACAAGCTAAAAACAAATTACCAAATTCAAAATTTTATTTAAGGATTGAAGATACTGATAAAGAAAGATCAAAAGAAGAATTTATAAAAGATATTTTAGAAGGTTTAAATTGGTTAAACATTAATTATGATGCAAAACCTCAAATTCAATCATCTAATATTAAACGACATCAAGAAATTGCAAAACAATTATTAAAAAATGAAAAAGCATTTAAATGCATTTGTTCAAATGAAATATTAGATAAAAAAAGAGAATTTAATAAAAAAAATAAAATTAATAATAAAAAATTATGTGAGACATGCGAAGATGATAATATGATCCAATCTAGCAAAGATAACTATACAGTTAGAATAAAAGTTCCAACAGATGGAGAAATTGAGTTTAATGATATTGTACAAGGTAAAATTTCAATAAATAACAGAGAGATTGATAATTTTATTTTATTAAGAAGAGATGGAACTCCAACATACATGTTATCTGTTGTAGTAGATGATTTTGATATGGGGGTTAATTTTATCATTAGAGGAGATGATCATCTAAATAATGTATTTAGACAAAATCTAATTTATAAAGCTATGGAATGGAAAGTTCCAAAATATGCACACATACCACTAATTCATGGAAACGATGGAAAAAAATTATCAAAGAGACATGGGGCAGTTAGTATAAATGATTTCAGAAATGATGGATATTTAAAAGAAAGTATAATAAATAATTTAATTTTACTTGGTTGGTCTCCAAATAAAATTGAAAAAGATGAATTTATACAAATAAATGAAATAATTAAATCTTTTGATATTAATAAGATTTCTAAGTCATCAAGTATATTTAGTTACGAAAAACTTAATTTTTTTAATAATCATTATATTAAAAATAAAGATGAATCCAAATATCTTATTGAATATTGTAAAAATAATGAAAATTTAAATATTTTTATTAAAAATGATAAAGATAAATTTATTAAAATATTTGAAATATATAAAAAAAATTTAAATTTTTATAAAGAACTTGAGAATATTGCAAAAATTTATTTTTTGAATGATAATGAAATAGTTTTTAATAATGAATCAAAAAAATATGATGATAGATTAATTAAAGAATTTAATCATTTTATAGATAAAATTACAAATTGGAATATTGATAATTTAAAGAAAGAAATTACTAATTTTATATTAATTGAAAAAATTAAATTTTCGTCTTTAGGAGTACCTTTAAGGAATATATTAATTAATTCATCTCAAGGACCTGGGTTACATGAAATCATGTATATTTTAGGTAAAAAAACCTCCATTGAAAGAATAAAAAACTATATAAGTAAAATATAATTATGACTGAAGAAGACAATAAAAAAAAACCTTTTACTTTATTTAATAATGAAACTGGTCAATCTGTAGAATTGCCGGTACTTTCTGGCACAGAGGGGCCTAAAGTACTAGATATAAGAAATCTATACAAAGATACCGGATTATTTACTTATGATCCTGGATATACATCAACTGCATCTTGTAATTCCTCAATTACTTTTATTGATGGAAATAAGGGAATTCTTCGTCATAGAGGATATGACATAAATGATTTGGCAAATAAAAGTGATTTTTTAGAAGTTTGTTATTTATTACTTCATGGCGATCTGCCCTCTCCAGAAGATAAGCAAAAATTTGAGAACGTTATACAAAGACATACTATGGTGCATGAACAATTAGTAAATTTATATAGAGGTTTCAGAAGAGATGCTCATCCAATGGCAATAATGGTTGGTGTAGTAGGAGCATTATCAGCTTTCTATCATGATAGTACTGATTTTTCAGATATAAACCAGAGAATGGTCGCTTGTCATAGATTAATTGCTAAAATAGCCACTATTGGAGCTATGGCATATAAATATTCAATTGGTCAACCATTTGTATATCCAAAAAATAATCTATCTTATTGTGAAAATTTTCTCCATATGACATTTTCAGTTCCTACTGAAGATTATACTATAAATCCAAAAATTTCAAAAGCTATGGATCGTTTTTTTTTATTTTACATGCTGATCATGAACAAAACGCATCCACATCAACTGTAAGACTTGCAGGATCATCTGGGGGCTAACCCTTTTGCATGTATAGCAGCAGGAATTGCATCTTTATGGGGGCCAGCACATGGTGGTGCAAATGAGGCAGTAATTAAAATGTTAGAGGAAATTGGAGATATTTCTAAAATACCTGAATATATAAATAGAGCTAAAGATAAAAACGATAACTTTAGATTGATGGGTTTTGGACATAGAGTTTATAAAAATTATGATCCAAGAGCCGATGTAATGAAAATCTCAGCTCATGAAGTATTGGAAGAATTAAATATGGAAGATGATAAACTTTTAAAAATAGCTATTGAGTTAGAAAAAATTGCA
>JBJKYT010000023.1:0-9846 GCA_045560915.1 Alphaproteobacteria bacterium
TCAGCATTAGCTGTTATTCTTGGATCTTTTGCAGCCTATGGCTTAAGTAGATTTAATTATAAATTTGGATTTATGAGAAATCCTGACATATCATTTTTCTTTTTATCACAATTAATATTGCCTCCAGTAGTTTTAGCTTTACCTGTATTAGTTTTGTATAGAGAGCTTGATTTATTAGATACGCATATTGGAATGATTTTACTATATACGTTGACTGTCCTTCCAATTGTTATTTGGATTATGCGAGATCAATTTAATGCAGTGCCTATTGAACTGGAAGAGGCAGCATTAGTGGATGGTGCAAGTGTTTGGGTTAGTTTTTTTAAAATTGTTTTACCTATTGTTTTACCAGGAATAGCTAGTGCTTTTATATTATGTTTAATTTTATGTTGGAATGAATATTTTTTAGCAGCATTAATTACTAGTACTGATGCTAAAACAATGCCTGTTATGGTGGCATCGCAAATTTCCTCACAAAGTATAAAGTGGTGGAACATGGCAGCTATTTCAGCTGCTTTATGTCTTCCATTAATTATAGTGGCAATTTTTTTAGAGAGATATATTGTAAAAGGAATGGCAGCTGGAGCAGTAAAACAATAATTTAATCGTCCATCTCTTTCATTAAATTTTTTGTACTTTCATACAATTTTCGAAAATTTTTATATCCTTTAGAATAAATATCATGATTATCAGTTTTAGCTTCAATTTCATAATCTACAGCATTCCAATTATTGATATCATCTTTTTTTAAATCTCCACAAGCATGAGCAGCCAAAAAAGCATCCCCGTATGAGGCACCTAGAGTAGTTTTGCGTAAAATTTGATTTAAACCAATAATATCTGATGTAGTTTGAGACCAAATTTTATTTTTTGTTCCTCCTCCAACACTATAAAGCTTACTTGGAACATAATTTAATTCTTTAAAAGTATCAAAAACATGTTTTGTTCCATAAGCAATACCTTCAAATATAGATCTATACATATCAGAGCGATTATGAGTTAAATCCAATCCAAAAAAACTTCCTTTCGCATGAGTATCATGAATAGGAGTTCTTTCTCCTGAAAAATATGGAAGAAATATTATTCCTTTTGCTCCTGGAGGAGATTGTTCAGCTTCCTTTGCAAGCTTAATGAATATATCATCACCTTGTAAATCTTTTGCAAAGTTATTTTTAAACCAATGAGTTAAAGTTCCACTTGTTGCTAGACCTCCCATTAAACTATGTTCTCCTTTAAAAAGCCATGGGGCATACCATAATCTTGAATCTGATAAAATTGAGTCAGTAATAGATATGAAAAACATTGTGGAACCATACATCATCATCATATCACCCGATCCTGTAACACCTACACTCAAAGCTTCTGCTGCAGCATCAATTGTACCTGAGCTAACTATCGTGCCTTCAGCCAAGCCAGTCTCTTTAGACGCTTTAGCTGAAACTTCTCCAATCACTTCATCAGTCCAAACTAGTTTAGGTAACTGTTCTAGATCAATTAAATCATTGATAAGTTCATTACTCCAATCTTGTTTATTAATATCATAAAATGGACTAACAAAAGCAGCTGAAAAATGATCAGTTGTATAATTCCCAGTTAATTTAGAATTGATAAAGGCTGTACCATTAACGATTTTAAAAGTTTTATTAAAAATTTCTGGACGATTGTTTTTTAGCCACAAGATCTTAGGACCTACTTGTTGAGAAGTAAGCGCATTGCCATTGAATTTAAAAATTTTTTCTTCTCCAATATTGTTATTCAAGTAATCAATTTCTTTATAAGCTCTGGTATCTACTCCATATAATACTGCATTCATTAATGGTTCACCGTCTTTATCAACTGGTAACATGCAAGGGCCAATAGTACTTGCTGATACCGCTTTAATATCTTTGGGATTACATCCAGACTTGTTAATTAATTCATTAGATACAAAAGTAAAATCACCCCACCAGTCTTCATTCGGTCTATGTTCTGCCCATCCACTTTGAGGAACTATCATTTCATGTTTTTTTGCTGATTGAGCTATTACTTCTCCTTTTACATTTACCAGAACTCCTTTTGTCTCATAAGTTCCTATGTCTATTCCTAAATAATATTTTTCAGTCATTACTAATTTCTTTTTAAAGAAAAATTCTCAT
Source organism: Alphaproteobacteria bacterium (assembly GCA_045560915.1). Taxonomy (GTDB): domain Bacteria; phylum Pseudomonadota; class Alphaproteobacteria; order HIMB59; genus MarineAlpha5-Bin3. The sequence continues at coordinate 2,136 of JBJKYT010000023.1, forward strand.
CAATACTAGTAATTGAATGAAAAAGTAGATTTTCTAAATTGAATAAATCTCGTAAATCACAAACCTCTTTAGAAGAATGGGAATAACGCATTGGAAATCCTAAATCTATACACGCAATTCCTTTATCAACTAATTGAACGTAAGAAGAATCTGTTAAAATTCCAGACGTAGCACTTCGTTGTAAATTAATATTGTTTTTTTTAGCGTTTTCCTCAAATAAATTCACTAAAGATGGATGCGGTATAAGTCCATTTAAAGTTCCTCTGCCATGAAAGGAGTATAAACTCATACATGGACCTTTCCCTAAAAATATATCTCCTTGATTTATCATATCAGGTGTATCGCTTGAAAGCATAAGATCAATTTGAATAGCAACATCAGGCTTTAAATTTTGAGCTACAGGAAGAACGCCTCTTAAATTAAATTCTTCTTGAACTGAAAAAACTATATGAACCGTAGGTCGATTTTTTTCATCTAATAATCTTTTAGCTATATTTAAGATTACTGCACACCCTGCCCTATCATCAATTGCTGTGCCAGCAACACAATTAGACCCTATATCATTAAATGAGGGTAAATAGGTTATAGGTGATCCAATATTAATACCATTTTCTAGAACCTCCTTTTTATTTGAAAATCCTGCGTCTAAAAATAAATCTTTTACTAAAGAAACTTTATATTTTTCATCTATAGTTGTTGCATGATGAGATTTATTTCCAATAACAGCATTAATATATTGTCCTTTATTATTAACAATAACCATTTCTTGTGATGTTAAAGCTTTTTCAGGAACACCTCCTAATCTCTCAATTCTTATAAATCCATTATCTTCAATTTTTTTGATAACAAAACCTAGTTGATCCATATGTGCAAATAACATTACAGAAGGTAAATTATCATTGCCTGGCAAAGTACAAATTAAATTACCAAGAACATCAGAGGTATTTTTCAATTTATTTGTATCTAATTGTGAAGATAAATATTTTCTTACCTCATCCTCATAGCCAGATAGTCCTGAAATCAAACATAGATCATGTAAATATTTTTTAATTTGATCAACTTTCATCTTTATCGTATTGATTTTACTTTATTCATAAAATCTCTAGCTCTATTTGGATCAACTTGTTTCCAAGTATCTCCATCAATTTTTAAAGATGAACCGATGATAACTCCATCGGCAATACCTAAAGTCTCTTCAACATTTTGCAAATTCACTCCTGTATTTGCAAGAACTGGTGTTTTGGGAATAATTTTTTTTACTGCTTCTAAGTCACTCTTATTAGCAGATTCACCAGTAATCTGTCCTGAAACCAAGATTGCATCAGGAATAGAAGAAAATACAACACTTTTAGATCTGTCAGCAACTGAACGCTTATCAAGTGAAAAGGCAAATTCAGCACTGATATTATAAAACATAAGTAAATCTTCTCTATTTAAACTATTTCTATATCGCATTGCTTTTCCAGCATCAGGATTCCAAAATCCCATATCTGAAGCATATGTTCCAGTAAATATCTCCCTAACAAAGTGAGCTCCCGTTGAAGCAGCTACGGCAATAGTGCTCATTGGGTCCCATAAGATATTCACTCCAAAAGGAATTTTAATTTTATTTTTTAAATTTCCAATTACGTAGGCCATAGTAGATGATGATGCTTGATTAACATTAAATTCATAAGGTCTATCATTTTCATTACCAAACATAACAGCATCCACACCTGCATCTTGAAGAGAGATTAAATCTTTTTCGGCCACTTGAATAATATGATCTAAACCTAATTTAGAATCATATAAAGGAGATCCTGGTAAAGCAGGAAGATGCACCATAGCAATTATTGGTTTACTTGTATTGAATAAATCTTTAAATTTTTTACTCATAATTATAAAGCTTCTGCTAAAAAAAATTTTTTTAGATCATCCAAACACTACCATCAGGCTTAAGTACGCCTTTTGTAAATATAAAACAACCATAAGGTCTGGTGTCACTTGTAGTAATAACGGCAAAAGTTTCTTTAGCCTCTAAATAAAATTGTTGACGTTCAATAGAGCCTATTTTCCAATTTGGACCAGATACTTTGTGCACAGTATCAATTAAATCTTGATGAACATCATTTATTTCATCAGGTTTTCCATCAATTTCCATTCTATTTACAGGCTCTGCTATAAAGCTATCTAAAGGAAAAACAGATAAAAGTGCTTCAGCTGCTTGAGGAATATTTAATCCATCCATTCTTAAAAGATTATCTGTATGAGAAAATGAGGGAAAATTTGCATCACTTAAAACGAATCTATCTCCATGACCCATTGATCGAAGAGTTGCCAAAATATCAGGACTTAATAGAGGATTTACGTTAATTAACATATGAGCAATATAGCATATTATTCTCCATAAGGAATCCAAATGTTTTTAATTTGAGTACTTTGATATAAAAATTCATTAAGAAATTGATTATTATTAGAAAACCAATCAATATTTTTTTCATCTGGACACCAAAATCTTTTAAGATTTGAAATAGAATTCTTCTTAACAATACTTTTTTGTGAATGTTCGTGTCCAAAATACCAAATTCCATCAATATTTTCATGAAGCGAAAGAGTTGCAGTTAAGTCATTATTTTTAGCTGTCAAAATATTAATATACCCACCAGGAATATCAGATGTATCTAAAACTTGATAAAGCTCAGTTGCTATAAGAGATGTTTTTTCACCTGGTACAATAATATTTGAATTACCAGTAGAAAATATGGAGCCTAATACAGTGATTAAATTTAATAAAGGCAAATCATCATTAAGTAACGAAGTTATAACTCCCAGAGGTTCTTTTACAGCTAAAGTTAATCCTCTCATTGGAGGGTTATGAATATTTCCTTCGAACTTATCTGCCATTGAAGCATAATAAAATAACCTCTCACAAGAAGCGTCGAATTCTTTATTGGCATTTGATAAAGTAGAACCTGATAAAGCAACTATAAGTTCAATAAATGTATTTTTACGTATCTGTAAATTTTCTGCCAAATAAAATAAGAGTTGTGATCTATTAAAATTATTAAGTTGTTTTAAAAAAGTCTTAGCTGCTATTTCAACACAATCTCTTACATCTTTTCTATTAGATTGAGCTATATCACAAATAAAAGTACCATTTGTTGAATTTAATCCAAATGAATAACCTCCATCTGGTCTTTTTTGTTTTCCACCAATATATAATTTTGGTGTACGATCAATTATCGGTAAACTATATTTTGTTTTTTTATTTACATTTTTATTAATTTTTTTCTCAGGAAGTTTGTTTTTAGTATAGGCTCTAATCCCTTCACTTCCTCCTTCTCTTCCAAAACCACTTTCTTTAAAACCACCAAAACCACATGAAGCATCAAATAAATTTGTTGAATTAATCCATATTACTCCCGCTTTAATTTTAGGGGCAATATCTAAAGCTAAATTAATATTTTCTGACCAAATACTTGCTGCTAATCCATATGGGGTATTATTTGCAATTGCAACAGCCTCACTTGGTTTTCTGAAAGTTAAACTCGTTAGTACTGGGCCAAAAATTTCTACTTGGGCTATAAATGATGCAGGTGTAACATTTGTAAATAATGAAGGGGGGTAAAATAAACCTTCTGTTGGACATGACCAAGAAGGTTGCCACAATTTAGCTCCATCTTTAATGCCTTTTTTAACAAGTGAATTTATTTTTTGTAATTGCACAGGTGCAACTATGGCTCCTATATCTATTGATTTATCTAATGGATTGCCAATTCTTAATTTTTCCATTCTTTGTTTAAGCTTTTTAATAAATTTTTTTTCTATACTCTCTTGTATTAACAATCTTGATCCTGCACAGCAAACCTGTCCTTGATTAAACCATATTGCATCAACTACTCCTTCAACAGCGCTATCAAGATCAGCATCTTCAAAAACAATAAAAGGAGACTTTCCTCCTAATTCCATTGTTAATTTTTTATTTGTAGAAGATGTTAATTTAATAATTTTTTTTCCAATTTCAGTTGAGCCTGTAAATGCTATCTTTTGTATCTCTGGATGCGATGTGATAAGTTCACCTGTTGATCCATCTCCTGTAATAATATTTATAACACCATTGGGTAAATTAGCTTTAGTGCATAGTTCTGCAAAATATAAAGCTGTAAGAGAAGTATATTCAGCTGGTTTTAAAACTACAGTATTTCCACAAGCAATTGCAGGTGCTATTTTCCAAGCAAGCATTAATAAAGGAAAATTCCAAGGTATAATTTGTCCTACAACACCAATTGGTTTTAAATTCTTATCTAATTTTTCTGCCCAGCCTGCATGATAGTAAAAATGCCTTGCTACTAAAGGAATATCAATATCTCTGGTTTCTCTAATTGGTTTTCCGTTATCAATTGATTCTAATACAGCTAAAAAACGAGAATGCTTTTGTATTAATCTTGCAATAGCATATAAATATTTTGATCTTTGAAAAGAGCTTATAGATGACCATTTTTTTTGAGCCTTTTTTGCAGATTTAACAGCAAGATCAACATCTTTTTTCGTGCTTATTGTTAAATTAAATAATTTTTTATTAGTTGAAGGATTAATAACCTTAATCTTTTTTGATCCTTTAGAAGTACTCCATTTTCCATTAATATAATTTTTATTTGAAGAAGAAATTTTATTAATCCAATTAATTACTTCAGTGTCATCCTCTGGCGCTGGACCATATTTAATATTTTTAAAATTTTTAATTATTTTATTCATTTATGCTATCGCCAATTTATCATGCGTTGCATATCTTCCAAAAGCATGATGATATAATTGTCTTTCTATATCGATTAATAAACTAGATGCACCAATTCGCAATAAATTTGGATTTAGCCAATCTTCACCCAACTCCTCCATAACAAGGATTAAGAATTCTAAAACAGATTTTGCAGTTGATATTCCGCCAGCTGGTTTAAAACCAATTTTTTTTCCAGAAAATTCATGAAATTCCCTAATCATTCTTAACATTACCAAACTATTATTTAGATTAGCATTAATACTTTCTTTACCTGTAGAAGTTTTGATAAAATCTGCTCCTGCCATCATGCAGACTAATGAAGCTTTTGCAACATTACGCATTGTTTCTAAATCTCCAACTCCTAAAATAGCTTTTATCTTGGTTTTATTCGCTGCCAATTTAAAACTTTTCACCTCGTCATAAAGTTTTTTCCAATTATTTTGAATTACAAAACCTCTATTAATAACTATATCTATTTCGTTTGCGCCTGATTTTATTGAATCAACAACTTCTTTTTTTCTAGTTGAAAATGATGATAATCCTGCTGGAAAACCAGTTGATACAGCAGCTATAGGTAATTGACCTTTTAATTGATTTTTAGCCTGACTAACTAAATGATGGTAAACACATACTGCCCCTACTTTTACCGCATCTTCATTTATCTCTAACTTACTTAAAATATTATTAGCTATAGGGTTTAATGCTTTTTTACAAAGACGATCAACTTTACCAAAAGTATCATCACCACTAAGAGTAGTTAAATCTATTAATGTAATAGCTTTTAATAACCAAGAGGCTTGATATTCTTTTTTTACTGATCTTCTTTTAACTAATGTTGAAGTTCTTCTCTCTACAGCACTTAAGTTAACATTAATATTATTGATCCAATTTAAATCTAAATCAAAAAAAATTTTATTTAATTTCATCTTTTATTGGTCTTTCTAATAAATTATTAATTACATCCTTAATATTGTATTGATTATATAAAATATTATATATTGCATTCATTATAGGCATTTCAATTTTTTTATCATCCGCAATATTTTTTACAGCTTTTACAGTATAATAACCTTCTGTAATTTGCTGAGATTTTAATATGTCATCAATGTCAGGATTATTTGTGCTTGAAATTAACTGACCGAATTTTGTATTTCTAGATTTCAATGAACTACAAGTTAAAATCAAATCTCCCAAGCCTGACAAACCAAAAATTGTTTGTTTTTTTGCGCCCATGGATTCACCAAATCTACTAATTTCTACAAACGATCTTGTTATTAATGCACTTTTTGCATTTTCTCCTAAATTTAATCCTAAGGTTATACCAGCAGCAATAGCATAAATATTTTTTAGAGCTCCTCCTATTTGGCATCCGATTAAATCATCTGAATAATAAATCCTAAAGTTTTTATTATGAAACAAAGAATTTATATTTTCAAAAGATTTTTTATTGCTTGAAGCAAAAGTAACGGCTGTTGGTAAATTTTGAGAAACTTCTTCTGAAAAGCATGGACCTGAAAGTATATTAATGTTTGTATTTTTGCTAACTTCTTTTACTACATCACTTAAAAAAGAACATGATTCGATCTCTATTCCTTTTGAAGCTATAATTATTTCTTGAGTATTTTTTGATAGATCAACTTTTGACAAAACATCTCTAATTTTCTGAGAAGGTAAAGTTAAAAATAAATAATCCATATCTTTGGCTTCATTTAAATCAGCTGTCGCAGAAACATTTTCGTTAAAAACAGCATATTTTAATCTTGGATTAAAACGATGTTCATTTATTGATGTGACTATTTTTGTATCTCTAGTGATAATACATACTTTATTATTGCTAAGGAGTTTTGCTATTGCACTTCCCCATACTCCACCACCGATTATTCCGATTTTCATACACACACCAAGATTAGATGTATATTTAGCTAATTCTGACTAAAAATCAGCTTTTATTTCAAATTTTAAGTAAAATAATAAGAAAAACATACTAATTACTACTACACCTCGATTTTAAATTAGATTATAGGGAAGATATATATAATTATATAATTTTCTTGGAGGAAATATGAAAAAATTACTTCTTGCAGCTATTATCAGCTTGTCAACTATTTCGACTGCTGCTGTAGCTGAAATTAAAGTGGGAATTATTCTTGGGTTCACAGGACCTATTGAATCTTTAACTCCTGCTATGAGAGATGGTGCAAGATTAGCTTTTCTTGAAGCATCTAACTCAGGAAATTTACTAGATGGCGAAACATTCACTATTCTAGAAGGCGATTCAACATGTGTTGATTCTGCTGCTGCTACTGCTGCTGCAGAAGGTCTTGTAGCTGATGGTGTTGCTGCAATTATGGGAGCTGATTGTTCTGGTGTTACTGGTGCAATCAATGCTAACGTTGCAGTACCTAATGGAGTACTAATGGTATCTCCTTCTGCTACTTCACCAGGTCTAAGCAAAATTGCTGATAGTGGAACTTTTTGGAGAACAGCTCCTTCAGATGCAATGGGTGGTAAAGTACTTGCTAACCTTGCTCTTAGCAGAGGAGTTAATAGTATTGCTATAACTTATACAAACAATGACTATGGAAAAGGTCTTGCAGATGTTTTTGAAGCTGCATTTAAATCAGGTGGTGGAGAAGTAACTGCAGTTGCTTCACATGAAGATGGAAAAGCTGACTACTCTTCTGAAGTTGGTGTATTAGCATCAGCTGGTGGAGACGCTTTACTTGTTATTGGTTATTTAGACCAAGGTGGTAAAGGAATGATCGAAGCTTCTCTTGATTCTGGAGCATTTGATTTATTTGTTTTATCTGATGGAATGATTGGTCAATCAATTGTTGATGCAATAGGTAGTGATTTAGAAGGATCTTTTGGTTCAATGCCAGGAGCTATTTCTAAAGGTTCAGCAAAATTTGGTGAGCTAGCTGCTGCTAATGGCATGGATGGAAGTGCACCTTA
>JBJKYT010000024.1:0-9225 GCA_045560915.1 Alphaproteobacteria bacterium
AAATCTTCATATTTGATTAATACATCAAGAGGTCCTGTTGTTGATCAAAATGCTTTATATAATATTTTAAGTGAAAACAAAATTGCTGGAGCAGGACTTGATGTTTTTGAAACAGAGCCTCTTGAAATGGATGATAAAATCTTAAAGTTAGATAATACAATATTAGCACCTCACTCTTTATGCTGGACTGACCAAATGTTTTATCAATGTGGAAAAGATGATATTGATGCTGCTAAGGATGTTATGGAAGGAAAAATTCCTAAAAATATAGTTAATAAAGAAATTTTAAAAAATGAAAATTGGATAGCAAAATTGCAAAGTTATGAAAAAAAATATTTTAATAGCTGATGATCTTATAAGAGATTATACTCAAATATATTCAAAACATTTCAAAATTGATACTTTGTGGAATATTAGAGGGAAAAAAATTAATTTTTCTAAGTACGATGCTCTTGTGGCAAGTGGTTTATTTAAAATTACTCCTTTAATGATGAAAAATCTTATAAATATTAAAATTATTTCTCTTTTCGCCGTTGGATACGATAATGTAGATTTAGTAGAGTGTAAAAAAAGAAAAATTACTGTTTCTAATACACCTGGAGTTTTAACTAGAGATGTAGCTGATCTAGCATTAACCCTATTACTCTCTATTTCAAGAAATATAGTAAATGGACAAAGTTATATAAAATCTAACCTATGGCAAAAGAATGGACCAATGAAATTAACTGACAGTATTTTTAATAAAAAAATAGGTATTGTTGGTTTAGGTAAAATTGGCAAAGAATTTGCAAAAAAAGCAGAATCTTTATCTATGGAAATTAATTATTTTGGTCCAAGAAAAAAAATATCCAAATATAAATATTTTAAGAATTTAAATCAGATGGCGAAATATGTTGATTATTTAGTTATCACTTGTGCTGGAGGAGAAAAAACTAAAAAATTAATTAGCAAATCTGTAATTACATCTATGAAAAAATCATCCTATTTAATTAATGTATCTAGAGGAACAGTTATTGATGAAAAAGCATTAATCAATTCATTAAAAAATAATAAAATAAAAGGTGCTGCTTTAGATGTGTTTTTTAATGAACCAAAAATTAACCCAATTTTTAAAAAATTAAATAATGTTATTCTTCACCCTCATCATGGGAGTGGTACTATAGAGACTAGAAATGCTATGGCCCAATTAAGCTGTATGAATCTTATAAACTTCTTTAAAAAAGGCAAACCTCTCCATAAAGTTATTTAATTGCTCCTAAAGTCATTCCTCTCACAAGATATTTGTTAATTAGTATTGAAAATAATAATATTGGAATTATTGATGCTAATGCGAGTGAGTAATTACTTCCTCCACTAAGAGCAACTGTTATAGGAATGACATCTTTTCTTGATAAAACTAAACCAAAAATAAATTCATTCCATGAAAATATAAAGCAAAATAATCCTGTTACCACTATTCCAGGAGTGACTAATGGTAAGGATATTTTATAAAATGCATCCCATTGATTACATCCATCCACATATGCAGCCTGTTCTATTTCATGTGGTAAGTCATTAAAAAAAGCTCTCATCATCCAAATTGAATAAGGTAAACAAATAATCAAATGAGAAAGAATAATAGACATGTAAGAGTCAATTAAATTTAATTTTTTTGAAAAAAGAAATAAAGGAATTATAAATGCTACAATTGGCAACATACGAATTGATAAAATTGAAAATGGCAAAATAAATCCTCCAATTTTATATTTTGCAAAACTATATCCAGCAGCAATTCCTAAGCATAATGAAATCAAAGTTACAGAAAAGCTAATAATTAAACTATTTAAATAGGATTTTTGAAAAAAAGCTAAAAAAATTGAGTTTATTTTTGAACTGCTTGGTATGAAAGTAGGTTCTAATGAATATCTAAACTCAGCAAAAGATAGGCTAGAAATTACAAATAAATAATAAATAGGAAAAATAGAAATAAATAAAAAAATAAAAATGAAAAAATATACTATTATTTTTTTTATATTTATTTTCATATTTTATACTTTTAGTTCAAATGTATACCAATTTTTTTTATTAGAAAATTTAAGATAGTATTTTATAGCTATTTCATTCTCAATATCGCAATGCCATCTGATAATATCCCATTTTTTTCTTTTACCTAATTTTTTTAAATGATTTATCAATTTTTTAGCTATTCCAAGATTTCTATATTCTGGAATAATAAAAATATCATCAAGAAAGCCTATATCCTTACCCCTTACTGGATTAGGAGAAATTTTATAATGAATATGACCTAGAATTTCCTTTTTATCATTTATGGCAATAATTAAGTTAGAAGTATGATTTTTGTCATTGAGCCATTTCCATAAATTTTTAAGATTTTTTTCTTGAATTTTGTTTTTATTAAACTTTAAATATTCAATATAATGTAATTTCCAATTTTTATATTTAATATATTCTATTTTATCAGTAATCTTAATTAACATTATTTAAATCATGATTAGCTTCTATTAAATAATTTTCTTGAGGAAAATACAACAAAATGTTTTAATTATTTCAATAATACACATAGAATATTTACATAAAAATTATTATAATTTTTATTTTTATATATTAATATAGTCATAATTAAATGAAGAAAAAAATATTAAATTGGGGTTTATTAAGTACTGCAAGAATTAATGAAAGACTAATCTCACCTATTAGAAAATCATCTCGAAGTAAACTTTTAGCTGTAGCAAGTAGAGATTTAAAAAGTGCTAAACGTTTTGCAAAAAAATTTAATATACCTAATGCATACGGCTCGTATGAAGAATTATTAAAAGATAAGTCAATTGATATAATTTATATTCCCCTTCCAAATCATTTACATTGTGAATGGACAATTAAAACTGCAAAAGCAAAAAAACATGTTTTATGTGAAAAACCTCTAGCCCCTTCAATTAGTGAAATTAATCAGATGATAGCTATTTCAAAAAAAAATAAAGTTATGATTCAAGAAGCTACCATGATGAGATTTCATCCTCAAACCGAATATGTAAAAAAAATGATAAAGGATAAAAAAATTGGTAAAGTTCACTACATTTCAGCAATTTTTTCGATAACCAATCTAAACTACAATGACATTCGCTATAAATATTCTAAAGGAGGAGGGGCATTATATGATTTAGGAAGTTATTGTACGAGTTTTGCTCGAGGAGTTCTGGGAATGGAGCCCATTAAAGTATTTGCCAACCAGGGTATAACAAAAGGAAAAGGAAAAGTAGATCAAATATTTTCAGGTTTTTTAGAATTCAAAGATAATATTGAAATGCAATTTCATTGTAGTATGAGATCTTTTCCCCATGAAAATGTAACTATAATAGGAGATAAAGGTGTTTTAACACTCGATCTACCTTATTGTAATTTACCAGGAGAAACAGGTAAGGTAGATTTTATTAATGAATCAAAAATTAAAAAAATAGATAAAACAGCCTTTGGTGATTCCATGAGAAAAAATTTTTCTAGTATTAGCTTTGATGAAGATGCTTATGATTATCAAGTAGAATCTGTTGTTTCTACAATAATAGATAATAAAAAACAAAACCTGTCTTTAGAAGATAGTAAAAAAAATATAAAAACGATATTAGCTCTAATTAAATCTTCAAAAATAAATAAAATTGTTAAATTATAGATTGTATGAAAAACTTTTTAATGGAAGTAGTAATTGATGACTAAAGAAAAAAAAGTTGTTTTTGGCCGTTTAGGATTAATGAGAAATGATACTCTTCCAAAAAATAAGAAAATAAAGATAGGTTTTGTTGGCGGAGGTCCAAGCTCTTTTATAGGGTATACACATAGATTAGCTGCTAGATTTGATAACCGATTTGATTTTGTTGCAGGAGTTTTTTCTAGAGATAAAAAAAAATCGATAGATTTTGGTTCATCTTTGGGTCTTGATCCTTCTCGTTGTTATGCAAACTATAGTGAAATGGCTAAAAAAGAATCAAAGAGATCTGATGGTATTGAAGCTCTTGGAATTATGACTCCTTCGGGAGATCATTATAAAATAGCAAAATTATTTATTGAAAATAAAATACATATTATTTGTGATAAACCTCTGACGGCAACTGTAGAAGACGCCATTAAGCTTCAAAAATTAGTAAAGAAAAATAAAATTGTATTTGCTTTGACTCATAATTATTCTGCCTATCCTATGCTAAGAGAAGCTAAAAATTTAGTTGAAAAAGGAAAGTTGGGCAAAGTATTATTGATTAATGTGGAATATCCTCAAGGTTACACTGTTGGTATCAAAAAGAAAGATGAAAAATCTACATTAAAATGGAGATTAGATAATAAAATGTGTGGGCCTTCAATGATTTTAGCTGAAATTGGAACGCACTCCTACCATTTACTTAGATATGTTACCAATTTAGAAGTTAAAGAAATTAGCGCTGAAGTTAATTCATTATCTCCAGAAATATCTGTAGATGATAATGCCTTCTTAATTTTAAGAATGAATAATAAAGCAAGAGCTTCAATATGGGTATCCTCTGCCGCTACTGGTGGAGAGAATGGATTAAAAATCAGAGTATATGGAAACAAAGGAGCAGTAGAATGGTTTCAAGATGAACCTAATCATTTAAAATTTACTGAACTTAATAAATCAACTAAAATTATTACTAGGGCTAGCAATGATGTTTCTGATTTCTCTTTAAAATCGTCTAGATTAGCAGCTGGTCATCCTGAAGGATTTTTTGAAGCTTTTTCAAATATTTATACAGAATTTGCAGATTGTATTCTTTCTAATAAAAAGACTAATCATACATTTCCTAATATTGAAGATGGAGTCAAAGGTATTAAATTTATTTTTGCAGCAAAAAAATCTTCAAATAATAATTCTAAATGGGAAAAAATTTAATCGTGAATTTTTTTGATGGTAATAATATTTATGAAAAGGAGCTTTAATGTTTAATTTTTCTTTAATGGGAGCTGGACGAATTGGCAAAATGCATGCTGAAATTATTAATTCTCATCCAGAATGTTCTTTAAAATATATCTTTGATATAAACAAACAGTTTGCTAATGAACTTGCAGATAAATATAATGCAACTGCTGCTTCAACTGCAGAAGAGGCATTAGAAAATAACGATATTCAAGCAGTTTTTATTGCTTCTGCTACTCCTACACATACTGAATTTATTATTAAAGCAGCAAAAGCTGGTAAAGCAATTTTTTGTGAAAAACCAATAGATTTAGATATCAATAAAGTCAATCAATGCTGGGATGAAATAAAAAATTTAAAAGTTCCTATTCAAATAGGTTTTAATAGACGTTTTGATACAAGCCACAACCAAGTACAAAAAATTGCTAACTCAGGAAAAATTGGACAACTTGAAATGGTTGTAATAACTAGTCGAGATCCAGCTCCTCCTAGTTTAGACTATTTAAAAGACTCAGGAGGTATATTTAGAGATTGTACAATACACGATTTCGATCTTGCTAGATTTATTTTAGGAGATGATCCAGTGGTAGAAGTTACTGCACTTGGAAGCCAAATGGTCAATGATGATATTAAAAAAATTAATGATCATGATACTACAATGTGTATACTAAAATCAAAAAAAGGAGTTTTAGTTCATATTAATAACTCAAGAAGAGCTGTTTATGGTTATGACCAAAGAGTAGAAGTTTTTGGCAGCAAAGGTATGTCAATTTCTAATAATCAAACTCCTAGTTCAGTTGAATATTTTAATGAATCTGAAACTTTTTCAAAAGAACCAATTCTAAATTTTTTTATTGAAAGATATTCTCAAGCATACAAAGATCAATTTAAAGATTTTATTCACAGTATCAAATTGAACCAAGATACAAAAGTTACATTTAAAGATGGAAGAAATGCATTAATATTGGCTAATGCAGCTAATGAATCACTTAATAAAGGTCAAAATATTAGAATTAATTATGACTAAACTTTTTTAAAAAATAGTATTAGTTTAGCTCAATAGGGAGGTAAGAAGTGGATTACGAAAAGCAAATTAAAGATGATGCTGATGAAATAATTAATGGAAAAGGTTATGTTGTTATACCAAATCTTTTTAGCAAAGAAGAAATTAAAGAAGCCAAAGACTTGATTGATCAAAATATGGAAAAATTATTGAAAGAGGCAGGAAGAGATTCAGCTGTACAAGGTGAATATGATGATAAAAAAGATGGTGCGAATTTAGTTCAAGGCAAAATAATACTTTGGAGCCTTATTTATAAAGGAAAAATTTTTGAAAAAATGGCTCAAAAGAAAAGAATTGTTGATGTGTTTAAAAAAATTTTAGGTAATAGTGTTGTGCTTGGATCATTTGCAGCGAGAACAGTAAATCCTGGAGATAAATCTCAACTTCCTCATGTTGATTATCCATATTTTGATATGCATACTATGGATAAATACCCTCAAAATATGAATTTTAGTTTTTTGATGAATTGTCAGTCTACAATTATGATAGATGATTTTACTGAGGAAAACGGTTCAACCGCACTTGTCCCTGGTTCTCAAAAATGGGGAACATATCCTAAAGATACAAAAAAATATTTTGACGAATGCATTAATGTAACTGGAGAGTCTGGTTCAGCATTTTTGATGACAGGTGCATGTTGGCACGGTTCTTATGAGAGCAAAGAAAATTCAGGAGATAGAAGAGCAATACTTGGTCAATATTTGCCAGGCTTTGTCAAACCTATGGAAGATTGGGAAAAAGGATCAAAATTTCCTGGTGGAGAGGATATCAAAAATAATTTTTCAGATGATTTAAAAGAATTATTATTTTGTTATGACTATCCAAGAGTAATGCAAGAGGCAGATTAAGGAGTGCTTATAAAATGTATAATATATTATAATCAAAGGTGAATTTTATGAACAAAGAATATGTTAACGATTTGAGTTATCAATTTAAAGACAAAGTAATTGTTGTTACAGGCAGCACTCAAGGAAGTGGAGCTGAAACAGCAAAACTTTTTGCAGCTAGAGGGGCAAAGGCAATAACTATTTGTGGTCGACAAGAAGAAAAAGGGCAAAATGTTAAAAAAGAAATAGAATCTTTGGGAGCTAAATGTATTTATGTAAAAGCAGATCTTTCAAAAGTAGAAGATTGTAAAAAAATAATTTATGAAACAGATAAAAATTTTGGAACAATACACTCTCTAGTAAATATTGCTGGTTATACTCAACGAGGAACTATTTTAAGTGCTACTTTAGAGAATTATGAAAGTAATTTTAATGTTAATACAAGAGCCCCATTTATTTTAATGCAAGAGACTATTAAAATAATGATAAGAGATAAAATTAAGGGAACAATAGCAAATCTTTTATCTATGGCGATGTATAGCGGTATGCCATTTATTGTTGCATATAGTGGTTCAAAAGCAGCTTTGGCAGCAATGACCAAAAATATTGCTAACTCAGTTTCTGGTCATCAAATCAGAGTCAACGCTCTAAATATTGGTTGGACTGATACTCCTGCTGAACATGATATTCAAACAAAAGTTCACAAAGGAGGAGAGGATTGGCTAGAAAAAGCAGAAAAAAAAGTACCCTTTAAAAGATTAACAAAACCAATAGATGTAGCAAAAGCTATAGCTTTTATGAGTTCAGAAGACTCGGGACTTATGACAGGTAGTGTAATTGATTTAGATCAAACTGTTCATGGATGGCATTCATATAGTGCTTATGATACAAATGTTTTAGATGATAGTTTATTGGGAGAATAATTAATTTATTCCTAATAATTTTTTTCTTTCATCAGTCCAAGTTCGAATTAAGTTATCTACTGCTAAACATATAAAAGATACAAATATCCCTAATGTAAAACCTATCCCAGCACCACCAGGCCTAGATATACTGCCCATAATTAGTTGACCTAAATCTTCTGTTCCAATTAATGCCCCCAATACAATCATCATTAATGCAAAAATAACTGTTTGATTTAATCCAAGCATAATATGAGGCAAGGCAAGAGGAAATTCTATCGAGATCCATCTTTGTAGATTTGATACTCCTGACATAGATCCTGCATCATGTAAAGAAGATGGCACACTTCTTAGTCCTTCTACAGTATATCTTGTTGCAGGAACTGAAGCATAAGCTATTGCTGCAATCATTACTGATGTATCTGTAATTCCAAAAAGCAGAATAACAGGGATAAGATAAATAAAGGATGGAAAAGTTTGAAAAAAATCACAAATAGAAAGTATAATTTTGGTTGAGATTTCATTTCGAGCGCATAATGAACCCACAATAATTCCATTTAATGCAGAAATTCCAACAGCAAAAGTTGCCATATAAGCAGTAATTAAAGCTCTGTTCCAATATTCAGATAAAGCAATAAAAAGAATTAGACCTCCAACAATTAAACAAGATCTAATGCCTCCTATGATATAGCCTGCTCCCATAATTAAGAAGAAAGTTGATACTACTGGCATTCCTAAATACGCATCTCTCATTACAAAAAGAACATAAGTAATTAAAAATTTGTTAAAAATATTTAAATAATAGAAAAATGTTTCCCAGATCCAATCTACTCCAGCATCTAATAAAGGTGCAATTGTTAATCCTTTACCAAAAGGTATTAAATATAAAAAATTTATTCCTTCTTCAAAATAGGATGCACTAAAATAAGCAATTATTCCTAGTATTAATGTCAGAAATAAAAAATATACAAATGCCTTATTTCTCTGAAAAAAACTTAAGTTTGCAAAATAATCTTTTTGTTTGTTTGCCCAAGCTAGAGATAACTTGTCTAAAACAACTGCAATAATAACAACACAAATGCCTATTTCTGCTGCTTTACCAATTTTGAGACCGTTTAAAGCAACTTTTAAATTAAAACCTAATCCTTTAGCACCAATAAAGGCAGCTATTGTTGTCATTGCAAGACATTGCATTATTACTTGATTTACTCCTATTAAAATATCTCTTCTTGCAGTTGGTATTAATACTCTAAATAATAATTGAAATCTATTGCAGCCACTCATCAATCCTGATTCGACAATTTCTGGTGAAATTTTTTTTAGTCCTAAAATTGTTAGTCGTATCATAGGGGGTGTGGCAAAAATAATTGTTGCTACTGCTCCTGCATGATCTCCAACTCCAAAAAATACAATAATAGGGACTAAATACGAAAAGTGAGGCATTGTTTGAGCTACGTTTAAAATTGGTTGGAGAGTAGTTTCTACTTTTTTACTCAAATAGCCTAAAATTCCAAAAAA
>JBJKYT010000025.1:0-9146 GCA_045560915.1 Alphaproteobacteria bacterium
GCAGCTAGAGATCTTGATACTTCATAAGAAAAATCAACATGTCCTGGAGTATCCATTAGATTTAAAATATAATTATTACCATCATCTCCTTGATATTTTAGTCTAACAGTTTGAGCTTTTATTGTTATTCCTCGCTCTCTCTCAAGCTCCATGGAATCCAATACTTGCTCTTTCATTTCTCTGTCTGATAACCCTCCACAAAATTGAATTAATCTATCAGCCAAGGTAGACTTGCCATGATCTATATGCGCAACTATAGAAAAATTTCTTAAATTTTTTAATTCTGTCATTATTGTCTTAATTCACCATCAAATGATTTTGATATAAGATCAATAATATTAGTAGATAGGTTTTCAATTTCAGCATCTGTGAATGTCTTTTCTTGAGGCTGCATTATAACCTTAAATGCTATACTTTTTTTACTATCAGATAAATTCTTTCCTTCAAAAACATCAAAGATAATGACATTTTTAATTATTTTTTTATCAATTTTTCTAACAGCATTAATTATATCTATAGCTTGAATTTTTAAAGGAAAAAGAAAAGCAAAATCTCTTTCAATTTTCTGTAAAGAATTATTATCAAAACTTTTTTTAGTTGAAGTTTTTTTCGTTTGAAATTGATCAAGTTCATCTAAATATATTTCAAAGCCACACACTAAAGTTTTAATATTAAATCTATTTAATAATAAAGGACTTATTTCACCAAAGGTCGCAATTGTATTTTTGCCTAACCTCAGTTTTGTAGATTTACCAGGATGATAAATATTATTATCTAGTTTATCATATTGCAAATTCTCTACTGGAACATTTAATTGATCTAAAATATAAAAAACATCACTTTTCACATCATATATATCAACAGATCTTTGTTTTTTGTTCCAAGAAATTGAACTATCAAAACCATAATGAATACCAGTTGCAACCATTTGTTGATCTTCTTCTTCTAATCCATGAAAATTTGGACCTACCTCAAATACTTTGCCTTCAGTAAATAATTTTGAAATATTGAAATTTATTGAATTCAATAAGTTTGGAAATGTAGAAGGTCGCATTGCATCCATCTCAACACTTATAGGATTTTTAATTTTTATAGATGAATTATTATTTAAAAAATCAGCATTTTTTGAATCCATAAAAGACCAAGTGACAGTTTCTAAGTAACCTCTGTTAGCTATTAATCGTCTAGATTTAAAAAAACTTTTTAAATTAGGACTTAGAATTTCATCTTTATTGCCTTCATCTTTTTGTAAGGAAGTGGGTTCAATTTTATCAAATCCATATATTCTAAGTATTTCTTCAACTATATCTGCTGATGAAGCAATATCAGGTCGAAAAGAAGGTATAGTAATTTTAAAAATTTTTTTATCTTTACTACTAACTATAAAACCTAACTTTTCTAATATTTTTTTTTGTTGATCTTCTGAAATATTAATTCCTCCGTATGATTTAATAAGCGAAGTATCAAAATTAATAGTTTGTGATTTTGGGTTATCTAATTTGTCAGCAACAATTTCGCTAGTTTCACCTCCACATAAATCGAGAATCATTTGTGTTGCTATATCTACTCCCCAATCAATTGAAGTATAATCTAAACCTCTTTCAAATCGATACCGTGCATCACTCTGGAGATTTAATTTTCTACCAGTTTTGGTTACACTAATTGGATCAAAAAGAGCTACTTCTAAAAAAACATCAGTTGTGTTTTCTGAGCAACCACTATCTAGACCGCCCATTACTCCTCCTATACCGTGCAAGGATTTATCATCACTTATAACAACCATTTCATCAGATAAAGTATATTCCTTATCATCCAAAGTTTTACATTTTTCTTTATTACGAGATTTTCGCATTACTAAGTTACCACTTAATTTACTAGCATCATAAACATGAAGCGGACGACCAAGATCGAAAGTTACATAATTAGTGATATCTACTAATGCACTGATAGGTCTCAATCCAATAAGTGTTAATCTTCTTTTTAACCATTCAGGACTTTGACTATTTTTAACATTTTTAAATAACCTACCTGCTACACCTGGACATAAATACTCTTCATCTTTTTTAAATTTCCTTACCCATTTTATATTACTTTTAAAAGAGCCTTTTATCTTTTTAATTTTTAAATCTTTTAAAGTGCCTAAACCTGCAGAAGCCAGATCTCTTGCTATTCCTCTAACTGATAAGCAATCTGATCTATTTGGTGTTAAATTTATCTCTATTACAGGGTCATCAAATCCATATATAGAAGCTATGGGATCACCTATCTTATGTTTTCCTGTTAACTCTATTATTCCTTCATGTTCATCTGATATTCCTAATTCTCTCTCTGAAAGCAACATTCCATTTGATTCTACACCTCTTATTTCAGATTTTTTAAGATTAATGTTAGTTCCAATTATATAAGTATCACTAGGAGCAAATACACCAAACATACCTGACTTGGCATTAGGTGCTCCACATACAACTTGAACATTTCCTTTGGAAGTTTCAACTTTACAAACTTTTAACCTATCAGCATTAGGATGTTTGTCGGCACTAATAACTTTAGCTATAGTAAAATGCTTGTAATCATTTTCTTTATCTTCAATATTTTCAACTTCTAAACCAATATTTGTTAGAGTATCTGTAATGACATCAATTTTAGCTTTTGTTTCTAAATGCTCTTTAAGCCAACTTAGGGTAAATTTCATATTATAACCCTGATGTAGAATTTAAGTCCAAAGGATTAAAGCCATAATGTTGAATCCATCTAAAATCACTTTCATAAAAACTTCTGATATCTGTAATTCCATATTTTAACATTGATAATCTTTCAATTCCCATACCAAAAGCAAAACCTTGAAATTTTTTGGAGTCTATTTTGCAATTTTCTAAAACAATTGGATTTACCATTCCACAACCTAGTATCTCCAACCATTTATCACCTTCTCCAAATTTAAGAACATTGTTCGTTTTCGTATATGCGATATCCATTTCTGCACTTGGTTCAGTAAAAGGAAAATAACTAGGACGAAATCTATATTTTAGATCGCTTATTTCAAAAAATTCTTTTAAAAAATCTATTAGACATCCTTTTAAATGGGACATGGTTGATTTTTCATCTATTAACAAACCTTCTACTTGATGAAACATAGGGGTATGTGTTGAATCTGAGTCGCTTCTATAAGTTCTTCCTGGAACTATAATTCTAATTGGTGGCTTACTTTCCAACATTGTTCTTACTTGTACTGGACTGGTGTGAGTTCTTAATACTTTTTTATCTAAATAAAAAGTATCTTGCATTTCCCTTGCCGGATGATGGTCAGGGATATTTAATGCAGTAAAATTATTAAAATCTGTTTCAATATCAGGTCCACTTTTAACCGAAAAACCCATATTGCCAAATATTTCAATAATCTTGTATGTTGTTTGACTTATAGGATGGAGTCTGCCCGTTTCAAAATTTCTTGGTGGTAAAGTTGCATCAATATTTTCTTTTCGCAATTTTTCATTAATAAAGGAAGTTTCAATTTCACTTCTTTTATTTTGAATTTCTTTTTCAAAAAAGGATTTAAAGGAGTTTAGTTCTTGACCTTTAATTTTTTTTTCATCTATTGATAAAGAAGATAAGGATTTCATCTCTAAAGATACTAATCCTTTTTTTCCTAAATACTTTATCCTTAATGCTTCTAAGGAGTCTATTGAAGAAATTAATTTTAATTCTTCTAATATAATTTGCTTATCTAATTTAATAGACATATCTTTATATATATAAATTATCTATCGTTAAAAGACTAGTTAGCAGATTGGGCTTTTTCTACTAAAGCTTTAAAAAGATCTGGTTGATTTACTGCTAGTTCTGCTAAATTTTTTCTATCAATTTCTATAGTTGCTTTTTTTAAGCCATTTATAAACTGAGAATATGTCATTCCATGCATTCTTACACCTGCATTAATGCGTTGTATCCAAAGACCTCTAAAATCACTTTTTCTTTTTCTTCTATCTCTATAAGCGTATTGTTGTGCTCTTTCGACAGCCTGAACAGCAACTCTGAAAACATTTTTTCTTCTACCGTAATATCCTTTGGCACGTTTAATTACTTTTTTGTGCCTTGCATGTGTTGTTACTCCTCTTGATACTCTTGCCATGATTTACCCCTATTTATTGTAAGGTAACATATGATCAATTAATGCAGAGTCACCAGGGGACATAATGCTAGATCTTTTAGTGTTACGTATAAATTTATTTGTTCTTTTGCTCATTCCATGGCGTTTGCCAGCAGGCTTAAATTTAATTTTTCCCGATCCTGTTCTTGAAAAGCGTTTTTTTACACTACTTTTTGTTTTTAGCTTGGGCATTAAAACTCCTTTATTAAAATTATAACCACTAGGCTGCCCCGCAGGCCATAGCAAGTTTGGCGAGCTTATAGACAAATTAGAGAATTCAATCAATAGAATTTATTTATTTTTCATTAAAAGGGACTAAAACCATCATTATCTGTTTGCCCTCATTTTTAGGAGGCACTTCAACTTTTGCATATTCCTTAACCTGTTCAATGAGTCTTTTTAAAAGATCTACACCCAGGTTTTGATGTTCCATTTCTCTTCCTCTAAATCTCATTGAAACTTTAACTTTGTTTCCACCGTTTATAAATTTTTGAAAAGCTTTAACTTTAACCTCATAGTCATGCTTATTGATGCCAGGTCGTATCTTTATTTCTTTTATTTCTATAGTTTTTTGTTTCTTTTTAGCTTCTTTTTTACTTTTCTGTTCACGATATTTTAGTTTTCCGTAATCCAGAATTTTACAAACAGGAGGTTTTGCATCAGGAGATACTTCAACCAAATCAAAGCCTTCATCTTCTGCGTGATTTAATGCTTCCCTGATACTTATAATGCCTAGCTGTTTGCCAGAAGAAGAAATCACTCTTACTTCACTTGCAGTAATTTGCTCATTAGTCCTAGGACCAGAATCTTTTTTTTCTCTATACTGGAAACTCAAAACTATATTAAAATTTGTTGAAAACTGCTTTTAAAAGCATAATTAATTAGGATACCACATTAAATAACAATATATGTCTTTTTAAATAATTATTCAAGTTTAGATTTAACATTTTATTAATATTAATAATTATATTTGTTGAAAATATTTGATCTAACTTCATCCTGAATTTTAACAATATCTTTTTGGTTATATTTATAATTTAACCAAGATTTGTTATGATAGTTATTTAATAAATTTTCATTCTCTAATAAGCTTAAAATTGATTTTTCAAGTTTAATTGCATCAATATCATTAATCAACATTCCTACATCTTCCAACATTTCTTGCATACCTCCAACCTTAGAAGCAATTACAGCTGCCCCATTACAAACACCTTCTAACGCTGTTAAGGCAAATGGCTCTTGCCAAATAGAAGGAACAATTAATATTGATGTTTTTTTTAATATATTTGAAACTTCTTCATTAGAAATAAAACCTAGATATTCCGTATTTTTACCTAAAGATTCAAAATCACTAATTAAATTTTTTGCATATGTTGATGTTAATATTTTTTGACCTGCTCTTTCTGTGCCTATAATTCTAAATTTCCACTCGGGATATCTTTTTGCTATTGATTTTATTGCATTAACATACAAATGGCATCCTTTTTCTTCAACTAACCTTCCTACAAACAAAACTTCTTTATTCTTTTTTGGTTTTTGATTTAAGTTTCTTTGTATTGCATTTGGGATGATATGAAGATTATTATAATCTTTATGTAAGCCATCAATAAAACAATTTTTTATATAATGACTCACAAAATATACAGCCTCTGCTTTTTCAGCAATATTTTTTCGTTCATTAACACTTTTTGATCCTTTCATAGTTCTAGGATCATTATGAAAATGTAAGGTAATTGGATTCTTTTTTTCTAATTGTATTGCTCTATTAAAAACGTAAGGACGATTATGGAATTCAATAATTCTTTTTGTTAAAGATTCACGTTTTTTTATATAATTTAAATAAACCGAATTATTATTACCTAAGTGTAGAAATTTATTAGTTTTAATTCCAATAAACTTTACACTATCAAAAGGTGATTCAGTTAATTGACCGTAAACACTTATTTGTTTTTTATAAGATGAAAATTCTGCTGAATTTTTTACAGTCAAAGATACCGCTGATGCTTTTCTGCTTGAAAAGACTTCTTTATATGGAAGTATTATATCAATTTTCATATATCAAATTTATTATTTAGATCTTCTATAACTTCTTCAACTAAAATATTTTTTATATCTTTTTTTTTAATAAAAGACACATTAGTACCTTGGGGAATAACTGTTTTGATATTAGAAAAATCAGAAAGTATTAAGTGTATAGGACAACCGCTAGCTGCAATTAGATGAGCAGGACCTGTATCATTTGATATAGCTCCGATTGCCTTTTGGGATAATTGAAAAATAATACTAAGTGGAGATTTGTTAAATAAATTTAATACATTTTTTTCTAAACTCAAAATTTCTTCAATTTCATCTTTATCATCATTGGCCCCTATAATTATGGGTAAAATACTTTTTGAATTTAAATATGTACAAATTTTTGCATAATTTACAGCTGGCCATTTTTTTTTAAAATTTTTTTTTGAACATCCTGGATTGATTAAAAAGAAACTTTGATTATTAATTTTATTAAAATCAAATTTCTCTTTAATAAGCCAATTTAGGTGAGGCTTGCGTATTGTTGTAATGCCTAAAATTTCAATTTGATTTGATAGACCATCTATGACTGATGGCATGTTAATTTTATCATATTTATATCTATGAGTAGAAAAAATCCCCGTTCCATTAATTTTAATTTTTAAAAACATTCTAAGAATCAAAGCATAAACTGAAGTTCTTTTTGAATTTTGAAGATCAATTATAAGATCTATCTTTAAATTAAATATTTTTTTAATAACATCTATAGTTTTAGATATACCTTCTCGATTATCAATGATGATATTGTCAAAGAAATTTAATTCATAAAAAAAATCTTTATATTTATCGGACGTCAAAATATAAACTTGATCTCTAGTAAAATGTTTTTTTATATCATTGATGACTGATGTAGATGAAATAATATCTCCCAAAGATCCATGTTTTATTAAAAGAATTTTTTTCAACTATAGCTCCTGATAAAAATTATAATAAGATTCCAACATTAAATTTTTTGAAAAATTTGTTGATACATGTTCTCTTGCAATATTTCCTAGATTATTAATAGTAATTTGATCCATTTCTAAAACTTTTAAAATTCTATTTTTTAGCTCATTAAGTTGACCTGGATTTATTTTATATAAATCATCTAATTTATCGATTTGATCTTTTACCCCTCCATAATTGTAAGCCAAAATTATTTTTTTCATTGCAAGTGATTCGCTAATAATTCTGCCAAAGCCTTCAGGTTTTAAAGGCGCAGATACTATTATGTCAGAACATTTATACATTATTTTAAGCTCTTCACTATTTAGATTGCCAAGAACTCTACATACATTATTTAAATTTTTTTTATTTATTTCATTGATAAACTTATTTTTATATGAAATATTTTTATCATCTCCAATAAAATAAAAAATAATTTTTTTATCTTTTAATGCACTTACTATATTTAAAAATTCAATTTGGCCTTTCCATTTTGTCAACCTTCCCGGAAATAGAATAATTTTATTATCTGGAGAAATATTATTCTTTTTTAAAAAATTTATAAAAAATTCTTGATTTATATTATCTTTATCAAAAAAATTAATATCTATACCTCTATTTATAACTTTTATTTTATCGGGATTAATTTTATATAAATTTGTTATCTCATTTTTAACATAACTAGAGATAGCAACTATTTTATCAACTTTTGATAATTTTTTATTATATATTTTTTTTATTATATTTTCATGACCATAAACGTTGTGAAAAGTAGAGACTATTTTAAGATTATCTTTAGCTAAATATGGTATCATCCATGCAGGCGCCCTGGATCTTAAATGCAATATATTGATTTCCGATTTTTTTATTAAATTATTTACTTTTTTAGCAGTAAAGGGCATTTTAAAAAAATTTTTTGAATGAACAGGCAAAATATTATGCTCTACATATTGCTTATTTAAGTATGATAATAGATTACCTCCATTGGAAATAATAAAATTTCTAATTTTAAGGGATGCTAAATAATTTGATAAATCAATAGTTCCTTGTTCAACTCCACCTGAATGCAAAGATGGTACTATTTGCATCAAATTAAATATTTTCATAATTAAATTATGTTATAAACTAAAAATTAATTTAAATAATGAGTTACTTTATAAACAAAAAAAATCAAAAAATAGCTTATAAAAGAATCAAAGGTAAATCTCCAGGTATAGTTTTTATTCATGGTTTAAATTCTGACATGGAGGGGAAAAAGGCTATCTTTATTGAAAAATATGCAAAAAAAAATAAATTATCATTTATTCGTTTCGATTGTAGGGGGCATGGTAAATCTTCAGGTAATTTTGAAGATTTTACAATTTCTGATTGGAAAAAAGATCTTTTTGACATAATTGATAATCTTACCAAGGGGCCTCAAATTCTCATAGGAAGTAGTATGGGGGGGTGGTTAATGTTGTTAGCTGCTAAATCTAAAAAAAGAAAAATATCTGCTCTGATTGGATTAGCTGCTGCTGCTGATTTTGGAAAAGATCTATTTAATAGTTTAAGTATAAAAAATAAAAAAGATATCAAAACCAAAGGAATAACAAAATATACATATAAAGGTTTTGCATATTATCTTACAAAAAAATTTTTTATACATTGCGCAAAAAATAAGATTTTAAATAAAAAAATAAGATTTAATAAACCAGTAATTTTAATTCATGGCAATAAAGATAATATTGTGAAAGATACAATGCCAATAAAAATAATGAAAAAATTAAGTAGTAAAAATGTTCAAATAAAATTTTTAAAGTCTAGCGATCATAGTCTCTCAAGTTCAGCTGATCTTATAAATATTAAAAATTCTTTGGATAATATTCGAGTACTTATTTAGCTAAGCTATTTTTTCATCTTCTATTAAAATTGGGTTTTCAAATTTTGTTACCATTTCTTTTGGACATATTTGCCAAAAAAGATATTTTTCTTTTTCCCAGTTATCAATTATATTTTTTGCATT
>JBJKYT010000026.1:0-8716 GCA_045560915.1 Alphaproteobacteria bacterium
TATTCTTAATTTTTTCTAGAATCAATTCTGATTCAGCGGGATCAATTATTATTATATCATTAGAAAGATTATCTTTAATAACATAAGAATAATTATCTTTAAGTTGTGGAATTAATTCAATTGAAACTGATTTCATTAACATTATCTTGCTATGATTGAATTTCCAACAAAAGTTTTTTGTTTTGATTTCAATTTAATAGGTTCAAAATTTTGATAACTTAATAGAAATATAGCCTCGCTTGTAAATAGATTTTCATTAGATAATTTTTTGGAAATAGGAAATTGTTTACCGTTACTTGTTAGTCCAATACTTTTTTCTATTACTATATTTAACTCTTTACACAAGTTTTCAAAATCTTTTATTGTAAAGAAATGAATATTAGGAGTTTCATACCACTGATATGGAAGTCCTTTAGTCATTGGCATTTTTCCAGTAAATAATAATTGTAACCGAATTCTCCAATGGCCAAAATTTGGAAATGATACAATTGCCTTTGAGCCAATTCTTAATAACTCTAATAAAACATCTTTAGGTTTTAGCATAGCTTGTAATGTTTGGCTTAAAATAACATAATCAAAACTATTATTTGAGTATTGGTCTAAGTCATTTTCAGCATTTCCTTCAATAACATTTAATCCTTCCGCAATAGCTTTTCTTGCTAGCTCTGAATTAACTTCAATACCATAAGTTTTTGCATTTATATTTTTTTCAAGTTGTGAAATTAAGCCGCCTTCTCCACATCCAATATCTAAAATTCTAGAGTTTTCAACGATTAAAGATTCAATTAATCTCCAGTCTTTTCTTATGCTAAATTTATTATTCATGTGATTCTAACTTTCTATAATTGCTTTCAAGAAAGCCATTAATGGTAAAGTCTAACTCTAGTTCATCTAACAAAAAGCTATCATGTCCTTTATCAGTTTCAATTTCTGTAAAGCTTACATTCCGATTGAAATAATTTAATTTTTTTACTATTTCTTTATTCTCAATTGTTGGAAACAACCAATCTGAAGTAAAAGAAATCACCAAATAATTAATATGTTTATTTGGTATTGCAGGAAACTCTATAGCTTTAGAAAATTTATCTACTATATCAAAATAATCCATGGCTCTAGTGAGATAAAGATAACTATTAGCATCAAATCGTTCAACAAATGATCGACCTTGATATCGAAGATAGCTTTCAACTTGAAAATCTGCATCAAAGCCAAAAGATATAATATCTCTTGATTGTAATTTACGACCAAATTTACGATGCATAGCATTTTCTGATAAATAAGTAATATGTGCAATCATTCTAGCAACAGCTAATCCTGTTTCAGGTCTTTTTCCATTTTCATTATAAGACCCTTTATTCCAATTATTATCATTCATAATTGCTTGCCTGCCAACTTCATGAAATGCAATATTTTGTGAAGAGTGTTTTAGGGCTCCAGCAATATGGATAATATTTTTTATTTTATCTGGATAGTTTAATGACCATTGTATGGCTTGCATAGCTCCCATTGATCCGCCTATTACTGCAAATAATTTTTTTATAGATAGAGATTCTAATAAATAATTTTGAGCATTAACAATATCATTAATAGTTATGGAAGGAAATTTACCTCCAAAAGGAGAATTTGTGTTAACATCTATTTCTTTTGGACCTGTTGATCCTGAACATCCTCCAATGACATTAGAACAAATTACAAAGAACTTATTTGTATCAATTGGTTTATTTGGACCTACCATTCTGGACCACCATCCATCTCTTTTTGTTACGGGATTATATCCTGTTACATATTGATCGCCGGTTAGTGCATGACAAACCAAAATGACATTATTCTTTTTTTTATTTAAAGTACCAAATGATTTAAAGGCTATTTTGAAGTTATTTAGAATATAATCAGAATCTAATTTAAAATTAGCATTAGAAAATTCTACAATTTTACATTCTAAACTTTTGTCATCAATAATATTAAACTTGTAATTCATTTGTCTTTCCTTTTTTCCGAAAAAACAATTTTTGAGGGAGTATCTCACGCTTTAGCTGTTTAAAAGATACACACCCGCAAGCTGTTTCAAATCGGTGTATAAAAGCCCATTTAGATTAATCAGGTTTAATAGTCAATATTTGTCCTATTAACACAATAAATGCTAGTTTTTTTTGATTTATTTGAAGATAATTTGTAAAGACTTATAAAAATATAAAAATATTTTATGAGTGATAAAGAGCTAAAAGAATTAAGAGATCAAATAAATGATTTAGATAATAAGATAGTGGACCTTATAGATCTTAGATCAAATATTGTTACTTCAATTGGAAAGCTTAAAGATAAGACCAAGGGTGTTATTGATGAAAGTAGAGAACAGGAAGTATTAAATCGACTAATTCACTTATCAAAAGGCAAATATTCAAAAGATACAATAATTAGAATATGGCGAGAATTATTTGAAGCTTCTTCAAAACTTCAATTAGGTAACAATTCAAATATTGTAACTAAAAGAAGCATTGAATCAATTAATGTTTATAAAGGTGGAATTGCAAAAATTGACGGTAAAAATAAAATTGTCAAACTTTCTTCAAATGAAAACCCCTTTGGTCCCAGTGATAAAATATTATCGCCTTTAAATCATAAATTTGATTTGCATCGTTATCCTGAGATAAGTGGAATAACTTTGCGTTCAGAATTAGCAAAATTTCATAATATAAATGCAGAACAAATTGTTTTAGGATGCGGTTCAGACGAAAATCTTTTATTTGCTGCTCTATCTTTTTGTCAGCCAGGAGATGAAATAATTCACGCGCATCATGGGTTTGAAATGTACCCTATTATCTCTAAAGTTGTGGGTGCAGTTTCTAAATTAGCAAAAGAAGAAAATTATAAAGTTAGTGTTCAATCAATCTGTGATCAAATAACACCTGCCACTAAATTAATTTATATTGCTAATCCTAATAATCCTACAGGATCATATTTGACAAAAAAAGATTTAAGAGAACTTATATCAAAAGTTCCCAATCACATTATAGTTGTTATTGACGGTGCTTATGCTGAATATGTGCAGGAAGAGGACTATGATTGTGATTTTTCATTAGTTAAAGAATTTGAAAATGTTATTTGCACTAGAACCTTTTCAAAAGTTTATGGTTTGGCTGGTATTCGTTTAGGGTGGTGTTATTCAAGTATTAAAGTTGCCAATATTTTAAATAAAGTAAAAGGACCTTTTAATACTAATAGTTTTGCTCAACATTTAGCCATGATAGCTCTTAAGGACCAAGATCATATAAAAAAGGTTTTAAATACAAATAAAGAAAACAAAATTTGGTTTGAGAAAGAGTTAGAAAGAATGAAATATAAATACATTCAGTCATTTGCAAATTTTGTTTTTATAGAGCTCACTGAATTAAAAGCTAATAATATTGCGTCAAATTTACTTGAAAATGGAATAATTATACGTCAACTTAACAGTTATCAACTTCCTCACTGTTTGCGCATAACTATTGGATCATTAGATGATATGAAAAAAATTGTATCTGTATTGGAAAAACATAAGTGACAAATATTAATTTTAAATCAGTTGTCATTATTGGGGTAGGTTTAATTGGCTCTTCTTTAGCTAGAGCAATAAAAGAAAAAGAAATTTCAAAAATAATATATGGAATAGATCCTAATGAGGAAAATTTAAAAAAATGTCTAAATCTAAAAATTATATCTAAAGGAAAAAAAAATTTAGAAGATTTAAAAGAACAAACAGATTTAGTTATAATTTGTTCTCCTTTAAGTACGTATAAAGAAATATTTTTTCAACTTGAGCAATATTTAGATCAAGATACGCTTGTTACTGATGTAGGATCAACTAAAATGAGCACTATAAGAGATTTTGAAGAATTAAAAAATAATCATCATATAAAATTTATCCCATGTCACCCTATAGCTGGATTAGAAAAAAGTGGACCAGAATATGGATTCGCTAAATTATTTGAAAATAGATTTTGTATTATGACACCAAAAAATAATGACCAAAATTCAATAGATCAAATTATCAAATTTTGGAATTCATTAGGTATGGAGGTACAAAGTATGGATGCAGAACATCATGATAGAGTTTTGGCAATGACTTCACATATTCCTCAATTAATCGCATATTCTATAGTAGCTACAGCATCTGAATTAGAATCTCATTTAAAAGAGGAAGTAATTAAATATTCAGCAGCAGGCTTTAGAGATTTTACAAGACTAGCAGGTAGTGATCCTATTATGTGGCGTGATGTTTATGCGAAAAATAAAGAGGCAGTTTTAGAAATGTTAGGAAGATTTACGGAAGATTTATCAACTTTGCAAAAAGCTATAAGAAACAATGATGCATCTTATTTAGAAAAAACATTTAGTTCAACTAGGGAAATAAGAAAAGTTATTGAAGAAATTGGACAAGCAGGAACGTTTGATCCAACAGAATCTAAAAAAACTAAATAATTTTATTTGTTTCATTTTCTATAACTGTTTGTAGATTAGATAAAATTTCATTTTTTTTTAAATTTTCTTCAATTAAGGGCATGATCTTAATAATAATATGTCCAGGCTTTAGAATAAAAGTATTTTTCGGCCAACAATTACCTGAGTTTAGAGCAACAGGGAGTATCTTGGTTTTCATTTCATTATAGATTGCTATAAATCCTGATTTATAATCAGGTTTGTCGCCTGGTTTTTTTCTAGTACCTTCAGGAAAGATAATTATTGAATATCCATCATTTAATTTTTTTTTTGCATTTATCATCATTGATCGAATTGCGCTGATTCCTTTTTGACGATCTATAGAGATCATATTTATTTTTTTTAAATATTGACCAAATATTGGAATTAAGAAAAGTTGTTTCTTGTGAATAAAGATAGAATTTGGAATATAATAAAATAAAGCAAAAGTTTCAAAAGCTGATTGGTGTTTTGAAGCTATTAGAACAGAGTGTAGAGGTATATTCTCTTTTCCTTCCAACTCATGAGTTATTTTACAAATATTTTTTAACAATAAAAAAATACCTGATATCCAAATTTTTATTGGCTGTCTTAGATAAGCAAAAGGTAAAATAAAATAAGGCAGACAAGCTATCCCCATAAAAATAGTCCATATACCCAATAAAAGATAAAAAAGAATTGATCTTGCAAACATTACTAGATTTTATTTTATATGTTATGTTTAAATGAATATATATTATAAATTTAAATTATGTTGATTTCATGTAATTCTTGTAATTCTAAATACCTTGTTAATTCAGCTGAATTGAAGCCAGATGGCAGAAATGTTCAATGTGCTAATTGTGGAAATCAATGGTTTCAAGAGAGTCAAGTTTTTGATGATAATGTTAAAGATAATCTAAACTCCGAAGTAAATGACGGAGATTCTTTAAAGCAAGAAAAAAACAAAACATCTATTTCAAACCTTCCATCTACCTATGTTCAAGAGCCCAAGGTAAGTATTTTAAATTCTATTTTGCTAGTTTTATTTGTTATTTTATTAATTATTTTTTACTGGTTTTTTCAAAAGTCAAATATTAATTCTTTAGTACTTATACAGTTTTACATAAATGAGTTTTTTTTTAATTTAAATATGATCATTAATGATATTGCAAAAATAATTCATCAATTAATAAATTAAAGCCAATCAGGAATTAAGTCTCGCGCTATTATATCTGAAGTTTTTTCTTCTGCATGAATTATAGAATATTTGTCTTCATTAATTAGTAATTCATTTGGCAAACCTCTAGAATTATAATTAGATGCCATAGCAGCTCCATAAGCTCCAGTATCATGTATAAATAAAAAATTATTTTCTTTTTGTTCTGACAAAACTATATCTTTAGCAAGGATATCTGAACTTTCACAAATTGGACCTGCTATTGTATAATTTATTTTTTTATTACTTGATTGATCTAAGGCATCAATCTGATGAACTGAATTATACATAGCTGGTCTAATTAAAGTGTGCATACCAGCATCAGTAATTATAAAATTTATACCACCATTTTTTTTAATATTTAAAATTTTTGTAATGATAATTCCTGCTTTTGCGACCAGATACCTTCCTGGTTCAAAAGAAATTTTGTAAGGAATATCTTTAAAAATAGAACTAGTAAGTCTTCCTATTTCTTTAACATTTAAATCATTTATGTTTTTGTTATAATTAACAGCAAAACCTCCACCTAAATCAACATATTCAATTTTTATTCCTTTGGATATTGAGAGTGAAGCGGCTTCTTTCATAGTATTAAATACCTTTTCAAAAATTATCATTTCACTTATTTGACTTCCTACGTGGCAACTTAATCCTTTTAATTTAATATTATTTAGTGACTCCATTGCAGATATAATATTATTTAACTCATTAATAGGAATTCCAAATTTATCAGTTTTTTTACCAGTAGAAATTTTACTTAAAGTTAGACTATCAATATCAGGATTAAGACGAATACCAACACTAACAGTTTTATTTAAATTTTTTGCTATTTTATTTATTAGTATAAGTTCATTTAAAGACTCGGCGTTAATTAAACGAATATTATTAATAATAGCATATTCTATATCTTCTTTTGACTTACCAACACCTTCATAAATTATTTTATTAGGATTGAATCCGGCTTTAATAGATCTTTGAATTTCTCCAGCAGATACTGTGTCTGAACCTGCGCCACAATTATTTAGTAATTTTAAAATAGCTAGATTTGAATTTGCTTTTACCGCATAAAAAATTTCTACTCCTAAATTTTCTTTTAGATTATTATATGCTTTTTCAATTTTTTTTTGAGAATATATATACAATGGAGTGGAAAAAGATTTTGTAATTTCATCAACACTTACCCCCTCAATAAAGGGCCTATTATTATTAAAAAGAATATCCATTAGTCTGTTTGCAAAATAACAGATTGCTGTCTTTGTTTTTCAGCTTCAAATTTTTCCATGCATATTTCATCACAAGGATAAGTAATTATAGATTTATCTAACTTTTCTTCTGGCAATGCAAGCGGTCCAACTTTTCCACAACTAGATATTAAAAAAAGCATTGGAATAACAATTAAAATGTTTTTTATCATAAATATCTTTTTATTGCTTTAGAAATTGATTTTTTAACATTTTCTGGAGATGTTCCACCATAACTTTTTTTACTTTTAACACTATTAATTGATGAAAGAACTGTAAAAATATTTTTATTAATTTTGTTATCAAATTTTTGAAAATCTTTTAATGTTAGTTCATTAAGCATTTTGTTATTTTTTTCAGCATAAGCAACAATTTTACCTGTTATTTTATATGCATCTCGAAAAGTATACTTAAGATATCTAACAAGCCAATCAGCTAAATCAGTTGCAGTTGCATAAGAAAAGTCAGTAGCCTCTCTCATACTTTTTATATTAAATTTAGCTTTATCTATTATTTCTGACATTACATTTAGTCCAAGATGAACAGTATCAAAGCTATCAAAAGTTATTTGTTTATCTTTTTGAAGATCTTTACTATATGTCATAGGCAAGCCTTTTAATAAAACTAACAATGAATTCAAATTTCCAATAGTAGTTGCTGCTTGAGCCCTTACTAATTCTGCGCCATCAGGATTTTTCTTTTGTGGCATAATGGAGCTTCCTGTTGCTATTTCATCTGGGAGTTTAATAAAATCATATTGTTGGCTTGACCAAATAATTATTTCTTCAGCTAATCTTGATAAATGAACACTTATTAATGTAAGGCAAAACAAAAACTCTATTACAAAATCTCTATCTGAAACACTATCTACTGAATTACTAGTTGGTCTATTAAAGCCTAAAATTTTAGAAGTCATTAAACGATCAATAGGAAAAGAGGTGCCAGCCAAAGCGCCACTGCCAAGTGGATTTTCGTTAAGTCTATTAACGCAATCTTTTATTCTTTCTCTGTCACGTCCTATCATTTCTACATAAGCTAAAAGATGATGAGCTAATGTGATTGGTTGTGCAATTTGGAGATGCGTATAACCAGGCATTACTGAAGAAATATTTTTTTTGGCAACATTGATCAAAATTTTTTGAAAATTTTTACATAATTTATCTATATTATTTGAATTTTCTCTAATCCATAACTTAAAATCAGTAACTACTTGATCATTTCGAGATCTAGCAGTATGTAATTTACCTGCTACATTGCCAACTTTTTTAAATAAGAGAGCTTCAATATTCATATGAATATCCTCATGCTTATTTGAAAATTTTACTTTTCCTTTTTCAATATCTTTTAAAATATTATTAAGACCTTTTAATATTATTTTTCCTTCAGAAGATGAAATTATTTTTGTTTTAGAAAGCATTTTTACATGAGCTATAGACGCCTCAATATCTTCTTTATAAAGACGAGAATCTACATCTATGGAAAGATTAATTTTCTCTAATAAGTTAGTAGGTCCTTTTACTAAATGGACGTTTCTTGCAGGGTTCTTTTTCATTTTGTGGGCCTATTAGAAGATATTTACTATAATTTCCACCCTAATACGCTAATTATTTTCATTACAAATAGTGAGATTTGTGATTTTTTCTATATAAGCCTCAAGAAAAAAATGATGAAAATATCAAAAGTTGTTGTAATTGGCTCTGGCACTATGGGTAGTGGAATTGCTGCTCAAGTTGCAAATGCAGGTTTGCAAGTTCATTTACTAGATTTAACAAAAGATATTGCTACAGGAGCATGTGAACGAATTAAAAATTCCAGACCCCCA
>JBJKYT010000027.1:0-8543 GCA_045560915.1 Alphaproteobacteria bacterium
GATTTTTTTTATATTGTTTATAATGCAAGTAGAAAAAAAAATGATGAAGAGATATTTATTAATCATTTAAATAATTATATTTTACTTACTAATAATTCCTTAATAGCTATACAAGGTCCCAATTCAGAAAAAATTATTAATTTTATTACTGAATCTAAAAATCTTTTTTTTATGCAAACAAAAACTTCTAATTTTTTAAATAAAGAAATTATAATAAGTAGAACAGGATATACTGGCGAAGATGGATTTGAAATTTCTATTCCAAATGATGTAAGTAATCAATTTATAGAAATATTATTAGAAAATTCTTTAATTAAGTTATGTGGATTAGGAGCTCGAGACTCATTACGAATAGAGGCTGGACTAAGTTTATATGGCAATGAATTAAATGAAAAAATAACTCCTATAGAAGCTAGCTTAACATGGTCTTTACATAAATCTAGACTTAATGATGAAAGTTTAAATGGAAGTAAAATATTAACTAATCAATTAAATGGTGAAATTAAAAATTTAAAGGTTGGATTGAAATCTATTTCTAGAACAATGCTTCGTTCTAATACTAAAATTTATAATATTGATAAAAATCAAATTGGCTATATTTCTAGTGGAACATTTTCACCAATTTTGGGTTCGTCTATTGGAATTGGATATATAAATAAATCTGAAATTAATAATAAAATATACATTTTAATAAGAAATAACTGGGAAGAATTAAATATTGTAAGTTTACCATTTATTCAAAACAGATATAAAAGAGGAGGTTAAAATGAGTGAAAAAAAATATTCTAAAGATCATGAGTGGATTGAAATAGATAATGATATAGCTACAATTGGCATAACCAATCATGCTCAAGAAAGTCTTGGAGATATTGTATTTGTTGAATTGCCCACAATAGGAAAACAAGTTTCATCAAATGATGAGGTTTGTGTTATTGAGTCAGTTAAGGCCGCATCAGACATATACACACCTATAGATGGTGAAATTATTGAAGTTAATGAAAAATTAAATGATAATGGTGCTTTAGTTAATGAAGATCCTGAAAATACTGCTTGGATCTTTAAATTAAAAATCAAAGAACCTTCTCAATTTAATGATTTAATGACTTTATCTGAATATCAAGAATTTTTAAAAACAGAAGAAAAATGATCGATCTTAATACTTTTGCTAGTAGACATATAGGTCCAAGAAATGAAGATATTAAATTAATGCTTAAAAGTATTAATTGTAGTTCTTTAGATGATTTAATAAACAAAACAGTACCTTCTAATATTTTATCTGAATCTTCTTTAAATTTAAAACCTGGAATGAGTGAAGAATTTAATAAACTAAATATGCAATTATTATCAATAAAAAATAATTTTTCTAAAACTTATATTGGTCTTGGCTATTATGGAACAATTACTCCTAGTGTTATTTTACGTAATATATTAGAAAATCCTGGATGGTACACTGCTTATACCCCGTATCAACCTGAAGTTTCTCAAGGAAGATTAGAGATGTTAATGAATTTTCAACAAATGATAATAGATTTAACTGGAATGGAAATTGCTAACGCATCTTTATTAGATGAAAGCACTGCAGCAGCTGAAGCTATGATGCTTGCTTATAAAAATAACGGTAAAAAAAATAAGACATTTTGTATTCAGAATACTTGTCATCCGCAAACAATATCAGTATTAAAAGCAAGAGCAGAGCCTTTGGGTATTAAGGTTCTAATATCAAGCAAGCCTGATAATGACACTTTTGGTTGTTTAATTCAAAATCCTGATACTTTTGGAGAAATACATGATTTAAATTCTATTATTAAATCAAATAAAGAGAAAGGTATTCTTTCAGTAATTATTTCTGATTTAATGAGTTTAGTTTTAATGAAATCTCCAGGTAAATTTGGAGCAGATATTGTTGTTGGAAGTGCCCAAAGATTTGGCGTGCCTATTGGTTTTGGTGGTCCTCACGCAGCTTTTTTTGCAACAAAAAATGAATTTAAAAGATTAATCCCAGGTAGAATAATAGGTGTGTCAATTGATAGAAATAATAAACGTGCTTATAGAATGGCACTACAAACACGTGAGCAACATATTAGAAGAGAAAAGGCAACGAGTAATATATGTACTGCCCAAGCATTATTAGCAATTATATCTGCTGCATATGCAATGTATCATGGACCTAAAAGATTAAAATATATCGCAAATACAATACATTTTAATACTCAATTGCTTAAAAAAGGATTGGAAAAATTAGGATTTGAAATTTTGTCAAAAGATTATTTTGATACATTGTTAATTAAAGATACAAATAAAGCTGATTATTGGTACAAAAAATCTGTTGATAGAGGCAATAACTTTAGATTTGTAGATAATAATTTATTTAGTATTTCTTTAGATGAAACTACCACTTTAGAAGATGTAGATAATTTAATTAATTTTTTTAATGAGAGTAATGTGCCACTCAATCATGAAGTTCTTGAAAGAGAAATTAATTCTAATGAAATATTTTCTAATAAATTACTAAGAGATGAAGAAATTTTGTCTCATCCAATTTTTAATATTTATCACTCTGAAACAGATATGATGAGATATTTAAAAAAATTAGAAAATAAAGATATAGCTCTTAATCGATCAATGATTCCTTTAGGCTCATGTACTATGAAATTAAATGCGGCTTCTGAAATGCTACCTATAACATTAAATGGTTTTTCTAATGCTCATCCATTTTTAGAATCTCATCAAAGAGAAGGTTATAATCAACTAATGATTGAATTAATTGCTATGTTAAAAGATATAACGGGATTTGATGGCATTTCCTTACAGCCTAATGCAGGAGCTCAAGGGGAATTTGCTGGACTTTTAGCTATTAAAAAATTTCATGATAATAATAAAGAAAATAATAGGAATATTTGTATAATTCCTAATAGTGCCCATGGTACTAATCCTGCAAGTGCACAAATGTGTGGAATGGAAGTATCAATTGTTAAGTGTGATAAATATGGAAATGTAGATATTGATCATTTAAAGGAAAAAATTAATGAAGCGGGGATAAATTTAGCTGCCTTAATGATTACTTATCCTTCAACTCATGGAGTTTTTGAAGAAGGTATAGTCGAGATATGTAATTTAATACATGATGCAGGTGGCCAGGTTTATATGGATGGGGCAAATTTAAATGCATTAGTAGGTATTGCTAAACCAGGATTTTTTGGACCTGATGTTTCACATATGAATTTACATAAAACCTTTTGTATACCTCATGGAGGAGGAGGACCTGGTATGGGTCCTATAGGTGTCAAAAAACATTTAATTCCTTTTTTGCCTGGACATCCTTTAATAGATAATGAAATTGGACTTCAGCAAAATCAAGAAGCTATTTCTTCTGCTCCTTGGGGAAGCGCTTCTATATTACCTATATCGTATTCTTATATATCTATGATGGGTGATATTGGTTTAAAAAATGCAACTCAAGTCGCTATTTTAAATGCAAATTATATTAAACATTCTTTAGAGCCATATTTTCCAATTTTATATAAGGGTAAAAACAATATGGTTGCCCACGAATGTATAATAGATTTAAGACCTTTAAAAGATGAACTAGATATAACTGAAGAAGACATAGCTAAACGTCTTATTGACTATGGTTTTCATGCGCCAACTATGTCATTTCCAGTGCCAGGGACTTTAATGATTGAGCCTACAGAAAGTGAATCCAAAGAAGAAATAGATAGATTTTGTACTGCAATGAAAAGTATTTTTGATGAAATAGAAAAAATTAGATCAGGTAAATTTGATAATTTAGACAACCCTATAAAAAATTCACCTCATACTATTGAAGAATTAACTGGTGATAAATGGGAACATAAATATTCAAGAAAAGAAGCAGCTTTCCCACATTCATATCTTCAAAATAATAAATATTGGTCACCAGTTGCCCGTATAGATAATGTATATGGTGATAGGAATTTATTTTGCTCTTGTCCTCCATTAGATGAATATGAAGAACTTGAGAATACTGCTTAAGTTAATTAAATTATTTTATTCTGCCAAAAAATGTTTTTCTAGCATTTAAAGATAATTCTACTCCTTTTTCTAAATTATAATTTAAAGTTACTAAAATTCTTGGTTTTTTTGATCTAACAGGAGTTACTCTATGTAGATAATTTCTTCCATAAAATAATAATAAAGTTCCAGGTTTTACATTAAGACTTGTTGGTTTTTTTTTATTATTGATAATATTGCCAATATAATTTTTATTTAAATAATTTTTTTCATAATTTCTTCCTTTATTAGTGTACTGAAATACACCTCCTGAGTTTGGAGACTGGATCATTAATGTAATTGCAAATGAAGCATTATCAAAGTGCCATCCTAATTGTTGTTTTTTTTCATAATAATTATAATTAATAGAAGAAAGTTTATCTTTGTAAGGATAAATATTTTTAATATTCAAAATTTTATTTAGAAAAATTTTAAATTCTTTAGATCTATAAAGAGAATTTAATATAGATTTTTTCGGAATTAAATCATGTGGAACACATCCTTTGTCACTTGTCATTTCTCTGTTACATGGATCTTTATTTGATATTTTAGAATTTTTTTTATTTAATAATATTGTATGTTTTTGTGAACAGTAAAATGCTTTTTTCTTTAAGTTAAGAGCTTCTTTTTGTATTTGGTTTAAACTTTTATCTGTTAAAAAATCATCTAATTGAAGTATAGAATTATTAATAAGTTTTGTATTGCAATTACTGATATATTTATTTGATTTAATAATCGGATGTTTTTTCAAGTTAACTATTTCACTTATCGTACTCATAGTTTATTAATTAACATTTCTTAATATGATTTACATCAACCTTATTATTGTTTTTATTGTTTTAGTGATGATTCACGAATTTGGTCATTATATTGTAGCTCGTTTCTTTAAAGCAACAGTTACTGATTTTTCTATTGGTTTTGGTAAGGCTATATTTAAATTTACTGATAAAAATGGAACTACATGGAAAATTGCTCCTATTCCTCTTGGTGGATATGTTAAAATAAAAGGTTTAGATTCAATATTCTCTAATAATAATTCCAAAGAAGAAGGTTCATTCCAATCTCTGTCTCTTTTTCAAAAAATATCCGTACTTTTAGCTGGTAGCATATTCAATATAGTTAGTGCTTGGCTAGCTCTTTTTTCTATATTTTTCTTTTTTGGAATAGTGAATTTTTTACCAATTATTGGTTCAGTAATGGAGAATTCACCTGCATCTATTAATGATTTAAGAGAAGGAGATAAGATAATTGAAATCAATAATTCAGAAATTTTAGAATTTTCAGATATTCCTCAAGCTATAGGTAATGAAAAAAATATTAATATCTTAATTGAAAGAGATAATAAAATTATTAATAAAAATTTTGATTTATCTTTTAATAAAGAATTAAATAAATTTATTATTGGAATATCTTCTCCAAAAGAGCCAATAATAGATAAGTATAATTTTTCTAAATCAATTAAAAATTCTTTATCTTTTATTCCCACATATTATTATGCTTCATTTAATTTCTTACAACAATCATACAAAGACAATACTTTAGGAGATCAATTAGCTGGCCCCATAGGTATAGTTAAAAATGCAGATCAAATGATGCTTGATCAGGTAAGAGGTGTTTTATTTTTATTTATAGTAATTTCTTTATTTGTCGGTATTTTTAATCTTCTTCCAATACCTTTATTAGATGGAGGGCATATTGTATATTTTATAATAAGAAGAATTTTTTCTAATTCCTTACCTGAATTTGTAACCAGAGTATATTTAGCAGTGGGGATAACAATAATATCTTTTCTCTTTATTGTTGTTACCTATAACGATATTTTTTATAAATAATTAAAGAAAGAAAGGCATGCAGGATGACTAACTTTGAAAAAGTAAAAGAATTTATGACTACTTTTGGTCAAGAAGTAAAAAATAAAGCTGAATTTCCAAATGAAAAAATTGTAGAGTTAAGAAAAAAACTTATTGATGAAGAATTTAATGAACTTAAAGACGCTATAAATGAAAATGATTTAATTGAAGTAGCTGATGCATTAACGGATATTTTAGTTGTAACCTATGGGGCTGGAGTAGCTTTTGGTATTGATTTAGACAAATGTTTTAAAGAAGTTCATAGAAGTAATATGAGTAAGCTTTCAGAAGATGGAAAGCCTATATATAATGAATTTGGTAAAGTAATGAAAGGTCCAAATTATTTTAAACCAAATTTAAAACAATATCTTTAAAGCCATTCAGGTATTGGTATATCTTTTTCTTTTAATAGTTCTTTATTAAATAATTTACTTTTATATCTATCAGCTAGATCACACAATATAGTTACTATTATTTTTCCTGGACCAATTTCTTTACCTAATTTTATTGCTCCAGCTATATTAATTCCTGAGCTTGTACCTAAATTTAAACCTTCATTTTTAATTAATTTAAATATTAGTGGAATTGCATCTTTATCATCTATTGAATATGCATCATCAATTGTTGCTTCTGCAAAATTAGCCGTGACTCTGGAAGATCCTATTCCTTCTGTTATAGAACTTCCTTCCATAATCAATTCTTTAGATTTAATATAATTGTATAGTGCTGAGCCTTTTGGATCAGCTAAAATAATTTTTATATCTTTATTAAATTCTTTTAAAGCTTTACCAACACCTGCGATTGTACCTCCAGTACCAGAAGAGCAAATAAACGCATCTATTTTTCCTTCTGTTTGTTCCAAAATTTCTTTTCCTGTGGAATTGTAATGTCCTAGCATATTTGCAATATTATCAAATTGATTTGCCCATATTGCATTTCCATTAGTTTTTTGAATATATTCATCTGCTAATGTTTTTGAATATTTTACATAATTACCAGGATCTTTATATGGTTTAGCAGGCACTAATCTTAAATCAGCACCCATTGATTTTAATAAATCTTTTTTTTCTTTTGTTTGAGTTTCTGGCATAACAATTACAGAGTGGTATCCTTTAGCATTAGCTATTAATGTTAATCCTATTCCTGTATTGCCAGCAGTTCCTTCAATTATATATCCATTTTGATTTATTTTATTTTCTTTTTCTGCATTATTTATAATTGCTAAGGCAGCTCTATCTTTTATAGAACCTCCTGGATTTAAAAATTCTGCTTTACCATATATTTCACATCCAGTAATTTCAGACGGATAATTCAATCTAATTAGAGGAGTATTACCTATCAAATCAATAATATTATTTTTTTTCAAAATCTCTAACTCCGTAAGGTTTGAATGATGTATCTTTATTAGTACTTATATTTTTTGCTGGATTACCGACCATAGTCGCATATTCTGGAACATCTTTCAGTATAACTGTATTTGCTCCAATTCTTGCTCCTTTACCAATTGTAATTGGGCCTAATATATGTGCTCCAGAACCTATAATTACATCATCTGATACTGTAGGATGTCTTTTAACATTTATTTGTTCTTGAGAGTTTTCAGCAGGAGAAATTCCTCCCAAAGTTACACCATGATAAATAGTTACATTATTTCCTATTTCAGCTGTTTCACCACATACAACCCCTAAACCATGATCAATAAAAAAATTTTTTCCGATTTTTACAGCTGGATGAATTTCTATACCTGTTAAAAATCGACTAAATTGAGATACCATTCTTCCAATAATTTTTAAGTTCATATTCCAAAGTTTATTTGCAATAAAATGAAAAAAAACAGCTTTCACTCCTGGATAATTCAAAATAACATTTAATTTACTTCCTGCTGCAGGGTCTCTTTTAATTATTGATTCTAAAAAATTATTCATCTTTGATTGATTTAGTAAAACATAAAGAAGCAAAATATATGCTACATAATATCCAAATTGCCATTACAATTTTTTCTTCTAAAAATAAATTAATATTTGGATTAGCAGTGACTAATTTTAAAGTTGATGCACCCCATAAAACAGTGGCAAATATTGTATAGTTTCTAAGATTTTTAACTCTTAATGGGTGTACAAACTTTATAGGCACAAAAGTTAATATATATAAAATTATTATAACAATTAAATTAATCCATAAATTAGTTCCTAAAATATAAAAATATAAAACTAAAATGTTCCAAATTGCGGGCCATCCAGAAAAATAATAGTCTGAAGTTTTCATATTAATATTTGCAAAGGTATATAAAGATACTGCAACAATTCCTGCAGGTATATATATTTCCCAACCTGGTGGAACAAATTGAAACCAATAGATCATTAATGCAGGAATAATTACATAGTTTAAATAATCTATTACTAAATCTAATGCAGACCCATCTATATTTGGAGTTTTATCAGTTACTCCAATTTTTCTAGCTAAGGATCCATCTAAACCATCTATTAATAATGCTAATCCAAGCCATAAAAATGCTCCTATTAAATCATTATTAAAAATTGAAATAATGGCCAAAAAACCTAATACAGCACCAGAAGCCGTAAACCCATGGACAGCCCATGCTGC
Source organism: Alphaproteobacteria bacterium (assembly GCA_045560915.1). Lineage (GTDB taxonomy): Bacteria > Pseudomonadota > Alphaproteobacteria > HIMB59 > MarineAlpha5-Bin3. The sequence continues at coordinate 8,484 of JBJKYT010000027.1, forward strand.
TATTTTATCCTTATTAATTTTTTTTATATTCATTTATTCACATAATATAAGATTTTTTCA
>JBJKYT010000028.1:0-8067 GCA_045560915.1 Alphaproteobacteria bacterium
GGTACTTGGATAGTTGGGCTATTATCACCTGGCCCTGCCTCAATTAATAATACTTTTAAGTTCGTATTTTTAATTATTTGATTACTAACTATACATCCAGCTGAACCTGCTCCAACAATAACTATATCGAAATTATCCAAATGTTTTAAAATGTTTCTGTTATTTTTGTTAAATAACGTGGTTTATCAGGATTAAGTCCTTTGCTTAAAGAATAGCGGATGATCCAAGGATAAAATTTTGTCATCATTACCACTGAATCTAATTCAGTTATTTTATTTGGTGGATAGAAAAAGCTTGTTTTGGATTCATTATTTGAAGAAATATTATAAATTAATTTTGTATAATTGGTAATTTCATTACTATCTTTTTTAACAGTTAAACCACTGTTGTCATTCATTTCTAAAATAAAGAGTTTAAATGAGTCTTGAATTAAACTTTTAGGCCCATGCATCACTTCAGCACTACTAAATGGCTCTATCATTTCTTGGCATAATTCTTTAAACTTAAGAGATATTTCATTTGAAAGTGCGAAGCCAACACCTCTGCCAAGTATAAATCCTGTATTAATGGTATTGTCTACTATCTCCGTTTCCCACTGATTATTAGAATCTCTCAAAAGAAACTCACTTAAATTTTTTATATCATCATTTATATCTTTTTTTTCTAAGCAATAAAAAACAAACTTTATTAATATTAACAAAGTTTGAACAAATGATTTAGTTGCAGCAACACTTTTCTCCTCATCTGCAAACATATTAAAAAAATAGTTAGACTGATTATTTATTGGACTATTTGCATTATTTGAAATTAAAATAGTTTTTGCTCCCATTTCTTTTGATTTTTTTTCACATTCAATTAAGTCAGAACTTTTACCTGATTGAGTAATTATAATAACTAAAGCATCTGAAAAATCAAAATGGGATTTTTCAAGAGTAATAATTGAAGGAGGCATACTATAAGTAGGTAGACCGAGATATTTAGCAAAAATATAAGAGCTATAAAGGGCAGCACAATCTGATGTTCCTCTAGCTATAGTAACAATATATTTAATTTTTTTTTGATTAATCAAATTAGCTGTTTCTATATAAGGATTATTATCAATATTTGAAAAATTTTCAATTATTGATGGTATACTTAATGCTTCTTCTAATACTTTTGAATTATTCATTAATTTTAATTCCATTTAAATATATTTGTTTAATTTTTAAAGTTTTATCTAAAACTAAAATATTAGATATTTTATTTTCTCCGATATATCCCAGCTCATTTTCTTTTATATATTGAGCAGCATTGTAACTAGTCATTTTAACAGCTTCATTTAAAGAAAATTTTAATTTAATTAAATTGGAAAAAGTATCATGCATATTGATTACACTTCCAGCTAAAACATTGGTTTTTTTAACAACAGCTTTTTTATCTATTTTTTCAATATCAACTCCAAAAAAATTATATATGCCATTTTCTAATCCAGTAGCTCCCATTGAATCACTAACAGCATACAAATTTTTAATACATTTTTTAGCAATCTTAATAGAAGTTTCGTTAACATGATTAAGATCACAAATAATTTCTGCAAAAGATCCTAATCCTAAAGCAGCACCTAAAACCCCCGAACTTCTGTGATGATTACCTGACATAGCGTTATAAAGATGCGTAAATCCAATACTATATTTATTCATAAATTTAGCACAACATTCAAAATCAGCTAAAGAATGCCCAAATTGAATATTAATTTTAAGCTTGTCTAAATGATAAATAAAGTCATCCATGCCATCTAACTCTGGAGCAAGAGTGATAACTTTAATCGGGGCAACATCTATCAATTTTTTAATAAATTCAATTGATGGATTTATCGTTAGCGGAGGTTGTGCCCCTAGCTTGTTTGGATTGATAAAAGGCCCCTCTAAATGAACACCTAGTATATTAGTGTTAGTACTCTTATAGTTTTTAAACTCTTTTAGTGCGTTAAATGTATGTTCTATTGTACTAGTCCAAGTCGTTGGTAAAATAGATGTAGTGCCATTACTCAAATGGTATGCTGACATTTTTTTAATAGAATTCCATCCATCCATTGTATCAAAACCATTAGCTCCATGGCAATGCAGATCTATAAATCCAGGAATTATATAATCTTCATTTTGTATAGATTTTGACCTAATGATTTTATCTATTTTTTTATTGAAAATTATTTCTCCATTGAAGGTTTCGTCAAAGTTAACAATTTTGCCTTTTAAAGATATCAAGATAATTTCCTAAATTAATAATTTTAATTTTTTTTGATTCGTTTTTTCATTATAAGCTATCTATGAAAAACTCTATAGATATTTTTTCTAAAAAATTATCCTCAATATTAAAAAAAATTTCTAAAAATGAAAGAAATAAGATTAAATTAATTGCCAGCAAATTATCCAACAACTATGTTAATGGAGGGATTGTGTATGTTTTTGGTACTGGTCATAATCATTGTATAGCAGAAGAATGTTTGCATAGAGCTGGAGCATTTGCTGGGGTTACTCCAATTTTAGATAAAAGAATAGATTTTTCTTATGGCATAAAAAAAGCATCAGAGTATGAAAGAAATCCAAAATTAGCTAAAAATATTTTAAAGAAATATAATTTTACTAAAAATGACTCTATAATTATTTTTTCAACCAGTGGTATTAATCAATTATCTATAGAAATAGCAAAGATAATGAAAAATAAAAAAATATATGTTATCGGTGTAACTTCTAAAACTTATTCAGATAAGTTGAAAAAAATCAAAAAATCAAAACTTTATTTCTATAACGATATTTATATAGATAATTACAGTCCTATAGGTGATACTTTAATAAATTATAAAGATTTTGGAGTAACTTCATCTTCTACAATTGCAGGAATATTTATTTTGAATTCCTTGTGGCTTGAGATGTCTTCAAAATTAAAAAATCAAAATCCTTTTCCTTTTTACTTAAGTTCCAATTTACCTAATAGCAAAAAACATAATAAAATTTTAGAAAAAAAATATGCTTTTATCAATAATAAATTAAAGTAAAATTATTCTACAGTAACAGATTTCGCTAAATTTCTTGGTTGATCGACATCTGTTCCAAGAAAAACTGCTAAATAATAAGCAATTAACTGGACTGGTATTGAATATAATATTGGGGATGTTAAAAAATTTGTTTTTGGTATTATTACAATTTGATCACAATATTTTTTTACTTTTTTTGCACCATCCCTATCTGTAATCATAATAATTCTTCCACCTCTAGCTTTAACCTCTTGTATATTTGAGAGTAATTTAGAATAATTTTCATCAAAAGGAGCTAAAACAATAACGGGTATATTATTTTCAATTAAGGCTAACGGACCATGTTTTAGTTCTCCAGCGGCATAGCCTTCACAATGCTTATAGGTAATTTCTTTTAACTTTAAGGCACCTTCTAATGCAATAGGATACATGGCACCTCTACCAATATAAAAAATGCTTTTAGTATCAACTAATTTTTTAGCTATTTTCTTAAATTCATTTTCTTTTTTTAAAATTTCTTTAACAGATTTGTGGATACTAAAAATAGAATTAAAAAAAATCTTATTAATATTTTTACTTCCTTGTTGAAGATTAAGTACAAATAGAGCTAAAACAGATAATTGAGAAGTAAAAGCTTTTGTGGAAGCAACTCCTATTTCAGGACCAGCTAAAGTAGGTAAAATAAAATCACTTAACCTTGCAATTGAGCTATTTAAAACATTTACTATAGATATTGTGAAAATATTATTTTTTTTAAATTTATTTAAACATTTTAATGTATCCATAGTTTCACCTGACTGTGATACAACTATTCCAAGGGAATTTTTATTAACTTTATTTTTGCGATATCTATATTCAGATGCAATATCAATTGAAACATTGAAGTCAGTCATCTCTTCAATCCAATATTTTGCAACCATACAAGAATGGTAAGCTGTTCCACAAGCTACAATAATTATGTTTGAAAATTCATTAAATTTAATATTAGTTTTAGGTAAATAAACAACTTTTCTTTTTTTATCAGCAAAATTCAAAATTGTATCTTCAATACTTATTGGTTGATGAAAAATTTCTTTTTCCATAAAATGTTTGTAATTTCCCTTAACTTTAAATTCTTTTTTTGGAATAAATTTATGTTTTTCTCTCTTGATGATTTTATTTTTATCATAAATTAGAATTGAAGAATCATTTACTTCGGCTATATCATTTTCCTCTAAAAAAATAATTTCTTTTGTATTATCTGGCAAACCCAAGACATCAGAACTAACAGCATTAAATCCTTCTCCACTCCCTAAGACTAAAGGGCTCCCTCTTCTTGTTACATATATTGATTTTGATCCATGAACTAAAAATGCAAAAGAAAATGATCCTACTATTTTTTTATTTAGGTTTTTGATAGCTTCAATAGGATTATTAAATTCATTTAATAGCTTATTGTATATTTCAGCAATTATTTCAGTATCTGTATCTGATTTAATATTTTTTTGTTTTATTGAATAATAATTTATTAAATCTGTATAATTTTCTATGATACCATTATGAACTAAAACACAGTTATCTTTTATAAATGGATGACAATTTTTTATAGAAGGTTTGCCATGAGTTGCCCACCTAGTATGAGCAATTACAACATTTCCAGTTAATTTATTATTTTTAACAGATTTTTGTAAATTAGAAATTTTACCAATATTTTTGTTATATTTAAAATGATTATTATTTATTGTTGCTAACCCCGATGAATCATAACCTCTGTACTCAAGAGAGTATAATCCAGACAAAATATTATCTATACAATTATTTTTGCTAGCAATACCGACAATTCCACACATTGAATATTATATATACATTAATAATTTAAGATTATTATCTATTAAATATCAAAATTGTTTAGAAAATTTTTATACTAAATAAAAAGGACTGCCAAAAGGCAGTCCTTATTTTAAAATTTGTCTATTTATACTCTTCCAATTCTTCAGCTGCTTCAGCAACTAAATCAGCCGCATCTCCTTCTCCAAGAATTGCTCCTTGAATCATAGAATTCATAACTGATTGAAAAGCTTTATAATCTACAAATAGAGGTTCAGGGCCTCCATCTGCAATGGCATCAATAAACATCATCCAATAATCTGTATTGTATGGCGCTACCTTACCAATTTGAGGATATTGCATAATTGGAGTTAGGCCCCAACTAGTATCTAAATCATATTGAGCATCACCTGAAGTAAGCTGAGCTACAAGTGCACTTGCCAAATCTTCATGACCAGTATTATTAAAGACTGCAACACTATCAGTGATTAAAAGTGTTCCTTGGCTACCTTTTGGACCAGCAGGAATTCTTACAGTATTCACACTAAGTTCTTCTTTGTGTTGCCCTGCTCCCCAAGGACCATTGATATACATAGCTATTTTTTCATCATTAAATAGTTCAGTTAACTGGGAACGCTCCCAAGCTAACGGTCCTTCTTGAGAAACATTTGCTAACTTTGCATAAAACTCTAAAGTTTCAACAGTATTCGGACTATCTAAAGTTATTTCATTAGTATCAGGATCAATTACTTGTCCCCCATTACTATAAAGATAGTTCAAAAATTGATGCATAGTATTATCAAAATCTTTTCCAGTTAAACCAATACCTGCAATTCCTGTATTATTTTTAATAGTTTCAGCCATTGCATAAAGTTCATCCCAAGACTGTGGGCCATTGCAAGCTAAACCAGCTTGTTCAAGAATGCCACAATTCATAAAAAGAGCTTTTGTAGAAAAAGCATGAGGGTATCCCCAAATTTCTCCTTTGTAAGATACTGTGTCTAATATACCTGGTTGGTACATTTTCATTTGTGAATCAGGAATATTAACAGCAACAATATGTCCATTTTCAGCTAAACCTTTTAGAGTTCTTGAACCTACATAAGAAAAACTCACAGGATCTCCTGCTATGGCCAAGTTTATAACTTTATCTTGGCAAGTTCCCCAAGGAACAGCTTCCATAGTAACATTAACACCAGGATTATCTGTCATAAATTGATCTACTACAGCTTGGTCTGCAGGTCGAATTTCACCACCACACATAACACCATGCATGTCTGTAGCCATTAAATGAAATGAGCTAAACAGAGACACAACAAAAGCAATAAGTGTTGTTTTAATAAAGGTAAATTTCATATTTCCTCCGTATAATTATATTTATAACTATTATGATTAAGTTAATACTAGAAGTGTATCAAGTATGAATATTAATTATTTATAAAAAAAAAGGGACTGTTTTTCTAGTTTTTTACAGCTCCTGCTGTTAATCCTTCCACAATATATTTTTGTAAAAATAAAAAAACAAGGAGAACAGGAGCAATACCTACTAAAGAAGCAGCCATCATTTCATTCCATTTAACAGTAGTGTATCCAATAAATTCATAAAGACCTGCAGGTATAGGCATAAATTCTTTCTTTTGATTGAATGAAATTGCAAATAAAAATTGTTGAGCATAGGAACCTATAAATGCATAGATACCTACAACAACTAAACCAGGGGTACTTAAAGGAGTTATAACATATCTAAGTATTTGAATTCTTGTAGCTCCATCACAAAAAGCAGCTTCTTCTAATTCAATTGGAATTTTTTCAAAATATGATTTTAATAACCAAATCGAAGTTGGAATTAAAAAAGCCACTCCTGGAACTATCATTGCTTGATAAGTATTTAACAAACCAAATGTTCTTAATAATTTATATAATGGTATTAATAGTACAGCACCAGAAAACATATTAATTGCAAGTAAAAGATACAAACTAGTATTCTTTGCAGGAAATTTGAATCTTGCATATGAATAAGCTGCTGGAATAACAAATAATAAAGTTAATAAAGAAGTTACAGTTGCAAGAAAAAAACTATTAAAAATGTAACGTCCAAGCATAGGTACAGTTTTCCACATTTCTCTATATGCCCAAAATGAAAGATCATCTGAATAAAATTGATAAGGTGATCTAAATAAATGGTCTAAAGGCCTTAAAGAGGCATAAAACATTTCAACAAAAGGTAAAAGAATAAATGTCATGAATATTAAAATTCCAAAATAAATTAATAATTTTTCTAAAATTGTATATTTATTCATGAGATACCCTTTTGTTTATTCTCGCAAGTAAAGCTAAATAAAAGCCTGCAAATAAAGTTAACAAAATCATTACTACAACTGCCCTTGCAGCACCTCTTCCAAATTTATAGTTACCTAAAGCTTGCTTATAAGTATCAATAATAAGTGTTGTTGTTGCTCCTCTTGGCCCTCCTTCAGTTAAAATCCAAATAATTTCAAAGGAATTAAATGTCCAAATAGCAGACAATATTGACATAGTCACAATAACAGGGGTTATTTGAGGTAATGTAATTCTAAAAAATCGTGACCACCTTGAAGCACCATCACAATAGGCTGCTTCATATAAATCTTTTGGAACACCTTGCATAGCTGCAAGAAAAAAAACTGTTACCATAGGTACACCAACCCAAACATCAGCTATTACAGTTGAAATAAAAGCACTTTGTTTATAAGCTAGGAATCCAAAAGGTCCGTCTAGTATTCCTGTTCTCATTCCAACTCCTGCTATTATTCCAAAATATCCATTATATAACCAAAGCCAACCAAGCATTCCAATGGCTATGGGAACTACCCAAGGAGGCATTACTAAAACTCTAAAAGCTGATTTTCCAAATACATTCGCGTTTAGTAATACTGCACCTATTAAACCAATTATTAATTTTAGACTCACAGAAAAAAACATCCAAACAAAAGTTCTAATTACAATTTTATTAAATTTTTTACTCGAAATCATTTTTTCATAATTTTCAAAACCAATATATTCTTCCCCAGCTAAACTTGAATTAGTAAAAGATAATCTAACAGTTTCAATTAATGGCCAAGCAACAATACATAAAATATAAATAGCAGCAGGGGCTATGAGAGCATAAGCTAAAAAAGTAGGAGAATTATATGACCTAAGTTTAGTTTTCATTTTCATTTTTAACTAAGAATACTATCTATATTTTTCCATGTAGGTCTTATATCAAT
>JBJKYT010000029.1:0-7846 GCA_045560915.1 Alphaproteobacteria bacterium
TCTAAACTTTTTATATATTCTAATATTTTTTTATTAACTTCTTTATGGTTTTTCACTCTTGAAACCCAAACAGGAGTTGAAAAAAAAAGTTTTAATTCCGATACCCTATCTGTCATACGTTTTAACTACCTTAACTTTTTGAATTATGCTAGAAAATTCTACAGACTTACTCCATTACACAGCACTATCAATACAAACAATTGCATAAGGTAATAATTTCAGTTTGAGAGATCCATTATCAGTTACGTGTTTTTTAAAGTTTTGAACACGATAGATTTCTGGTGATTTCATTGCTTCCTCAATATTACTTTCATTGAGGTGTCTGATATTAACAGAGCTACTTAAATTTTTTACTGTTAACTGTTGTATTTCTGAAACTAAATTAGCTAAAATAACTCTTATTCTACCTTCTTTGTTTATAGCTAATCCATTTATTTTCAAAGCATTGCTTGATGAGGTTTCAATAATTTTTTCCATCTGCAAATTCTCCTACATCAGCAAAAACATGATAAAGAGGGAAAACAGATTCTTTAAATGAATAAAATTTTTCTGGTACAGGTGATCCATACTGAGTTTCCATAACACCGCGCCATCCAGTTGTTTCATAATATGTTAAACTGTAAGCCTCACTTTCACATAGATATTTTAAACTGCCAACTGTCCAGCCTGCTCCAAAGAGAGACATCTGTCTTACATCTACTTGTGATGGAAGCTGGTTAGATTTTAACTCTGTTTCAGGAGAAGTAGCAAAGGGATTAAAACGCATTTTTAATGTAATAGGTGAAACTGCAATAAATTTATTACTAGAAAATTGACGAGCACTTTTTACTGTTTCAGGTTGAGCAGAAAGAGTTTCTATTAGTGAGAGATTATCAAAAGCGTGTACCTGTGGATTAATCGAATAACATACTAAATCCATATCTTCAAAAGAGGCAGTGGAGCGATTCAGATCAGTAAATAAAACATTTGTACCAGAACCTATTTTGATACTACGATCATATTTTTGTAAATATTTTCTAGCTAATAATATCCATTTTTTAGAAGTTGTTATTTCTTCTTTATGGAAAATAAGCCAAGTTAAAATAGGAGGTTTAATCTTTTTTAATAATTCAAGAAACGCTATTAGTTCAGACTCAGCATTATTTGAAAGAAATAATGCCACTTCTAAATTAATTTCTAATTTGTGAGCATCCTTAGACGATTGGTTGAATTTTTCTATATAATTAGGATCAAATAAATTTAAATTAATTCTTTGATGAGATAGATTTAAAACTTTTAGTCGCTCCAACTCTTTTTCATTGAGAGGATAATCATGACTAGCTTCATCCAATCCAATTTTTGGCAGGTTTCGTATGACCTTTTCTTTAATCAAAAAAGTAAGCTCATCATTAGCTTCAAAAGATTTTAATTGATGATCCAGATTTTTTAAAGTTAAAGAAAAGTTTTGAGAAATTTTTGTACCAACTTTAACTTCTACTGGAGAAGGTTCTCTAAGTGGAGTGCCATAGGTTTTAAAAGATGCATCTGTCCAGTTTCGTTGATCCTCCATTTCAAAATTATCACCTTCAAAACGAACTTCTGCTAGTAAATTTGGCTTCACTTGATAGACAAGTGCTCGCATATTAGAAAATGGCTCAACAGGTGAAGGCTTATCGTTAATAATAAGTTGAGGTGCTATAAATTTTGGGAAAGTAGTTTGTTCAACTTTTCCATCCACATGTTCAATTTTACACTCAGTACTAGCATATTCCATTGGATGTAAAATACAAAAGCCAATACGGTTTCGCCAAAACGTGGAGAGTGCTTCACCATCCATACTAAAGGTGATAGTACCATTAGCTTTACCAATAATTTTTCCTTGCCAACAGAAATCGATGTCACTTTGAATATTATTGACAGTATATGTAATAATAAAAGAATCATCTTCTATATTCATCTTCACATTTGATAAAACAGGTTTTACAGTGTCCCAATTACGATCACGTACTGCTACATATATACGACGGATTATTTCCTTATCACCATATTTAATATAGCGAAGATCTCCTGCTTCATAAAATAAATTTAATGGTCCAGCGTTAAGATCTATCTGTTCGGGTAACGGTTCATCTTTTCCATAATATTGAACGTTTTTAGATAGTTTCATTTTTTTGTAACTTTAAGCATCTAATTGCCCATTGTTACAAGTGAACCACCTTTTGCAGCTGATTGATAAGCTGCCTCTACTAGTTTTAATGTTTTTAAATTATCATCAACTGAGGTTTCAGGTTTAAGATTTTGTGGAACTGTGTCTATCCAATGACGACATGTATTTTTAACGCTATCTTGAACTACATGCCAAGGTTTTTCACACCAGTCGTCAACATTTGGTTCAGCATTTATTGTTTCAACTTTTTCACCAGATCTTTTTATCATTTGGTAACCTGCCCCTAGCGTTACTGCACCATTTGTTCCTTCAACAGAGACAAGAGTTTCAGGGAAAAGATCTGGGACTTGCTTAGATCCATAAGTACATTCAACAATTGCAGTTCGTTCTTCTGAAAATCCTAACATCATTGTAGCCATATCTTCACCAGCAATATCTGAACGAGTTTTTTGAGTTCGGCAACATATAGAAGTTGCTTCTCCAAATAAAAATCGCGCCACATCTAGAACATGAACTCCCAAGTCCATTAGTACTAGTTGATCTACTTTCTTAAGATAAGGTTGATTTGTATAAATATCGAAAGAGGTACGAAAACTTATCTTACAAAAAAGATGTTTACCAATGTTATCATCTGCAATGAAATTCTTCAGATCTCTTATAGGTTTTTGGAACCTAAAATTTTCATGAACCATCATCGGTGTTTTTGTTGTTTCAGCAAGATCAACAATTTTAGTTGCTTCTTTTAATGAGGGAGCCATTGGTTTTTGAATAATTGCAGAAATATTTAGAGAGGCTGCTAATTTTGCAAGATTGTAATGAGATGGCGCAGTAGTGATAATATCAACAACATCAGGTCGAACTTCTTTTAACATCAATTCAGCGTCAGTGAAATATGGAGTGCCTTTGGAAATATTACTTGCGTTAACAGCGCGTTTTTCATCTAGATCACACACACCAACCAAATCTACATCTTTAAAGTTACTCCAAGAAAGAATGTGATTAGTAGCAAAAAATCCACAACCTATAACTGCTACTTTGCTTCTATTTTTATTTCCCATTTTTATTTTATGTATATTTATTTTTGTTTTTTTATTTTTGTATCAGATTTTGATACCGGCTCCCCATCAGCAGGATCTAAACTAGTAGCGGGTAAACGGTCACAATCAACTGCTTGTAAGGATTGATGCATAGATCGCATTAATAGTCCGCTATCTGGTCCTAAAGCTAACATTCGAAAACCTTGATCACGTCGTTCAGTTAAATTTTGAACACTAGTAGACATAACCCCACAATGTTTTCCTGCAGCATTAATTATATCTTTTAATTCTAATATTTGTTCGGCCACACCATGACCTTCCCATTGTCCTCGATATCCTGCACTTGCTGAGAAGTCAGCCGGTCCAAAGAAAAACATATCTATTCCATCAACTTTACACATATTGGCTACATTAGGAACAGCATTGATACTTTCAATCAAAGGTATGACAAGTACATTTTCATTTGCTTCATTAGCGTGTTCATTTAAGCATTGGCCCCATACTGTTGCTCGTTCTCCTCCTATTCCGCGACGACCTTCTGGTGGATAACGACAATCACGAACAGCCTCTTCTACTTCTTCTACCTTTTCCATCCAAGGGACTATTATTCCATCAGCACCAATATCTAGAGCACGTTTTGATAAACTAGTACTTCGTTCAGCAATACGTACAAGAACAACTGTATCACTCCGCAAAGCTGCCCTAATATGAGAATTGATATCTCTCCAATCTAAATGTCCATGCTCTGCATCAATTACGACCCAATCCAAACCAAGAGCAACGGCCATTTCAGTGATTGAAGCTGATTCAAGAGTTACCCACAAACCATATATAGGTTCATTTTTTTTAAGCTTTTGTCTTAGTTTTTGAAGAGCTTTAACTTTCATTTTTGTTCTATTTTATTCATTATAATCATTCTAATTTAGTGCTTGATAATAATTTTTAATACGATTATCATTCCTTTGATATGACAATATGAGTGTTATTTTATCATATTTACTTATCAAAACAAATTTTTAATACGTAGGAGGAAATAATGGTATTAAGAAAAATAATAGCTGCTGGTTTTTTGAGTGTAGCAACACTTTTTAGTTTGTCTATATCAAGCATAGCTTCAGCCGCTGATATTGTAGTTGGTTACGCTGCACCTTCACTTGATGGTGGACAGAAACAAATTTTTGATGGCTTTCGAGTGCCTGCAGAGGCAAAAGGTTGGAAGGTAGTTTCTGTAACATCAGGAGGAGATGCTCAAAAACAAATTAATGACGTTAATGACTTTATAACCCAAGGCGTTGATGCAATTGTAGCTGTTCCTGATGATAGTGCTGGAATTTGTGTTGCAGTAGCTGCAGCAAAAGAAGCTGGAATACCTTTTTATACAATCGATAGATCAGCTGTTGGTTGCCAAGTTGAAATGACTGTCCTAGCTGATAACCATCTAGGCGGAAATCAATCTGGTAATGCTGTTGTTGCTCATCTAACAAAAAAATATGGGGAGCCTAAAGGTACAGTTTTACATATTACTGGTAATTTAGCTCAAAACGTTGCACAGTTAAGAAAGGGAGGATTTGATGAAATTATAAATCAATATCCTAACATTGAACAGATTACCAAAGAAGGTAGTTGGAAAGCTGATAAAGGAGTTCAAATAGTTCGTGACGTTTTATCTGCTCAAGATGTTGATGCAATTTATATGCATTCTGATTGTGTTTACTCTGAGAGCACTGTTCAAACTCTAAAAGAGATGGATCAATATGCACCTAGAGGTGAAGATGGTCATATCTTTATTGCAGCAATCGATGGTTGTAGTGCTAATTTAGCTTTAATCCGAGAAGGATCAACTGACCAAGCTTCAGGTCAACCAATTCCAGACTTTGGAAGTATGGTTGTCGAGTACATTCAAAAGAAATTAGATGGTGAAGCGATTGAACCAGGTACTGTTGTTAAAGATGGTGCTTTATGGTCTCCAGCTCAACTTGTGATGACTGATGTAGGCTTTCAGCTTTACTTAAGCACTACAGATATTTCTATAGACAATATAGACAATCCAGGACTTTGGGGTAACCAATAGTTGGATTGAACACTACGTTTGTTGATGTTATAAAAAAAATAAATTTTGGAGGGGTTAATTTTTTACCCCTCCAAATTCGTAATTCAAAGATTATAAATACAATATGAATATTATTAAAAGATTTTGGTAGGAATTATGAAAATTCTTGAATTAAAAAAAATTTCGAAAAACTTTGGTGCAATACATGCATTAGAAAATGTAGATTTGGATATTACTCCAGGAGAAGCGCTTGGTTTAATGGGTGATAATGGAGCTGGCAAATCAACACTTATGAAAATTGTTGCTGGAAATTTTGCTCCTACAAATGGAGAAATTATTGTTGCAGGAAAAAAAACCTCCTTTTCTAATCCACTTGAAGCTAGAAATCATGGCATCGAAATCGTTTATCAAGATCTCAAATTATGCAATAATTTAACAGCTTCTGCGAATGTTTTTTTAGGGCGGGAAATAAATTCGGGTTTTGGTTTTTTTTCACGGTTAAAACATGCTGCAATGAATGATCGAGCTGCAGAATTATTTGGAGAATTACAATCTGAAACACGTCCAAAAGATTTAGTTGAACGAATGTCTGGTGGCCAAAGACAAGCAGTGGCTCTAGCACGAACGCGTCTGTCTGACCCAAAGCTTGTTTTGTTAGATGAACCTACTGCTGCGATTTCAATTCGCCAAGTAGCAGAAATTCTTGCAAGAATTAAACAACTTAAAGAAACTGGTCATGCTGTAATTTTGGTAAGTCATCGAATGATGGATGTTTTTGAGGTTTGTGATCGTGTTGCCGTTCTACGAAGAGGAAATAAAATTGCAGACAAACCAATTGCCAACACAAGCCCAGAAGAAGTTACTGGATTAATCACTGGAGCTTTAGAAAAAGCATGAATTATTTATTAGAGGATAGTTATGTTTTCATATAATCGTTTGTTATTTCTGATTGATCACCTAATTTGGGCTGTTTTAATAGTTGTATTTGTATTTTTCATATTTCAATCTGAACATTTTCTTACTGAACGTAATATCTCAAATATTTTAGCTGCAGCCGCTGTGTTAGGGGTATTAGTTGCTGCCCAAACTTTTGTTTTGATAAGTGGAAACTTCGATTTATCGACAGAGTCCACATTAGGTTTAGCAGCTTTAGTTGGTGTCTGGCTGATTGTACCTGCAGGTACACCAACAAATGGTGGGGGAATTTTTATGAATCCCTACCTATCAATTATTTTAACTTTATCTATGGGAGCTTTAATTGGGTACGCTATAGGTTGCTTAATAACATATGGTAACATGCATAATTTCATTGTTACTCTAGCGGCGTTGCTTATTATTAGAGGGCTAATGTTAGCCTTTACAGAGGGTGCTCCAGTAAGTGGTTTTAATAATCCAAGTGCAGATGTTTTCTACTGGCTTGGCCATGAGAAAGCTTTTAAGCTTCCAGGTTTTGGTAAGATTTCCGTTGCTGTTCTTGCAACAGGATTAGTTTATTTTGTTTGTCATTTAATTTTAAAACACCATAAATTTGGTCGAGAGCTTTATGCAATAGGGGGTAACCGTGATGCTGCTGAAGCATTAGGTATAAATGTAAATAGAAGAATTAGGCAAGTGTATATGCTTAGTGGACTACTAGCTGCCCTAGCAGGTTGGATGTTAGCAGGAAGAGTTGTATCAATTCAACCCAATCTTGGCGAAACTTTTATATTTACTGTTTTTGCTGGAGCTGTCATTGGTGGTGTAAGTCTTCAAGGTGGGCGAGGTACTATGTTAGGTGCATTAGGTGGAGTTTTGTTACTCTCAACTATTGACCGAGGTTTAAATTTAATGCAAGTTTCAGTTTTTTGGATAAAAGTTATTCAAGGTTCAATAATTCTAGCAGCTATGCTTATTGATGCACAACGTGTTCGTCTTCAAGAACTTAGCAACATAGCAGTCAGTGAAAAAAAATAATTAATAGAATTTTAATAGGGAGAGATGTGAGAGTGGTTTAATCAGCACGCTTGGAAAGCGTGTGTAGTAGCAATACTACCGAGGGTTCGAATCCCTCTCTCTCCGCCATAAATTAAACAAATCAGTTTAAAAGTTTATTTCTTTTAATTCTTCTTTTTTGAGATGCATAAGTTAATGCCAAAAGTAATAATCCAAATATATAAATATATTCTTTCGGTGGTCTACTTATAGAGCTTACTTCAATTTTTGTAATTTCATCATAAAAATCCATCCCTGTTTCTTCAGCGGGACCCATAAAACTAAGATTTACTACTTCAAAATTATTATTTGAATTTTTTTCAATCTCTAATCCAGTAATTTTAGCAAGAGAAGTGCTAGAAGGTTCTATTGGAAAAGCAAACATTTTGTATCTTTCGCCATAATCAGTATATCTTGTTACGTGTAATCTTAATTTTCTTTTTTCTTTGAATTCAATTTCTTCATAGAAATTTTTTTCAAAATTTTGATATTCAGGATAAATTCTATTCATAACAAAATCTGGACGAAACATACTTACTGTTATTATTAGAAGCATAATAATTTCATACCATCTTAATTTTGTAATAAACCAACCTTGTGCTGCAGATGTAAATGCAAAAATTGCAATTAATGATACTATAA
>JBJKYT010000030.1:0-7626 GCA_045560915.1 Alphaproteobacteria bacterium
GGGAGCTTTCGCCATTCATCATTAATTGATTTATCTTTTGCCAGTGTATTAGTAATCGTTGCAAATAAATTAATATTCTTTCCTAAAGTTTTTCCAACTGATTTTGCTGCAGCTTTTCTAGTGGAAGATTTATTATCAGATAAAAAATTTAATATTTCTGCACTACTTAAAAGTTTATTTTTAAATGGAAATCTCAGAGCAGCTATTGTATCATCAAACAACCTAATCCATGCACTAGAAGAAGTAAGGCTTTTATCTTGTAAAAGTTTTTCTAATTTTTTATCAAGTTGATAAGGTTTAAAAGATCTTCTATTTATTATCCAATTTTTATATTTTATTAATTTTTTTTCTTTAAAAAAAATTTTAATTTTTTTATCTGAAATTTGATTTAATTCTAAAGTAAAAAAAATTAGCATAGAAGAAAATTTAGTAATTTTTTCTTGCATCTGTTGAAAAAAAATTTTGTTTTTTTCATTTTCTATATTTTCAGATACTAGCAGATGTGCATATGACAATATTTTATCCATAATTTCATCAATCTTCTCTATTTCTTCAATTGCTTTTAATAATTTAATTGCAGATAGCTTATTTACTTTACCTTCATACTTTTTAGAGAATGATTTAGATAATTTTTCAATAAGATTAAGATCTTTAAGTATCTTCCTAGAATTAATTGAGGAATATAAATCTCCTAAATTCCATACAGGAAGCGTATTATTAAGAACTTTTTGATTTGATTGCTTGTTTTTTTTTACCATTTCTTTAAATTAGATATAGTTCTATAATCTAGGCTTTGTAGGGAGGACAAGTAATATGTCTATAAATTTTGACAATTTTAATAGTGTGGTGAGTTTATTTAACCAACAATGTAAGGAACTGAAGGATAGTCCCTATTTATGGAGAAAAGTTGAAGGAAAATTCCTTTCTTTAAGCTGGTTAGAAGTACAAAAAAAAGTAAATGCTCTAGCAAAGGGCTTAATAAGTCTTGGGATTTTAAAGGGGGATAGAGTTGTAATTCTATCAGAAAATAGACCTGAATGGCAAATTGCTGACCTAGCTATAATGTCTATCGGTGGTATTACAGTTCCTGCTTATACTACGAGTACCACGAGTGATTATAAACATATAATTAATCATTCTGAAGCAAGGTGCATCATTGTATCTTCTAATGATTTAGCATTAAAGGCTATTCCTGCCATATTAAATAGTAAATGCAAAAATGTTATATTAATAGATGAAGATAAAAAAAAATTTGATGAGCCCTTATATTTTACAAACTGGAATGATTTGATTGAACAAAATAATGATTCTACAAATGATAATGATTTAGAAGAAAATATTAAATCGCAAAAAAGAACTGATACAGCTTGTATAATTTATACTTCAGGTACAGGTGGAAGCCCAAAAGGAGTAATGTTAAGTCATGGTGCGATGTTAATAAATTGTAGTGGAGCTCAAGAATTGTTAAAAAACTTAATGTCTGATTTAAATGAAATTAGATTTTTATCTTGGCTTCCTCTTTCTCATTCTTATGAACATACTTTACAATTTTATGAAATGGGTATTGGTGCACAAATATATTATGCTGAGGGTATTGATAAACTTTTAGTAAATATGAGTGAAGTCAAACCACATTTTATGACAGCAGTACCAAGATTTTATGATTCACTTCATACCAGAATATCACAAGGATTAAAAAAACAAGGAAAATTAAGTCAGTTATTTTTTTCAACAACTCTTAAACTAGGAAAGAAAAAATATAATAACCAAAAAATGACATCTATGGAAAAAGTTTTAAATGGGATCATGGATAAAATAGTTAGAAAAAAAGTTAATAAGAGATTTGGAGGCAGTTTAAGAGCTTTGGTTTCTGGAGGAGCTGCTTTAAACTATGAAGTAGGACTTTATTTAACTGCTTTAGGATTACCTTTATTACAGGGCTATGGCCAAACTGAAACTGCACCTGTTGTAAGTGCCAATCCTCCTGAAAGAATTAAATTAGATACCGTTGGGACTATATTTAAAGGAACAGAAGTAAAAATTGCTGAAGATGGAGAAATATTAGTTCGAGGAGAAAATATTATGAATGGTTATTGGAATGACCCAAAAGCAACATCTTCAACAATTGTAGATGGTTGGGTTCATACTGGTGATATTGGTGAATTTGATGAAGATAACTACCTTAAAATTACAGATAGAAAAAAAGATATAATAGTCAATGCAGGAGGAGATAATATCTCACCTTCAAGAGTAGAAGAAAAACTTAATATTGAACCAGAAATATCTCAGTCAATGGTTTATGGTGATTTTAAAAACTATTTAGTTGCTATCATTGTTCCAGACAAAGAGCAGGCTTTATTATGGGCAAAAAATAATAATAAAGAAAATAGCTTATCTACTTTAGTAAAAGATGAAGACTATAATAAAACGATCAAAGAAATTATATCAAAAGTTAATAATAACCTCTCAGTTATAGAACAAGTAAGAAAATTTATATTAATAGATCATGAGTTTACTATTGAAAATGATATGATGACTCCAACAATGAAGGTTAAAAGATATAAGGTTAAAAGTGTTTTTGGAGATCAGTTAGAAAACTTGTATTAATCAGAGTTATTTTTCATTTTTTCTAACTGTTCTTTTGTGGCTTCTATTTGATATTTTTCTTTCCACTTAGAATAAGGCATTCCATAAATTATTTCTCTTGCTTCATCATAATTTATTTTTATATTTCTTTTTTCAGCAGCGCTTAAATACCATTTAGATAAGCAATTTCTACAAAATCCTGATAAATTCATTAAGTCAATATTTTGAACATCAGTTCTTTTTTGCAAATGATTAATTAAAGTTTCTAAAACTTCAGCATATATTTCTTTTTGTATTTTATTGTCCATTTATTTTAATAAAAAAAGTTACATATTTAATAAATATCAATTATATATTATACCATAATAAATGAAACGTAATAGAAAAGCTAAAATATTAGCTACCCTAGGTCCAGCTTCTTCATCTGAGGAAATAATTGATAAACTTTTTGTTGCAGGATGTGATGTATTTCGCTTAAATTTTTCTCATGGATCAATTGAGGACCATAGAAATAACTATCAATATATAAGATCTCTTGAAAAAAAATATGATCATGCGACTTGTATATTAGCAGATTTGCAAGGTCCAAAGCTAAGAATTGGAAAGTTTGTCCAAGATAAAATAGAATTAAAAAAAGGCCAAAGTTTTATACTTGATTTAGACTCTTCTCCTGGAAATAAAGATAGAGTTAATTTTCCTCATGAAGAAATTTATGAAACTATGACCCCTAATAGTGAAATTTTAATTGATGACGGTAGGATTAAATTACAAATCATTAAACAAGAAAAAAAATCACTTACAACTGAGGTGCTAAATAATGGTATTATTTCAAATAATAAAGGTGTTAATATTCCTGGAGTAGTTTTACCAATTTCATCATTAACGCAAAAAGATAAATCTGATCTAAATAAAGCTCTAGAAATGGGTGTAGATTGGGTAGCATTATCTTTTATTCAAAGCTCTGAAGATATAAATAATTTAAAAAAACTAGTTGGTAATAAAGCATCTATAATGGCTAAGATAGAAAAACCCTCTGCAGTTAAAAATATTGATTCAATCATTGAAGCCAGTGATGGATTAATGATAGCTAGAGGAGATTTAGGTGTTGAAATGCCTGCTGAACAAATACCTGTAATTCAAAAAAATATAATTAGTCGATGCAGAGATTTTGGTAAACCTGTAGTTGTGGCCACTCAAATGTTAGAAAGTATGGTTTCAAACCATACACCAACAAGAGCTGAAGCATCTGATGTAGCAAATGCTATATATGATGGAACTGATGCAGTTATGCTATCTGCAGAGTCCGCAATAGGTTTGTTTCCTGAAGAATCAGTTACAATTATGAATAGAATAATTAAAAGTGTGGAAACAGATAGCAATAATTTTAATCTTGAGATTAAGAATCAAGAAAGTTCATCTACGAATAAAAAAATCAGTACAACTGATGCAATTACAAGTGCAGCTTACACAATAGCAAAAAACGCGGAGGCTAAAGCTATAGTAACTTTTTCTGTAAGCGGAATCACAACTATGAGAATGTCTCGGGAAAGAGCTCCGGTATTAATTATTGGTCTTTCTCCAATACTAGAAACAGCTAGAAAACTTCAAATATCATGGGGGGTTTATTCCATTCATACCAAACAAGATGCTCAAAATGCAACAGAAATGGTAAGCATAGCCTGTAAAGCTCTAAAAAATAAACGTTTAGCTGAAGCTGGTAATTCAATAGTTATCACCGCAGGAGTTCCTTTTGGAAGTGCTGGATCAACAAATCTTCTTAGGATAGCAGAGATTATTGACGATAAAGATCTTACTTAAGAAGTTTACAAGCTTCATCAATTCTGTGGCAAGCTTCTATTAAAATTTTCTCACTCGTAGCATATGAAAGACGAAAGTATGGTGATAAGCCAAAAGCTTCCCCTTGCACTCCAGCAACTCCCCTACTTTCAAGAAGATAGTTCATAAATTTTTCATCAGAATCTAATATTATTCCATCAGGTGTTTTTCTGCCAATAATTCCTTCACAATTTGGATATACATAAAATGCACCAGGGGGAATTCCACAAGAGATGCCATCAATAGAATTTAATTTTTCAACAACTAAGTCTCTTCTTTTTTTAAAAGCAATGTTATGTTTTTCTATAAAATCTTGATTGCCTTGAAGAGCTTCTACAGATGCAGCCATGCTAATAGATGAAGTTGAAGAATTACTTTGAGATTGAATCTTATTCATTCCCGATATTATTTCTTTTGGAGCACCACAATAACCCAATCTCCAACCAGTCATACAATAAGCTTTTGAGACACCATTTAAAGTTAAAGTTCGATTCTTGAGCTCAGGGACAGTTTCAGCAATTGTATTAAATTTTTGTTTGTCATAAATAATTTTTTCATAAATATCGTCAGTTAAAATATAAATATTAGGATATTTAAGAAGTATTTGACCTAAATGCATAAGCTCTTCTTTAGAATATACTGAACCAGTTGGGTTACTGGGACTATTTAAAAAAAGCCATTTAGTTTTTGGTGTTATATATTTTTCAAGATCATAGGGTGTTAACTTAAAATCATTTTTTTCACTGCACTTTACAATAACTGGTTTTCCTTCAGCTAATAAAACTATATCTGGATAACTTACCCAATATGGTGCAGGAATTATAACCTCGTCACCTGGATTAAGTGTTGCCATCATAGCATTATAAATAATATGTTTTCCTCCAACACCTACCATTATTTCGTCATTTGAATATTCTAGATTATTTTCTTTTTTAAATTTATTTATAATTGCATTTTGCAATGCAGGCGTACCCTTTCCTGGTACATACCTAGTTAATCCTTCATTCATCGCTTTAATTGCAGCCTCTCTGATATTTGCAGGTGTATCAAAATCTGGTTCTCCTGCTGCTAAAACTAAAATATCTTTTCCTTCAGCCCGTAATGCATTTGCTTTGGTATTAATACCAACAGTCATAGATGGTTTAATTCTAGAAAGTCTATCTGCTACAATATTCATTTGTTGAAAATCAAATTATAAAATGTTCAATAACTAGACTTGTGCATGTAAACAATAAAAAAATGGCAAAAATTTTTTTTAGAAATTCTTTACTAATTCTTGAAGACAATTTTGCTCCAATATTCGCTGTAAATATGCTTGTTGAAATAACCAAAGCAACTATTAAAATATTTACATATCCAAGTGAATATGGTGGTAAACCCTCAATATTGATACCTAAAAATATATAGGAAATGGCTCCTGGTAAGGCGATAAAAAATCCCAGAACAGCAGAAGTTCCAACAGCTTGATGCATTTTTTTTGAAAATATACTTAAAATTGGAACACTAAAACTTCCTCCACCGATTCCTATCAAGGCTGAAAATGATCCTATTAATCCACTAATAGAAAAATTAATAAAAAAATTTTGAGGAATATCATTACCAATTGTTTTTATGTTTCTCTGAAAAAACATATTTAAAGAAATTAAAAAAGCTAAACTAATAAAAATTAATACTAAAATTTCACCTTCAATTCTACTTGCTAGTAATGATCCAATTATAGATCCTGATATAATACCTGCTACCCATTTCTTCACAACATTTCTATCTACATTGTTTAATTTTATATGTGAAAGCACAGACGAGATAGAAGTGAATACTATTATACAAAGAGAAGAAGCTACTGATACATGCATTACAACATCTATTGAATAGCCTAATTGTAATAAAATAAAATATGAAACAGGAACGATTATTATTCCTCCACCAACTCCTAATAATCCAGCTATCAAGCCTGAAAAAAGACCCGTTAATAAAAATGTTACAATTAAAATTATCAATTAAAAACCCTTTTGCATTAGAAATTATGTAGTAAACGAGTTCAATAAAAAGTAAAAAGAAATTAAATTATGACACATATTCATTGGTTAGGTGCAGGTTTATCTTCAGTTCCAGGAATAAGAAGAATTGCTTCAAGTGGCAATAAAATTACTGTATGGAACAGAACTTTGTCTAAAGCTGAATATAGCATTAATCATATAAACTCTGAAAAAGTATTGGCAAAAAAATATGATCTTGATGAAATAAAAAAGCAGCTTAACAAAGGGGATATTGTAGTTTCTCAATTGTCTGCAAATATGCACCCAGAAATAGCTAAAGTTTGTCTTGAAAAAAATTGTCATTTTGCATCTACCAGCTATATTTCTCCTAATTTAAAAGAACTAGACTTAGAAGCTAAAGAGAGGAATTTAGTTTTTATAAATGAGATAGGTTTAGATCCTGGAATTGATCATTTTTTTTCTCATCTTTTAGTTTCAGAATTAAAACAACAAAATATAAATGACTGTGCGGTTTCATACTATTCTTATTGTGGAGGAATACCTGCTGTATCTAATGATTTTAAATATAAATTTAGTTGGTCGCCTGTAGGCGTTATAAAAGCCCTTAATAATAAAGCAAAATTTATTAGTAACTTTCAAGAAAAAGAGGTAATTCCCTACCATCAAGTAAGTACATACTCAGTAAATGATGAAGATTTTGAAGCTTACCCAAATAGAGATTCCATTCCATATATAACAGAATATAATTTTGATCACTCCTGGAAAATCAACAATTTCGTAAGAGGCACTTTAAGATTAAATGGATGGACGAAAGCATGGAAAGAGATTTTTTTAATGTTAGAGAATCCAAGTCCAGATATCGAAGAAAAAATTCAAACCAAAAGTGATGAATTATGGGCTAATAATCAGTACGAAAAAGATGAGAAAGATAGAGTAGTTCTTTCAGTAAAAATGGAAGCATCTAACAATGATGGTGTAGTCTGGGCAAGAAGTTATGAATTAGATCAAAGTGGCAGCGGTGAAAATAGCGCTATGGCAATTTTAGTTTCAATAACTCTTTCTGCAGGAATAGATTTAATCCTAAATAATCAACTTAATACAGGTGTTCAAGCAGCGCCCTCTGATAAAGAAAATATAGAATATTTTTTTAAAATTTTGAAAGATTACAAAATAAATTATATTAGTAAATAATGAACTCTGATACTTT
>JBJKYT010000031.1:0-7050 GCA_045560915.1 Alphaproteobacteria bacterium
AAAGGAGGGGCTAGACATTTTATAGAACAATTTGGTCCAGCATTAAAATGGCCTTGGTCACACTTAAAAGCTCCAGAATTATCTAATGAAATTATAGATCGATTCGTAGAGGGTGTAGAGGCTCAATCTCAAGGAAAATCCATTAGAGAAATGGAAAAAATTCGTGATGAGTGTTTAGTTGCTATTCAAAAAGTATTATCAAAACATAATATGGGAGCTGGGAAAACTCTTAATGAGTTTAAAAAAAAGATAGAATCTATCAACAAGAAATCTTAACGCTTAATAATTTATTGTTGCGTCAATAAAATTCTAAATTTACCGAATTATATATTAATAAAATTGATGATGATGAAAAAAGAATTGTCTTATTTTGTAAACTTAAACGAATTTCCTATTCATGATAGTGATAATTCAAAATATAAAAAAATTGTTCAAGAAGCTAGAGAGGCTTTAAGTTTAGATGGTTGCTATGTTTTAAAATCAATTATTAATATGGAAGCAATTTATGAGATGCAAAAAGAGGCTTCTAAGATTGAAAATTTAGCACATTACACAACAAACAAAGTAAATGTTTATTTTTCAAAAGACGATCCATCATATCCTAAAGATCATCCTAGGCGTTTTTTTATGGAACGCAGTAACGGGTTTGTTTCAGGTGATAAATTTCCTAAGAATTCTATAATTAAAGAATTATATTATTCAAAGATTTTAAAAGAATTTATAGCGGACTGTTTAAATGTTAAAATGTATCATTATGCAGACCCACTTGCCTCTCTAACAATTAACGTCAATAAACCTGGAGATAGATTTTCTTGGCATTACGATACAAATGAATTTACAGTTACTATGTTGGTGCAAGATTGTGATGAGGGCGGTGTTTTTCAATACGTACCAAATATTAGAAACAAAGAAGACGAATGCTATGATGAAGTTTTAAAATTACTTAAAGGAGATCAGACGCGAGTTAAAGAAATTAAATTAAATGAGGGTGATTTACAGTTATTTAAAGGAAGATATGCTTTACATCGTGCAACAAGAGCAGAAGGTAATAAAACTCGTAATTTAGTTGTATTTACTTATACTGAAAAAGAGAATGTCATAGGGGCAAGTTATAGATCAAATGAATTGTATGGAAAAACTCTTGATGTTCATAATGAAAAAAGAATTAGAAGTGATAGTTTGACTGATTAAATAATTAAAAGTGGAGTTTAAATTATGCAAAAGATTGGAGTTGTAGGATTAGGCAATATGGGTAGTGCTGTAGCTCGCAATATACAGAGAGCCAATTTTCCTCTTTATGTTCATGACATTAGAAAAGATGTTGGTAAAAAATTAATTGAAAAAGGTGCAATTTGGAAAAATTCACCTAAGGAATTAATGGACGATGTTGATATAGTTGTTTCTATGGTTTTTGGACCAAAAGAAATAGAAGCGGTAATGAAAAATGAAAATGGAATTCTTCAATCCTCATGTAAAGACAAAGGCTGGATTGATCTTACTACAAGTAGCCCTTCTCTTATGAGAAATTTGGCTAAAGAATTTGAAGCTTTAGGAGGTTTTGCCGTAGATGCACCTGTTACTGGTTCTTTAGATGCAGCAATTCGAGGCGATATGATTATGTTTGTTGGAGGATCTGAAAAAGCTATAAGTAATGCCAAGGAAGTTCTCAAAGTTATTGGAGAAATTAGATGTGTTGGAGATTATGGAAATGGATATGTCGCCAAATTAGTAAATAATCAGTTGTGGAAAATTCATGCAACGGCTATTGGAGAAGCAATGGTATTGGCTAAAAAAGCAGGTCTTGAGCCTGAATTATGGTGGAAAGTAATGAAGGGTGGTGCGGCTGATAGTTTTGTTTTACAGCACGATGTCCCTTCTATTTTTTCAGGCCATTATGATCCTTCTTTTCGTTTAGAGCTAGCTTTAAAAGATTTAGATTTAATTCAAGATTTAATTAAAGAACATGGAACTCGATCAGAATTAACGCAAGCTTGTCATAAGCGTTTTCAAGAAGCTGCTAACCGTTATGGAGATGAAGCAGGTGAAATGACTGTTTGTAAATTAATAGAAGAAGATGCGAACATAAATCTTAGAGTTAAGGGTAATTGGATAGCCCCTTGGGATGTAAAACATTCAAGTGAAGAATAATTTATTGTTTATGTATCCATTTGACATTCAAAAAAATAAACCAACAGGATTTCCTTCAATAAAAAAAGAACCAGTATTTAATCCAAATACAGATTTGCAATTAGAAAAGCCTAAGCAAATACAAAATCTTAAAGAATTAGGATATTCAAATAAAGAATTAAAAAATCTTTCTACGCAGTTTGCTTTTTCATCACCAACAAGAATTTTAAGTGAGGAGGGAATAGGAAAGTTATATGAAGTAGTAAAATTATTAGAACCTTATGCAAAATCCTCTGAACGTATTCCGAGAATGGTTAGAGGTGGTGTTTACCAATCTAAATTTCTTAGAGATTTTTCTTTATCTGAAGATATAACTAAATTTTTTTCAGAAATTACAAATCTTGAATTACAACCTCATACAATTCCTCATCAACTTGGACATATAAATTATAACCCTTTAAAAAAAGGTATAAATATAGATAAGTGGCATACAGATACCCTTCGCTATGATTATGTTTTGTTTGTTACTGATCCTAATAAAGTTACTGGAGGAGAGTTTGAATATTTTCTTGGAACAAAAAAACAAATAGAAAAAATACATACCAAAGGTGTCAAGATTCCCTCTAAAAAAATAGTTTCTATAAAACCACCTGCGCCTGGTTACGCAATTTTCTTACATGGAAATATGGTTGTTCATAGAGCAAAAGGTATAAATTCTAATGGGGAAAGAATAACACTTGTTAATGGATATGTTGCAAGGGATATGGTCAAAAATCCAGATTTTACAAATTTTGAAGAATCTTATCTAACTGAACCAAAACATGTAGGTACATCTGAATTTGCAAAACATACTGCTTTAATTGCTAGAGAACATTTAAATAGATGTATAAATGACGTTGAATTTTCTGATGATAGAGAAAAGTATATTAAAGAGCTTGATAATACCTCTAAAATTTTAACTGAAGCTATAAAAAAAATTAAAAAAGTAGGAATAAAAGCTAAAAGTAAACATTTTGGAGATTAATTTTTTTTAGCAATACAAAGCCAAGCTTCAATATTTTTATTAACTATGTAAGAGCATTTTGATATATCAATAATATCCCATAACTTATCATCTGATAGTTGTTTTATTTTTAAATCAAATTGATACTTTTTATAAATTCCCTCATTTATTGTAAAACAAATTAATCCGTTTTTCTTTAAAATACGAATTAGTTCATTTAATGCATTAGCTTTTACATGACTGTAGGTAAAGGTACCTACGCAAGTAATGGCATCAAAAAAATTATCCTCGTATTTTAATTTTTCATTTAAATCTATTAATTCTAAATGATGATAAATATTATTAGGAATTAAATCGAGCATTTCCTGCGAAAAATCAGCTCCTGTTATTTTAGTATATCCATTTTTTTGTAATTCAATTCCTACCAGCCCAGAACCACAACCAGCATCCAAAATATTTATCTCTTTATTTGGTGTATGTTTATTAAAAAGTTTCACAGTATTTTGTGGAGCTTGATAATTCCACGAAATCATATTTTTGTTATATTCACCCTTCTTTGTCCAGTTAACATAATATTCTAAAACTTTTTCTTTAGAATCTAATTGATATATTGGGATTTTATTATCTATATCTTTGGTATTCATGGCCATTTATTTGCATAACGAAGTAGCTACCCATTTATTAAAATGGTGAGTAGGGTTATCTAATACTGGAGAAAAATTACCACCATTGTAGATAGGAGAATTACGCCCTTCTTGCATACCTTCAATAATCATTAAGTCTTCTGATTGAATACTATGCCACTGTTTGAAATTTTGTTCTCGTAAAGGTTTATACTTTTCTGACAATGCTGCCTCTTCTCCCACATAATATATTTCCATGTGTTCTTTAGTATAATTATGACTCACTGGTTCCAACCAATATGCATAGTAATGATCTTTATGTATACCTAACATAACATTTGGGAAGAGAGCTACATACTCCGCATGTACTACTTTATCTTCAGCCCAACCAGGAAAGGTAGGAAATTCTGCATTATTTTCAAAGCGAGGATTATAAACAACGGTACCTTGTCCTGCAAAACGATTAGGTAAACCTTGTATATGATAATGATCATCAATTTTTGAATATTCATTTAAACCTGGATGTACAAAAGGTAAGTGGTAACTTTCACAATAGTTTTCTATAGCAAATTTCCAATTGCATTTTGCCTCTAATGAAAAGTGTCCATAGTCTTTTGCATGACAAATCATTTCTTGATCTTTTTTTGTCCAAAATGAAGACCATCTATCTTCAAGTGGTTTAATGTATTCTTCAAACGAAACTTCATTATTAGATATATTAACTAATATTAAATCAAGCCAGACAGCAGATTGAACTTCTTTCAAACCACTTTTAGATTTATGAAATTTTTCATGATCATGCTTATTAATTCCTCCTAGATGTGGAGTGGCAACTAAATTTCCTTCAAAGTCATAAGACCAAGAATGATATGGGCAACGTAGTACATTTTTTAAAGAACATTTTTCATTAATAAGTTTGTATCCTCTGTGACTACAAACATTATGGAATACACGCACTTTATTCTTTTTATCCCTAATAATAATTAGAGGAATTCCTAGTAAATCAAATGGTCTTGTATCTCCTGGATTAGGAACTGAACTAGCCGTTCCTATGGTAACCCATTTATCTTCAAATATTTTTTTACGCTCAATTTTGGTATACGGACCTTCTAAATAACATTCATTAGGAAGACCGTGAGCTTTTTCAATAGATTCACTAACTATATCTAGCTTTTGTTTATCAATAATATTAAATATTTCTTCAGTCATATATAACTATCAAATCTTTATTTTAGGTTTTATAAAAGTCAAATAAATTTATGATCGATAATAATAAAAATTTATTAATAGAAGTATCAAATATAGCATTAAATGCTGGAAGAGAAATAATGAATTATTACGACTCTAATTCTAATGTTCTTACAAAAGAGGATAAATCTCCATTAACAGAAGCTGACTTAGCCTCAAATAATATAATAATTGAAAAATTAAGATTACTAAATGATAATATCCCTATCCTATCTGAAGAATCTTTAGTTGAATGGGAAGAAAGAAAAAATTGGAATACTTATTGGCTTATTGATCCTTTGGATGGAACAAAAGAATTTTTAAATAAAAATGGTGAATTTACTGTCAATATTGCATTAATAAAAAATACAAAACCAATTTTAGGCATAATATATTCTCCTTTTTTATCAGAATTATATTTTGCTCAAAAAGATCAAGGTGCTTATAAAATCAATTGTTCTAAAACAATTAAATCTTTAGAAAATTCTGTAAAAATTTTATCAAATAATAAAAAAAAATCAGATGAAATTATTATTATTGGTAGTAGATCTCATTCTAATAATAAATTTAATGAATGGATAAATCAAAATTATAAAAATTATAAAATACTACAAAAAGGAAGCTCATTAAAATTTTGTGAAATAGCCAATGGGAATGCTGATCTATATCCAAGATTTGGACCTACTTCTGAATGGGATATTGCAGCTGGTCATATAATTCTTGAAGAAGCGGGTGGTTTTTTAAAAACTTTTGAAAATCAATCTATAAAATATAATTCCAAAGAAAGCTTAATTAATCCAGAGTTTCTTGCTTCTTGCAAAATTATTTAGTTAAAAAATAGTAGCTCCAAATACTTTAATGGCATTTTCTTCCACTCCTAATACAAGTCTTCCCAGAAATTCACCTGGTATTTTAGTACTAGTTTGTTTGTATAGTACACTGACATAAGATCCTCTTCTTAAACAGCCTAAACAAGTTTTATCACTTGATAGATTTACTAATAATTCATTAGTCGACCATTGTTTTCCTATTTCAATTTCATTTGCCCCATAAAGCATTTCTGCTGAGAAATCCTTAGTAAATCCGCTGTAATCTTTTTTGTTAGAGCTAATTATTAAATTATTCCAAAATGGTTCAGCAATTTTGATAATTTCCTCATCGGTTTTTTCTAGAAGATTCATTATTTAATAATTTATACTAAGAGGCAGCAAACTTTTTTTCTTCATCATCTATTATATGATACACAGGCATCTTTTCCATAGTAAATTTACCCGTTTTTGGATCACGTCTAGATACAGTTAAGCAATGCCAGTTCTCATCATCTAATTTCATATGATCACCTCTATAATAATAACCAGGCCATCGCGTTTCTTCTCTGAATAAGGTATGCTCTGTAACGCATTGAGAAGTAACAGTTCTATGTTTCAATTCCCATGCTCTCATAAGTTGATGGTAATCTTCAGCTCCAACATGCTCTAAATCTTCTTTTAATAAATCTAATAACTCTAATCCTCTTTTAAGAGTATTTTCGTTTGTCATATAATTAAAAGAAATACCCCCTACATATTCATCCATAATTTTTTGAAGACGTTGTAATCCTTGAAGTGGTAAAATATAACTTGGAGAAACTGTTCCTGCAGTAATTTCATTTCTTCCCACTTTATAAGTCTCTAATGGCTTATAAATTATTTCTCTAAAGTTTTCGCATTGTTTTTCACTTACATTTATATCTTCTGCCTTTTGATCTTGGATATATTTCACTGCTGCTTTTGCTGCTAACCGACCTTCAGTGAATGAACCTGAAGAAAACTTATGGGCACTTCCGCCTACAGTATCACCAGCTCCAAAAAGTCCCTCAACTGTTGTCATTCTATTATATCCCCAAAAGTATTCAGGTGGAGATAAATCCTCTGGCCCACTTACCCAAGCACCTGAGCATGTTGCATGTGAACCCATTACATATGGTTCAGAGGTAGTTAATTCAGGATTTTGATATTTAGGATCAATATTTTGAGAGGCCCAAACTACTGCTTGCCCAACTGTCATTCCTAAAAAATTTTCCCAACCAAT
>JBJKYT010000032.1:0-6922 GCA_045560915.1 Alphaproteobacteria bacterium
TAGGTTTACACTTAATAATCATTCATCTTTTTCCACAATATTGATATTTGGTAAAATTGTTGAAAAAATACAAAATGATATTAGAAAAACTATAGATAGTATTAATGATATTTTTTGTGAAATATCTATTTGGGATGAAAAAATTGTAATTAGAAGTATTGCTAATGATAATTATGATTTAAAAAAAACATTAAATTATATTCTAAAAAGTATTATACATGATAAACTTCCTAAAAATTGGAATTTATAAATGAAACTGACTCCAAGAGAAAAAGATAAATTAATGGTTTCTATGGCAGCAATTGTTGCTAGAAAACGACTAGATCGGGGAATAAAGTTAAATTATCCAGAAGCTATAGCTTTGATAACTGATTTTGTAATTGAGGGGGCTAGAGATGGAAAAATGGTATCTGAATTAATGGAGTCTGGAGCAAATGTTGTTAAAAAAGAAAATTGTATGGATGGAGTTGCTGATATGATTTCAGAAGTACAAGTAGAGGCAACATTTCCTGATGGAACAAAACTAGTAACTGTACATAAGCCAATACGATAATGAAACCTGGAGAAATTATTACTAAAGGAAATAATGAGTTAAAACTTAATGAAGATCGAGCATCTATAGTAATGAAAGTATCTAATAAAGGTGATCGTCCTATACAAGTTGGAAGTCATTATCATTTTGCAGAAACAAATGAATTTTTAGAATTTGATAGAGATACATCAAGAGGAATGCGTTTAGATATACCATCTGGTACTGCAGTTCGCTTTGAGCCAGGTCAAACAAAGGATGTTGAATTAATTGAAATTAGTGGAGAAAGAAAAATTTATGGTTTTAATAAAAAAATAATGGGTAAGTTATAATGAAAAAAATTAGTAGAGATGCTTACGCTGATATGTATGGACCAACAACTGGTGACAAAATTAGATTAGCTGACACAGAACTTTTTATAGAAGTTGAAAAAGACCTTACAACTTACGGAGAAGAAGTGAAATTTGGAGGAGGTAAAGTTATAAGAGATGGTATGGGTCAATCTCAAGTTTCTAGAAAAGATGGGGCAGTTGATACAGTTATAACAAATGCTTTAGTAGTTGATGTAAATGGAATTTATAAATCAGATATTGGTTTAAAAGATGGTTTAATAAATGAGATAGGAAAAGCAGGTAATCCTGACACACAACCAAATGTAAATATTATTATAGGTCCTGGTACTGAGATAATTGCCGGAGAAGGAAAAATTATTACAGCTGGTGGTTTTGATAGTCATATACATTTTATTTGCCCTCAGCAAATTGATGATTCTTTACACTCTGGTATCACAACTATGTTAGGAGGTGGAACAGGGCCAGCTCATGGGACTCTAGCAACAACTGTTACTCCTGGTCCATGGCATTTAGAAAAAATGATTCAATCAGCAGATGCCTTTTCAATGAATTTAGCTTTTGCTGGCAAAGGTAATAGTTCTCTGCCTTTAGCACTTGAAGAACAGGTAATTGCAGGGGCAAGCTCACTTAAATTACACGAAGATTGGGGTACAACTCCTGCTGCAATCGACAATTGTTTAAATGTTGCAGACAAATATGACATTCAAGTGATGATACATACTGATACATTAAATGAAAGTGGCTTTGTCGAAAGTACTATTAAAGCAATTAATGGAAGAACTATTCATGCCTTCCATACTGAAGGAGCTGGTGGAGGACATGCGCCAGATATTATTAAAGTATGTGGTGAAAAATATATTATTCCTTCTTCAACTAATCCTACTAGACCTTATACAATTAATACAGTTGAAGAACATTTAGACATGCTCATGGTGTGTCATCACCTTGACAAATCTATTCCAGAAGATGTTGCTTTTGCTGAAAGTCGTATTCGAAAAGAAACGATTGCTGCAGAAGATATTCTTCATGACATGGGTGCATTTTCAATTATTGCATCAGATAGTCAGGCTATGGGTCGTGTAGGTGAGGTTATAATAAGAACATGGCAAACAGCTCATAAAATGAAAGTACAACGAGGACGGTTAAAAGAAGAAAATGGAGATAATGATAATGTAAGAGTAAAAAGATATATAGCTAAATATACTATCAATCCTGCTATAGCTCATGGAATATCAGAAAATATTGGAACAATAGAAAAAAATAAACGAGCTGATATTGTAATTTGGGATCCAGCATTTTTTGGAGTAAAGCCTGAAATAATCTTGATGGGTGGAAGTATTGCATGTGCTCAAATGGGTGATCCTAATGCATCAATACCTACCCCCCAGCCAGTGTATTCAAGACCAATGTTTTCTTCTTTTGGTAAATCTCTTGTAAAATCTTCCGTAACATTTGTAAGTCAAATATCTCTTGATAGAGATATGCATAAGAATTCAGGCGTTAATAAATCATTATTACCAGTAAAGAATATTAGAAATATTTCAAAAAAAGATATGATATTAAATAATTATTGTCCACAAATAGAAGTAAACTCAGAAACATATGAAGTTTTAGCTGATGGAGAACTAATAACATGCGAACCTGCTAAAACCCTACCTTTAGCACAACGTTACTTTATGTATTAAAATGCAGACATCTTTTAAAGTCATTAATAGAAATGAAAAAAATAAAATTTTAATTGATAGTATTTCTTTATCATATGAAGAAAGATTTATTCGTAGAAAAAAACTAGTATCAGATAATGGCACTGAATTCTTAGTTAATTTAAAAGAAACCATAAGCCTAGATGAAAATCATTTCTTTGAACTGGAAGATGGAAAAGTAATTAAAATTATTTCTAAAGAGGAAAATTTAATTGAAATTAAAGGTGAAAATCTTAAACAAATTATTTGGCACGTAGGTAATAGGCATTTACCGTGTCAAATTGAAAATACAAGAATATTAATACAAGAAGATCCTGTAATTTTAGATATGATTTTAAAACTTAAAGGTAATGTAAGTAAAGTTTTTGAAAAATTTAAACCAGAAGGTGGAGCTTATGGTATGGGTCGAACTCATAGTCATAAACATTAAAATGAATAATATTAAAGACCCTTTACAAATATTGCAAATTTGGTTTTCATCTTCATTTCCTGTTGGATCTTATGCATACTCACATGGCTTAGAAGCTATAATAGATAATAAACTAATTAAGAATAAAGATGATGTTGAGGAATTCTTGAACGCACTTCTTTTTAATGGCACATTAAGGAATGAATTTATTTTTATTAAATCTATTTATGAAGGAAAAGAAATTAATAATCTTATATTATCAAGTGCTTCTTCTAAAGAAAGACAAATAGAAATGGTTGATATGGGTAATTCATTTAGAAAAATTATGAAACAAAGCTGGGATTTTGAATTGGCTGAAAATACTGCTTTTACTTATTGCTTAACTAAAGCTGCAATTCATTTCAATATAAAGTTTGATTATTTAATAAAATTTTATCTGCAGTCATTTATTTCTAATTTAATAAATGTTTGTGTAAAGCATATTCCAATTTCTCAAAAAGATGGACAAAAGTTAAATGTTATTTTTATTAGTAAAATTCAGGATTTTTTGCAAAAATCAGAAAAATTGAATCTTGAAGATATAGGATCAACCTTTTTTATTGGAGATTTGTTCAGTATTAAACATGAAAATTTAGAAACAAGGATTTATTTAACATGAATAATATTAATGGACCGCTAAAAGTTGGCATAGGTGGAGGAATTGGAACAGGTAAAACTAGTCTGACAGAAGCACTTTGTCGTCATTTATCTAAAAAAGTATCTATGGCAGTTATTTCAAATGATATTTACACTATAGAAGACGCTGAATATTTAATGAAAGCTCAAGTACTTCCTATGGAAAGAATTAAAGGAGTAGAAACTGGGGGATGCCCTCATACAGCTATTAGAGAAGATTGTTCTATTAATTTACTAGCTGTAGATGAAATGATAAAAAAATTTCCTGATCTTGAACTAATATTAATTGAGTCTGGAGGAGATAATTTAGCGGCGACATTTAGTCCTGAATTGGTCGATTTAACAATTTATATGATTGATGTTGCAATGGGAGCAGATATTCCAAGAAAAAAAGCTCCAGCAATTAAAAAATCTGATTTATTAATAATTAATAAAATAGATTTAGCACCATATGTTGAGGTAAATTTAAATCAAATGAAAATTGATGTTGAAAAAGCTAGAAGTGGCTTACCGTATATTTTTGGTGAAATGAAAAAAAACAACGGTATTGATAAGATTTCTGAATTTATAATTTCTAATGGGGGTTTATAATCTATTTTTAATATGTGGTGGGTGCGACAGGATTTGAACCTGTGACCCCTGCCGTGTCGAGGCAGTGCTCTACCGCTGAGCTACGCACCCTAAATATTTATATGATATATATTTTTCAATGTTGAAAGTCCTTAGTAAAATTTACTTTTATTACTATTAATAAAAAATAGTAAATTATTTATTTTACTCTTGAATTAATAAATTTTTTATAATAAAAACTTTTTTAATCGTTCATCTTTAAAAATTTTATTTTTAAAGACGGAAGTAGACGAAAGTTGAAGGAACGCATGCAAAGTTATAAAATCGTTCAATTCTCATAAATATTTGAGAATCGGAAGTAGGTTTATACCGAAGGAACGCGGATCTTATTATTATAATTTCCATAGCTACGCATGAAAAGTAACGCATGACTAGTGGTTAGTTATGTTTAGTGAACTTTATTATGGAGAATAATAATGAATAAATTTTCTTTTTTTGGTTTATTTATAGGCTCTACTTTACTATCTTCATCTGCTTTTGCAGCAGTTGATCCTGAAGTTTCCTATATTTTAAACACTCTCTTATTTTTGATAGGAGGTTTTTTAGTAATGTGGATGGCAGCTGGTTTTGCCATGCTAGAATCAGGATTAGTTACATCAAAAAGTGTTGCTACAATAGCTGCAAAAAATATAGGCTTATATTCTATTGCTGGAATAATGTTTTGGTTTATTGGATATAACTTAGCATACGGTATCCCTGAAGGAGGGTTTATTGGTACTTTTCTTCCTTGGAGTGATGCAAGCTCAATAGAAACAGGATATTCAGATGGTTCTGACTGGTTTTTCCAAATGGTTTTTTGTGCAACAACCTGTTCTATTGTTTCAGGAACAATGGCAGAAAGAATTAAAATTTGGCCATTCTTTTTATTCTGTGCAATCTTAGCTGGCATTATTTACCCGATTGAAATGGGATGGCAATGGGGTGGAGGTCATCTTGCAGCTGCTGGTTTTTCTGACTTTGCTGGCTCAACATTAGTTCATAGTGCTGGAGGTGCGGCAGCTCTTGCAGGAGCAATACTTCTTGGCCCAAGACTTGGGAGATTTACTGATACAGGTGATGCGAAAGCAATGGCACCTTTTGCTAGTTCCTCAATACCTTTGGCAACTTTAGGAGTATTTATTTTATGGTTAGGTTGGTTTGGTTTTAATGGTGGATCACAGTTAGCTTTAGGATCGTTCGATGATTCAACTTCTGTAGCTACTATTTTTATAAATACTAACTTAGCTGCTTGTGCAGGTGTAATGGTTTGTGCAGGTGTTTCTAGACTCGTAGGTGGCAAAACTGATGTTATAATGATGCTTAATGGTGCATTAGGTGGACTTGTAGCTATAACTGCTGAGCCTCTTACACCTTCGCCTATTATGGCAATCATCATTGGTGGTATTGGTGGACTGGTCGTTTATTACGGCACTTTATTATTAATAAAACTTAAAATAGATGATGTGGTTGGAGCTATTCCCGTTCATGGATTTGCAGGTATTTGGGGCACATTAGCTGTTCCTCTTACAAATTCAGGAGCAAATTTTGGTTCTCAAATTTATGGTATCCTTTGGATTAATATTTTTGTTTTCGTTATTGCATTTATTGTTTGGTATTTAATGAAAATTTCTATGGGTATTAGAATTAGTGAAGAAGCTGAAAAACTTGGTACTGATAAAGCTGAAGTAGGAGTAATGGCCTACTCCATTAGAGATTAGTCATATATTAAAATAAAAAGAGGTGGTTTTAACCGCCTCTTTCAAAATTTTAGACGAGGAGAATTTATGAACTTACAAAATGCAATAAAACGAAAAAAAGCTGAGTTATATGAATATTCACTAGGAATAAATAAAGGTGAGAATTTTTTTTATAAATCAATCTTGCATCATATTATTTCACTAGAAATAGCGTATCAAAATAATTTAGGTGGAATTTCATATGAAGAAATTTGTAAATATATTCCCAATATTATTGGATCAAGATCTTCAATTCAATCAATCTTAAATGATGGACTAGATTTAAATTTATTTGAAAAAACGCCTCAAAAAACTGATTTAAGAATAAAAAAATATACCTTATCTAAAGATTATGAAATGATGACTAATAATTGGATAACAAAACAAAAAGAAATTTTTGTAGAATAGTTTTTTTTATTATATATTACAAAATAAATATAAAAAATTTATTTTGAATAATTTAATTAAAATTGAGAAAGTTATAAAAGAAGATATTCTTCAAATCCTCGAGATTTATAATTATTATATTAATTTTGGATTAGCAAATTTTGAAGAAGAAGAAATGTCATATGATGAATTTTTTGAATTATATAGCTCAATTATTAAATTAGACTTACCTTTTTTAGTAGCCAAAAAAGATAATAAAATAATAGGTTTCGTCTATTTAAATAAATTTAGAGCTAAAAGTGGCTATAAACACACTTTTGAAAATAGCATATACATAGATAATAAATACCAAGGTATGGGCATAGGGAATGATTTATTAGGAGAATTACTTGAAGCTTCAAAAAAAAATCCTAATATAAAAAATATAATTGCAGTAATTGGAAGTTTTGACTCTGAATCATCTATCCGAATACATAAAAAAAATGGTTTTCAAACAATAGGCATATTAAAAAAAGTTGGAT
>JBJKYT010000033.1:0-6562 GCA_045560915.1 Alphaproteobacteria bacterium
CCTATGGTGATAACAATATTGAATTAATAGAAGCAAACGATCTTTGGAGGTTGGGAGTAACAAGTATATTTATTGATGATCCAAGTACATTTGAGATATAAATAGTTACTTTGGCATCCCAACTATATTAAAGCCACAATCAACATAATGAATTTCTCCAGTAACTGCTTTAGATAAATCACTAACAAAATATAAAGCACTATTTCCAATTTCATTTAATTCTGCATTTCGTTTTAATGCCGAATTACTTTTAGTATAGTTAAATATATTCCTTGAATTAGTAATTGCAGCACCAGAAAGTGTCCTCATCGGACTTGCTGATATTGCGTTAACTCTGATATTTTTTTCTCCTAAATCAACACTAAGATATCTCACACTCGTTTCTAAAGCTGCTTTTGCGATACCCATAACATTATAATTTGGGATAACTTTATTTGATCCATAAAATGTTAGTGTTAACAAACTACCTCCTTCATTTAATATTTTTGAAGAGAGTTTAGAAATTTTAGTAAATGAAAAACAAGATATATTAAGGGTTTTAATAAAGTTTTCTTTTGAAGTAGATATATAACGTCCATTTAATTCAGATTTATCTGAAAAGGCAACAGCATGAATTACAAAATCAATTTTTTGAAATTTATCTTCAACAATTTCAAAACATTTTTTTAGAGACCCTTCTTTATCTAAGTCACATTCTATTAACAGGCTGTTATTTAATTTTTCGGCGAGAGGTTTAACTCTTTTTAATAATGATTCATTTTGATAGGTTAAAATTAATTCTGCTCCATTTTCAGAAAGTTTTTTAGCTATACCCCATGCAATTGAGTGATCATTTGCAATTCCAAAAATTATACCTTTTTTATTTTTAATCATTAAATTTTGAAAAAATTAGAGTTGCATTTGTGCCACCAAAACCAAAGCTATTTGACATAACATTTTGAATGTCACTTATATTGATTGTTTTTTGAAGAATATTATGTTTTTTAGCAACTTCATCTAAATTTTCAATATTGGCTGAACCACTTAAAAAATCATTTTTCAACATTAATAATGAATATATTGCTTCATGTACACCGGTAGCACCTAGAGAATGGCCTGTTAGTGATTTTGTAGAGCTTATATAAGGTTTTTCTTTATTAAAAACCTCTGAAATAGCTTCTAGTTCTTTTATATCTCCTATTGGAGTGCTTGTGCCATGTGAGTTTATATAATCTATTTTACCATTTATTTTTTTAAGTGCTAAATTCATACATCTTATTGCGCCTTCACCTGATGGCTGGACCATATCGTGGCCATCAGAGGTTGCACCATAACCAGTTATTTCAGCATAAATTTTTGCTCCTCTAGACTTTGCATGCTCTAATTCTTCAAGAACAATCGTTCCACCTCCTCCAGAAATTACAAAACCATCTCTATTTGTATCATATGCCCTTGATGATTTTTTTGGATCATCATTATATTTGGAGGATAAAGCACCCATAGCATCAAAAAGAATAGACATTGTCCAATGTAATTCTTCACCACCACCTGCAAAAATTATATTTTGTTTACCCATTTGAATAAGTTCATAAGCATTGCCAATACAATGAGAACTAGTAGAGCAAGCAGATGTAATTGAGTAATTTACTCCTTTTATTTTAAAAGGAGTTGCAAGTGTTGCAGAATTGGTACTCGACATTGATCTAGGGACCATAAATGGCCCTACTTTTTTTGAACCACCAGTCTTAGCTAAATCAAAGGACTTCATTAGATTAAATGTCGAAGGCCCGCCAGAACCTACTATGATGCCTGTCATTTCATTAGAAACTTGACTTTCACTTAACTCAGAATCTTTTATTGCATCTTTCATAGATACATAATTATATGCAGCGCCATCCCCCATAAATCTTAATGTACGTCTATCAATTTCATCTTCCAATTTGATATTTGGTTTTCCATGAACTAAACTTCTAAAAGAATACTCTTCATACTCTGGAGCTTTAGATATACCAGAGTTTAATTCTTTTAAATTTTTAATAACTGTTTTTTGGTCGTTACCAATACAAGAAACAATTCCTATTCCAGTTACTACTACTCTTTTCATTTTTTATTTATTAGGGGTAAATAGCCCGACCTTCATATCTTTAGCTTGATAAATTGATTCTCCATCTGCTTTTAAAACACCGTCAGCAACACCCAAAATTAATTTTCTAAGAATCAATTTTTTTAAAGAAATATGATAAGAAACTTTTTTAACAGTATTTAATACTTGTCCTGTAAACTTAACTTCTCCCACACCTAATGCCCTTCCTTTACCTGGTTGACCTAACCAACCAAGATAAAAACCTACAAGTTGCCACATAGCATCTAGTCCAAGACAACCTGGCATAACAGGGTCATTTTTAAAATGGCAATCAAAGAACCAAAGATCAGAATTTATATCTAATTCAGCTATTACTTCACCTTTAGAGAATGCCCCTCCAGTTTCACTAATATTTATAATTCTGTCAAACATTAACATTGGGGGCAACGGTAACTGCGCATTACCTTCGCCAAAAAGTAAGCCCTTCCCACACTCTATAAGCTTTTCATAACTAAAAGAATTTTCTTTCATATTATTATTGTAGATATAGTTTATTAAAATATTTTCAATTAAATCTTTATATTTTAGGCAGTATCAAATTACATTTAGGATTTTTATCAATTTTAATATGATCAAATGATAAAGATTTACAATTTATTAATGTTAGAAAGTTATTATTTTGATTAAATTTCATTAAAAAATTTATTGTTTTTTGTGCACTTATTACACCTGCTAGTCCTGCAGCAGTGCCAAGGATACCTATAGTATCACATCTAGCTAATTCCCTATCATTATTATTAGGAAATATACACTCCAGACATAAGTGATCTTTTTTATTATTTACAAACAATGCAATTTGAATATCAAATCCAACAACGGAAGAACTTAAAAGAGGAATATAATTTCTTTGACAATAATTATTTACTAGTTTCATTGTTTCCCAATTATCTGTTGCATCAATAACAATAGAAGATTCTTTTAAAAGATCTAAATTATCTAATGAAATTTTTCTATGATACGACTTAATTTTAGCAAGTGGATTAATACTTTTTAATTTTTTCTTAGCAATTATTGATTTTTTCTTTCCAATATCATGTATTGAAAAAAGAGTTTGTCTATTTAAGTTATTTTTTTTTATTATATCTTGATCAAATATTTGTAAATTTTTTATACCACTAGATACAAGATATTGTGCTGTAGGACACCCAATACCACCAATACCAATAATACTAATATTTTTATTTTGTAATTTTTTGAAATCTTTAAAATTAAATTCATCTAAGATAAGTTGCCTAGAAAATATTTCTAATTCTTCTTTATTGATACTCATAATATAATTTTTTATTTTACATCTTTTCAATTAATTTAACTATATGCTTAGCTGTTTTTACTTTTGACATTTTTTTAAACTCAATTTTTTTCTTTTTTGTTAAAAAGGTTACTTTATTATAATCTGAGTTAAAAACATCGTTATATTTATTTATTTTGTTAACTATTACTGCATCACATTTTTTTTCAAAAAGTTTTTTTCTAGCATTTGATATATGATTTTTTGTTTCTGCAGCAAAACCTATAACAACTCTTGGACGATTTTTCTTAAGATGAGATATTTCTTTAATTATATCTTTATTTTTTTTTAATTTAATAATTTGTAAATCATCTTTTTTAATTTTATTTTTTGACCTTTTTAATGGAGTTAAATCACTTACAGCAGCAGCAAAAATTGCTATATCAACCTTTATATTCTTTTTCACAGCATTATACATTTCTTTAGCTGTGTTTACTTTTATTAATTTTGATTCTAAAGGTGCTTGAATATTTGTAGGTCCAGATATCAAAGTTACAGATGCTCCTGATAAAATCATTTGTTTAGCTATCTCATAACCCTGTTTTCCAGAAGAATTATTTGTTATATTTCTTATCGGATCAATAGGCTCTATTGTAGGTCCGGCAGTAACCAAACATTTTTTATTTTTAAAAATTTGAGTTTTATTTACAATTTCAATTATTGAATTTGTTATCGTTTTGGTATTCATTAGCCTACCTAAGCCGACTTCTCCACATGAAAGTTTTCCATATTCAGGTCCAATGAATTGGATTCCAAGATTTTTAAGATATGAAACATTTTTTTGATTTATTTTGTTGTTCCACATTTCAGAATTCATAGCAGGAACAAAAAAAATATTCTTATTGGAAGCAACAAGCGTAGTACTAGCTAAGTCATCAGCTATTCCATTAGAATATTTTGCAATTATGTTGCTTGTAGCAGGACAGACTATAATTAAATTACTTTTTCTTGTGAGGTCAATATGAAGCATTTTATTGTTCTTTTCATCAAGATCGGAATAAATTTTTCCCGATACAGTTTTTTTTAATTTTTTTAAATTTATCATTTTTTTAGCATTTTTTGTAACTATACAATCTATAGTGATATTTTTAGATGATAAATTTTCAAAGATTTCTGCACATTTTTTAATTGCAACTGAAGCTGAGATTATAAATAAAATTTTCATAATTTTAAATTTTATAAGCAATATGTATTGAAACTATCCCATTAAATATATTTAAATAATATGAGTTAATAAAACCAATTTTATTTAAAAATGAAATAAGTTTTTTTTGATTAGGAAACTGATCAATACTTTCTTCTAAATATTTATAAGCTTCTTTATTTTTAGCAACTTTTGAACCAATCCACGGGATAATATTTCTTTTATATTGATTGTATAATTGTTTAATTAAACTAGACTCTGGCGAACTAAATTCAAGACAATAAAATACTCCTCCTGGTTTAAGAATTCTATAGGATTCCTTCAATGCATTATCAATGTCAGCAACATTTCTTAGGCAAAAAGAAATTATATATTTATCAATGCTACTATTATTAAACGGAAGTTTTTCTGCATTTGCTTTAAGAAAAGTAACATCTTTATTTTTGTGACGTTTTTCTGCATATTTCAGCATTTCAGAATTTAGATCAACTGCATATATATTATTATTTTTATTAAGTTTTAATATTAGATTGATTAAATCTCCAGTTCCTGAACCAACATCTACTATAGTTTCATTTTTTTGAATATTCATTAAATCTATAAGTTCTTTTTTCCATAAACGATGTGATCCAAAGCTCATGAAATCATTCATTAGGTCATAATTTGATGCAACGTTTGTAAAAACATCTTGAACAAGCCTAGTTTTTAATTTTGTTGAAACTTTTCTTTTGCCAAAGTTTGTTTTTAGATTATCCATATACTTTATATGCCTGAACTTCCCGAAGTAGAAACCACTATTAGAGGTTTAAAGTCTATAGTTGGTTCTAAAATAATTAATATAAAAATTAATACCCCTAAACTTCGATATTTTATACCTAAAAGTATATTATTAATAAATAGTGTTAGAATTACAAAAATAAAAAGAAAAGGAAAATTTATTATATTTTACTTACAAAATAAACATTCAATAGTTTTTCATTTAGGAATGTCAGGAAGATTAAGATTGTATAAGAAACTTGAATTTAAGAATAACAAACATGATCATTTTTTATTAGAGACAAATAATCGAAGTTTTTTGATTTTTAATGATCCAAGGAAATTTGGTTTTATAGACTATGATTTATATAAGATAATTAATTCAAGAAAATATCTCTCTTCTTTAGGTGTTGATGCCTTAAGTCCTTTTTTAAACGGTCCCTATTTGTTCTTTAAAATTAGTAAATCAATTGTACCAATTAAACAAATTCTATTAAATCAAACTATCATTGCCGGAATTGGCAATATTTATGCTAGTGAAATATTGTTTAATGCCAAAATTTCTCCT
This sequence comes from Alphaproteobacteria bacterium, assembly GCA_045560915.1. GTDB lineage: Bacteria > Pseudomonadota > Alphaproteobacteria > HIMB59 > MarineAlpha5-Bin3. Next base: position 5,879 of record JBJKYT010000033.1, read on the forward strand.
CTTAAGAGAGGAAAAGACCTAAAAATGTATCATTGTAATAGAATATGCAAATCTTCAAAAATAATATTGAAAAAAGCCATAATTAATGGAGGTTCTACTTTAAGGGATTATGTTGCTACTGATGGAACATTAGGTAATTTTCAAAATAATTTTAAAGTATATAATAGGGAGGGTAAAAAGGTATCAGGAAAAATAGTTAAAAAAATAATTCAATATGGTAGATCTACCTACTTTTCCCCTTTCTTTCAAAAATAGTAATTACCATAAATTATTATTATAAATTAATTGTATTGACTTCTACTTTTAGTAAATTATAGATCCACAATATATGGCAAATCATAAATCGGCAAAAAAAAGAACCCGACAAATATTAAAAAGAAATATAATAAATAGCCAAACACTTTCTAAGATTAGAACCAGTCTAAATAACTTTAATGATCTTTTATTAGAAAAAAATAAAGGTGAATTAGATAAATCTTTAAGTCTAATTAACTCGTCTTTAGCCAAGGCTCTAAAAAAAGGGCTAGTTAAGAAAGAATTTGTCTCCAGAAAGTTATCCTCGTTATCACAAAAAATTAAAAATATTTAATTTTTTTTTTATTTTTTTTACTTTTCTTCTTGCCAAAAATCTCTAAAGAGTGTTGTCTATCGTAATAATTTGGTGATTATTATTTTGTGACTTTT
>JBJKYT010000034.1:0-6464 GCA_045560915.1 Alphaproteobacteria bacterium
GTTCAGGCAATTTATGTTCCTGCAGATGATTTAACAGATCCAGCACCTGCAACTTCATTTGCTCACCTTGATGCAACAACTGTCTTAAACCGTGCAATTTCTGAAAAAGGTATTTATCCAGCTGTAGACCCGCTTGACTCTACTTCAAGAATTTTAGATCCACAGGTTGTAGGAGATGATCATTATCGTGTAGCAAGAGAAGTACAACGTGTTTTGCAAACTTACAAAAGTTTACAGGATATAATTGCAATTTTAGGTATGGACGAATTATCTGAAGAAGATAAATTAACTGTTGCAAGAGCTAGAAAAATTGAAAAGTTTTTAAGCCAACCTTTTTTTGTTGCTGAAGTATTTACTGGTTCTCCAGGAAAATATGTTGAATTGGAAGATACAATTAAAAGTTTTGATGGGCTAGTGAAAGGTGAGTACGATCATATGCCTGAAGCCGCATTCTATATGGTTGGAGGTATGGATGAAGCTATTGAAAAATCAAAAAAATTAGAATCTGAAGCGGCTTAATGGCAAAAATTTCTTTTGATTTAGTCTCACCCGAAAATCTTATTTTTAATGATGAGGTAGGTATGATAATTGTGCCAGGCAAGGATGGAGATATAGGCGTTCTTCCTGGGCACAGTAAATTAATATCTTCACTTAGATCAGGACGTGTAATGGTTTATGGAGAAAATAAAGTTTTATTAAAATCTTTTTTTGTTTCAGGTGGATTTGCAGAAGTAAATCCTGAAAAATGTATTGTTCTGGGAGAAACTGTAGAAGAAATGAATTCGTTGGATAAGAATTCAATAGAAAAAGAAATACAAGAATTGCAGAATAAAGATACGGATGAATCAAAGCAACAAATATTAATTGCTAACGCTAAAATTGAAGCTTTAAATGCTTCATTTTATGAAAAAATATAATTTATAAACAGTAATATTTTGATGACTGAATCAGTATTGATCGTTGGTGTTGGAAGTGGGCTTAGTGCATCTTTGGCACGTTTGTGTTCTAAAAAAAATATGGTTGTTAGCTTAGCTGCTAGGAATACTGATAAATTAAAAGCCTTAAAAGAAGAAACTAATGCAAATACCTATCAGTGTGATTCTACAAATAAAGAGAGTGTATCAAATCTTTTTAAAGAATTAGATAATTCGATTGGTACGCCAAATTTAGTAATTTATAATGCTGCTGCAAGAGTAAGAGGGAGTATAGTTGAATTAGATCCTACACAAACACAAAAAGCCATTGAGGTTACTTGTTATGGAGCTTTTTTAGTAGCTCAAGAATCAGCAAAAAGAATGCTGAAAAGAAAAAGTGGTAGTATTTTTTTTACGGGAGCTACTGCAGGAGTTAAAGGGTTTGCTAACTCATCTGTTTTTGCTATGGGCAAGTTTGGACTAAGAGGTCTTGCTCAATCATTAGCTAGAGAACTTCATCCTCAAAATATTCATATTGGTCATTTTATTATTGATGGGGGAATTGGTTCAAAATCAAATTCTAATTACAAAATGATACACCCTGATGCTATAGCAAAAACTTATCTTGATTTTTATGATCAAGATTCTAGTGCATGGTCCTGGGAAATTGAACTACGAACCTCAAAAGAAAAATTTTAATTAAAAGTTTTTTTGTTTTACCTCATTATATAATAAGGGTGCATAGAAAGATCAACTAAACTTCTATTTATCAAGATATCAAATAAAGAATTTTCCTTTCTTTCTAACAAAAAAATAAAAAAATTAAAACTTTCTAGTGATTAATGTATATAGTGATAGTACTTTTAATAGGAGAATTATTATGAATAATAAATGGGCATGGATTATAGGAATTATAGTAGTTGTCGTAATTCTTTACTTTATTTTTAGTTAAACTATTTGGCATTTCCTCCCATATTTTTAATTAAAAAAGATTTTGAAATTCGCCCAATACATTTTGGTATAATTTTCTTTTAAATGGCACAATATTATTCATTAAAGAGTTATGTAATATCCATTTCCATTCACTAAATTCAGGATTGTTTGTATCAACATTAATATCTTTATCTTTTCCAGTAAATCGAAAAGCAAACCATTTTTGTTTTTGTCCAATATATTTTTCTCCCCAGGGCAGAGTTTTTAGAGTTTCTTTAGGAATTTGATATTTGTACCACTGATTAGTACTCTTTATTAGTTTAGCATTATTTGTTCCTATTTCCTCCATCATTTCTCGCCAAACTGCCTCTTCTGGTTTTTCATGATCATCTATTCCTCCTTGAGGCATTTGCCAGAAACCACTAGGGTGGTCCAATCGTCTACCTACTAAAATTTTATTATCATCATTTAGAATCATCATTCCTACACATGATCTATAATTGTCTGTCATTTTATTAATTGAGAGTTTCTTTGTATAAGCTTATTCCTTTAATTAAATCAATAGCTCTCGCTAATTGATAGTCTTTTTGCAGACGATCTTCTTCCTTCTCACCATTTGAATTTTCATTATTATCATTTTCATTATCAAGAGAGTCTTTTAAATCTGATTCTGACAGATATTGAAAATCTTGAGATGTAAAAGTACCTTGTTCAATTATAATATCTGGCTCAATCCCTTTAGCTTGGATTGATTTTCCAGAAGGGGTATAGTAACGAGCAGTTGTTAATCTAATCCCAGTTGTAGTTTTATTCATATTAGATTTTTTAAAAGGGATAATTGTTTGCACAGAACCTTTTCCAAAAGATTTTGTTCCAACTAAAATAGCACGTTTATGATCTTGGAGAGCTCCTGCAACAATTTCAGATGCAGATGCCGAACCTCCATTGATTAAAACAACAAGAGGTTGATTATCAATCAAATCTCCTTTTTTTGCTCTATATCTTTGCATATCTTTATCATCTCTACTTCTTGTAGAAACAATTTCTCCCCTATCTAAAAATATATCAGAAACTTTAATAGATTGAGATAACAAACCTCCAGGATTGGATCTAACATCTAAAATAAATCCAAGCTGTTTATTATTAGATTCTTTTTTAATTGCATCTATCGATTTTATTAAACCAGATTCAGTTTGTTCAGTAAAAGAGGTTATTCTGAGGTAGCCAATATTATCAATTATTTCATATTTTACTGATTGGATTTTAATAATATCACGGATAATTTCTACCTCAAAAGGATCCATTCCTTCTCTCACAATTGTAATATTTATAGGATCGCCTTTTTTACCTCTCATTAAATCTACAGCTTCGCTTAAAGTTAGACCAAATACTGGTGTTTCATCTATTTGTATGATTAGATCACCTGCTAAGACCCCAGCTTCATAGGCAGGAGTATCTTCAATTGGAGATATAACTTTAACAAAACCTTCTTCCATTGTAATTTCAATTCCCAAACCACCAAATTTACCTGAGGTATCCATTTGCATTTCTTTCCATACCTCTTCATTCATATATCCTGAATGAGGATCTAATCCGGTAAGCATTCCATCTATTGCTTTTTCGATTAATTCTTCATCTGTTACTTCATCTACGTATTCTTCTCTAACTCGATCAAAAATTTGACCAAAAAGATCTAAATATTCATATGTTTCTTTGGTTTTTGCTACAGCTGTTAGATTAAATGAATTAACAAAAAAAACAAAAAATAAAATTATTAGTAATTTTTTTTTCATAAATTTCTTAAGCACTATAAAAGCATTAAATTCAAGCAGATTTATGATCAACTTCATTAAAATTCATACCCCATAGTTTTTCTAAACTATATAAGGCTCGAATTTCTTCTCTAAATAAGTGAACAATTACTTCACCTGCGTCAACAATGACCCAATCACATTTTGGTTTTCCAGAGGGTACAGGGCAATTAATTCCTAGATTCTTTAATCTTTTTATTATTTCATCTGCTGTTGAGTCAGCATGACGACTAGAACGACAAGTTGCTATAATAAAATAATCAGCAATAGAAGTTTTATTTTTTAAATCAATTATACTGATATTTTCTGATTTAGTATCATCTAAAATATCTTTAATCTTTTCAATTAATATAATTTTTTTATTAATAACTACCTCTTAACTTTTTTCTTTGTTTTCTAATTTCTGAAGATGAAATATTTATTTCTCTATTCTTAATCCATGTCCATGATGGTAATTCCTCAAAATTTTTTTTATTTATAGGGTTAGAAAAAATTTGGGATTGTGAATAAGTTTTTAAAGATATACTTTTCAATGCCTTATTATTATATCCATGTCTTTTAAACACTACAATAGAAATATTATTAAATATTTGTTTCCATTTTTGCCATTTATGAAAATGAATCAAATTATCAGCTCCCATTAACCAAAAAAATTTTATATTTTTATAGTTATTTAAAATATATTTTAATGATTGATAAGTATATTTTGAGTTAATTTTCTTTTCTATTTCATAAACCTTTATAGGTTTGCCTCTCGTAATTAATTTACAATTATAAACACGTTCACTGAAGGTTGCAGGCTCAGATATTTTTAATGGATTTTTTGGAGTTACAAGCCACCAAATTTCATCAAGCTTTAAAATTTTTTTTGCTTCTAATGAAATATAAAGATGACCTTTATGAGGTGGGTCAAAGGATCCTCCAAGCAAACCAATATTTTTCAATTACGACCTCACCTGACCATTTCCTTGAACAACATACTTAAAACTTGTTAAATGCTCTACACCTACAGGCCCTCTCACATGTAATTTATCTGTTGAAATGCCTATTTCTCCTCCAAACCCAAATTCCCCTCCATCAGCAAATTGAGTTGAGGCATTCTTTAATATTATAGCGCTGTTAATTTTTTTATAAAACTTATTAAATTTTTCTATATCTTCTGTAATAATTGACTCAGTGTGGCCTGATGAATATGTATTGATGTGATCAATAGCTTCATCTACATTTTTAACAATTTTGACAGATATTATTTTTTCTAAATATTCAGTGCTCCAATCATTATTATCTGCTAATTTAAATTCAGGGCTTAGTTTACAAATAAGTTTATCTCCTCGGATTTCACACCCTGCATTTATTAAAGGCTTTAAGATTTCTAATGTTTGCTCATATAATGATTCATTAATTAACAAACTTTCCACAGCACCACAAATTCCAGGTCTTCTCATTTTACTATTTAAAATTATATCTTTAGCTTTTTCAAGATTGGCATCTTTTTCAACAAATATATGACATATTCCATCAAGATGTTTAATGACAGGAATAGAGCTATTCTCATTAATAGCTTTAATTAGTCCCTTACCTCCTCTTGGAATAATTACATCAATAAATTTATCAAGTTTAATCATTTCATCAACATTAGATCTATCAGTTGAATCAATCATTTGAACAACATTTTTAGGAAGGCCAACTGCATTAAAAGAATCATTAATAATTTCCTGCAATTTATTAGAAGTAAAGAAACTGTCTGTTCCACCTCTTAAGATAACAGCATTTCCAGATTTAATACAAATTATTGAAGCATCAACAGTAACATTGGGTCTAGATTCATATATTATGCCTATTACACCCAATGGTACTGATATCTTTTGAATTTTAAGACCATTAGGTCTATCCCATTCAGAAATCACTTTACCAACCGGATCTTCTAATTTTATGATTTCATCTATACTTTTAGTCATAGAATCTATTCTATCCTTATTTAATGTTAAACGATCAATAATTGCTGAAGAAAGTAATTTTTTATTAGCATTTTCTATATCCTTCTCATTTACTTTTAATATTTCATCAGAAAATTTAATTATATTTTTTTTTAACTCAAGAAGAGCTTCATTTTTTATTTTAGTTGAAATATTGGATAACAATTCTGAAGCTTTTTTTGCTTTAGTGCCTAATTCTAAAATGTAATTATTATTGTTCATGAATTAATTTTTACCAAATCATCTTTATGTATTAGTTCATCTCTTCCTTCATATCCTAATATTCTTTTTATTTCTTTACTATTTTTGCCAATAATTTTTTTAGCATCAGATGAACTATATGCAATTACTCCTATGCCAAATTTTTTATTTTGATTATTTACTATACTTATAACATCTCCTCTATTAAATCGGCCTTTGATCTCTGTTACACCTGCAGGTAATAAGCTTTTATTGTTTTTAATAGCACGTATTGCTCCATTATCTAAAATTATACTTCCAGATGGATGAAGGTGATTTAGGATCCATTGCTTTCTATTAGATTTTGGTGATTTGCTAGCATGAAATAAGGTAGAATTATTTTTATTAATATTTTTAAGAGGGTTTTTTTTATCACTATTTGTAATAATTGTAGAGCAACCTGCATTCATACAAATTTTGGCAGCCAAAATTTTTGTTTCCATTCCACCACTTCCTATTAATGAGTAATTTTTACTTGCCATTTTTTCAATGCTTGAATCAATATTATATATATTTTGAATTTTTTTAGCTTTTTTATTTTTTAAAGGATTATCTGTGTACAGCCCATCAACATCACTTAATAATATTAA
>JBJKYT010000035.1:0-6426 GCA_045560915.1 Alphaproteobacteria bacterium
TATCAAATAAAAATATTGAGTTCATTGGTAATTTAAAATTAACTCAATCAAATCTATTGAGCAATATATCTAAAACAAAATCAAAGTATCTAACAATTATGTTAGCAAATACACACCATCAAGAGGAAACACAAATATTGCCTATACTGAAAAATCTTTTAAAACATTATAGCAATTTAAAACTTATTATTGCCCCAAGGCACCCTGAGCGATCTAAGATAATAGAAAATTTGTGTCTAAAAAATAATCTTGCTAGTGAATTACATTCAAGAAAAAAAAGGAATTCTAATAAGATTTTAATAATAGATTCATTTGGAATTCTTGATGAATATTACGCAATAAGCGATATTGTTTTTTTAGGAGGGTCGCTGGTTGACTCAGGTGGACATAACCCTTTAGAGCCAGCTATTAATAATTGTGCGATCATAACAGGACCAATATTATTTAATTGGCAAAATATATTTGAAGAAATGATCAAAGATGAATCTTGTATTATAGTCGAGTCTGAAAAAATGATAAAAAATGAAATAAAAATTTTAATTGATGATAAAAATAAATTGGATAGAATAAAAACAAATGCTTATAAATTTGCTCAAAAAAATTTTATTAATACTAACTTATTAGAGGAAACAATAAATCAATATTTAAAAAAATACGATGTTAAAAGCTCCTAAATTTTGGTATGTAAAAAAAGATACTTTACTCTCACGTTTTTTTTATCCTTTATCATTGTTATTTAGACTAGGTACAAAAATTAGAAATACTATAAGCGTAACTAAAAAATCACATTTGCCAATAATATGTGTGGGCAATATAGTGGTTGGAGGAGCTGGCAAAACTCCAGTTGCATTAAAAATTGGAAAAATACTGATAGAATCAGGGTACTCTCCTCATTTTATTTCAAAAGGATATGCAGGTTTAATAAAAACTAATACGCCAGTAGAATCATGGCATTCACCTAAATCAGTCGGAGATGAACCTCTATTATTATCTGAAATAGCACCAACATGGATTGGAATTGATAGAAATAAATCGATAAGTCTCGCCGCTGAAAAAGGAGGGGATTGTATCATTATGGACGATGGATTTCAAAACCCTACTATTCATAAAGATTTTTCCATTATTGTTATAAATGCTGCTCAAGAATTTGGTAATAAAAGAGTAATGCCTGCGGGGCCACTTAGAGAAAGTATCAAAAGAGGTTTGTCTCGAACTAATTTAATTGTAGTTATAGGTGAAATAACAGAATATTTAAAAAAAACAATTCCTGATCATATTCCGGTAATACCTGCAAAATTTAATATTTTTAATGAAAGTAAAATATTTAAGGGTCAAACTATTACTGCTTTTGCAGGAATAGCTTATCCTGAAAAATTTTTTTCTTCTTTAAGAGAGCAAGGTGCCAAAGTAGTAAAAGAGATAATATATCCAGATCATCATATATATGATGAAAATGATTTATTATATCTTGCAGAAACAGCTAATAAAAATAAATCTATACTCGTATCTACAAAAAAAGATTTTGTTAGAATTCCTAAGTCCTATAGATCTCTAATTAACACTTTAGAAGGAGAGATCGTTTTTGAAAAAGAAAGTTTGATAAAAGAAATTTTAACAAATGTTATAGAAAATCAAATACAAAATGCAAAATAATTTATTTAAAAAAATATTATTAAACTTAGAATTTATAGTTATTTTTTTAATTTTTCTTTTTTTAAATTTAATGCCTATTAAATTTGTAACATTTTTAGGTAGTGTAATATTTAGAACTTTAGGTCCATTAACTAAAACACAAAAAATTGTAAAAAAAAATTTGTCAAAAATTTTTCCTGAAAAGAATAATATGCAAATTAAAAAAGAGTCAGTACTGGGATGGTCAAATACTGGTAAAACTTTTTTTGAATTATTGATTCTGCCAAAAATAACAAGATCTAAAAATAAAATTTTAATTGAAGGGAGGAAGATACTAGATGAATTAATTAATAATAAAGAAAAGGCCATATTCATAGGCATACATCAATCAAATTGGGAAATACTAGTGCCTGCGATCGATAAAATTGGAGTACCTTTAGTAGGAATATACCGCCATATTAATAATCCTTATATCAACAAACTTATTTTACAAATTAGAAAAAAAAGTCTTTATTCAGATAAAAGCTTTTATACACCAAAAGGAAAAAAAAGTGCAAAAGACATAATTGAAGGTATCATTAATAATAATTCAATAATATTACTTGTTGATCAAAGAGATTCAGCTGGTCAGATAATAGACTTTTTCAATTTTCCTGCCAAAACTCAAACTGGCTTTATTAAAATTGCAAAAAAATATAATATGAAAATAATTCCTGTAGAAAATATAAGAAATTTAAATAATACTTTTACTCTTAAATTTCATGCTCCTATAAATACATTGGAAAATCAATTATCTGAGAATGAATTAATGCTAGAAATTCATAAAAAAATAGAATCTTGGATTATAAAAAATCCAACTAATTGGTTTTTACAACATAATCGTTTTAATTAATTTTCTTAACTTTAATATTAATAAGTTTATCTAAAAACTGAATGTCTAGTGTATCCTCTTTTTTTATAAGATTGGATTTATTAATAATTTTTTTAGACTTTCTAATTATACTGTAACCTTTTTTTAGATTAGAATGCAATGAATTTGATTGAAGCAGAAGAGTGAGTTTTTTTAATTCCTTTATATAATTCTCTTTTTTAATTAAAAATATTTTGTCAACCTCCTTTATAGTATTATTTAAATATTTTTTTTGAGATTCGATTATTTTTTCTGGAGGACGTATTAAGTTTGCAATATGACTAAATTCTTTATAATTAAGTTTATAAATATAATTTAATTGATTAAAAAAATTATTATCAATATTCTTTATTTTATTTCTATAGTTATCAATAATATTATGAGGTGCTTTTAGAAATTTTGATGAATTATGTATTTGAGATTTAATAATATCTATTTTATTTTCAAAAAAATTATTAATTCTATTATAAGAATGAATAATAATGTGTTTTAATTCACTTTGCATTGGAGTAGCTTTTTCTGCAGCTGCAGTAGGAGTCGCGACTCTCAAATCACTAACATAATCAATAATGGTTGTATCAGTTTCATGTCCAATAGCTGAAATTATAGGAATCTTAGAATCATAAACGGAGATGGCCAACTTTTCATCATTAAATGCCATAAGATCTTCTGTGCTTCCCCCTCCTCTTGCAATAATAATCACATCCGGATTTAATTTGTACTTTGAAGAATTAAAACCCTCTATAGCTTCTATAATTTTTTCTGGCGCTTCCACACCTTGAACAGGAACTGGCCATAAATCTATATTTGTTGGAAAACGATCTTTTACACGATTTATTATGTCATGAATAACAGATCCTTCTGCTGAAGTAATTACCCCAATCTTGCTCGATAAAAATGGAATTTGTTTTTTGTGTTCTTCATCAAAAATTCCCTTAGATTTTAATCTTTTTTTTCTATCTTCAATTAATTTTAATAAAGCTCCTTCACCAGCTAACTCTATTCTATCTATGTTAATAGAATAAGTTGAAATACTTTTAGCGTATGTAGATATTTTGCCAGTAACAATAACTTCCATTCCAACTTCTGGCTGAATTTGCAAATAATTTTTTTTCTGACTCCATATAGTAGCATTCAAAACAGAATTTTCGTCTTTTAAAGTTAAATATATATGGCCACTAGAGGCACTTTTAAGTTGAGATACTTCCCCTCTAATACGTACATAAGTAAAATTTGATTCAACTACATCTTTTATTTTTTGATTAAATTGAGTTACTTCATACTCAGGAATATTTATACCATCTATCATCTATTTCTTTTTTTTTGAAAAAAATTTTTCAAAATGTCTGAACATTTTTTTTCTTCAATGCCTCCATAAACTTCAGGAACAAAGTAATTTTTTGTATTATATAATTTCATTATGCTATCCAAACTACCTTTTTTTTCGTCATAAGCTCCAAAATAGATTCTACTTATATGCACTTCACTAATTGCGGCTGCGCACATAGTACATGGTTCTAATGTAACAAACAAACTAGTTTCAACTAAAAACTTCGTTTTTTTTATTTTACATGCTTCATTTATTAAGCATATCTCAGCATGGGAAGAGGCATTATTATTTAAATTGACCATATTATGCGATGCATTAATAATTTTGTGACTAATATTATCTACCAAAACTGCTCCAATAGGTACTTCTTTGCATAAAATTGCTTTATTTGCCTGCTCAATGGCTTTGTTCATAAAAAAATTAATGTTCATAAAAATAAAATCAAATGATAAATTATAAGTATACAATAACTTTAAAATGAAAAAACCATTAATAGGAATTACTTTGGATAATGAAGATAAAGGGGGATATTCTAAATTTCCTTGGTATGCAATAAGACATAACTATTTACATAGTATTGAAAAATATGGGGGAATTCCATTTCCTCTTTATCACTCAAATAAAAATACTTCTGAATTGTTTAATATTTTAAATGGATTAGTTATTACTGGTGGAAATTTTGATATCGATCCAAAAATATATGGGAATAGTTCATCGGGAGCCAGAATCCTAAAAAATCGAAGGACAAATTTTGAAATAGCAATTACAAAAAAATTTTTAAAATCCTCTAAGCCAATTTTGGGTATATGTGGAGGCGCTCAACTCCTTAATGTTGTTTGTGGAGGAACTTTAATACAAGACATCAAAAAAAATAATTTGTTTCCTATAAATCATGAGCAAAAGAATCCAAGAAATGAAACTAGTCATAAAATTGAAATTATATCAAAAACTCTATTAGCAAAAATTAATAAAAAAAAATTCTCAAAAGTAAATAGCGCTCATCATCAAGCAATTAAAGATATTGGCAAAAATATAATTATAAGTAGTTATGCTCCTGATGGGATCATTGAATCCATAGAACACAAGCATCATAAATGGTGTATTGGCGTTCAATGGCATCCAGAATTTTTAATAACTAAAGAAGATAAAAATTTAATTAAAAATTTTATAAAAAATACTATAAAATAATGAGAATAGCAAAATATATTTCTAATGCGGGATATTGTTCAAGAAGAGAAGCAGAAAAGCTAATTGATCAAAAAAAAGTCTATATCAATAACATTTGCTGCAATCATCCAAGCACCTTAGTAAATGAAAAAGATAAAATCGTTATTCAAAATCAAATTATTAAATTACAAAAAAAAGTTCGTTTATGGAAAATGTACAAACCAAAAAAAACTATTTGTACTAATTCTGATCCACAAAACAGAAAAACTATATTTAGTTTAATACCGAAAAACTATCCAAGAATGATAAGTATTGGTCGATTAGATTTTATGAGTGAGGGATTGATGCTACTGACAAATAATGGAGAAATGGCAAGAAACTATGAATTACCCTCTTCAAACATTATTAGAATTTATAGGGTATGTATAAGAGGTGTGATTGATTCTAAGGATCTCGCAATTATTAATAAGGGAGTTACAATTAATAAAATAAATTATAAAAAAATTAAAGTTAAAATTGAAAAGATAGCAACTCCTTATACTTGGTTGATATTTAAAATGACTGAGGGGAAAAACAGAGAGATAAGAAAACTATGTGACTATTTTTTATGGAATATAGTTAATTTAGTTCGTATCCAATACGGATCTATAAAATTAATAGATTTAAAGCCAGGAGAAGTAATTGAAGTAAAAAAATTTAGAACATTAATATGATTTATATAGGTGGTGGTAAATATAAAAAAAGAAAAATTGAAGTAGAAACAAATATCGTAAGACCTACTTCAAGTAGTAAAAGAGAATCAATTTTCTCAATTTTGGAAAGCTTTGCTATAAAATCTTCATTGGAAATCTATAATAATAAATGTTTTGTTGATTTATTTGCAGGCACTGGTGCATTAGGAATAGAAGCTATATCAAGAGGAGGATCAATTGCTTATTTTTATGAAATTAATAATCAAGTTTACAAAACATTAATTAAAAACTGTAATACAATTTGTAAAAGTAATGAATTTTATATTTATAAAAAAGATGTTACTCAAATTAAAAAAATAGAAATAACCTTACCATGTTCAGCTATTTTTCTTGATCCACCTTACAAATTTGATAATTTTGATAAAATTTTTGATATTATATTACAAAGCAATATATTAGAAAAAGATACTGTATTAATAATTGAAACAGATATTAATAAAAATTTAAATATAGCTAATAAATTTAAAATTATAAATGAAAAAATTTATGGGATCACAAAAATTTTATTTTTAAAAAAATTAGACTAAATATTTTTTCGTAAGAATTTTACCTTGTTCTACAGCTGGTTGATTAAAAGGATTAACTTCAAAATATAAACATGTAGCAATAGTTTCTTGAATACTAAATGCTAATAG
>JBJKYT010000036.1:0-41495 GCA_045560915.1 Alphaproteobacteria bacterium
AATCTTTTATATCACTATCAATAATTAATTTTCTTTCTTCAATTGATAATAAAGGAGTTTTATTATCGTTATCTGCTATACCAATTATTAGTTTATCAACTATTTTTAATGAACGTTTTATTACATCAATATGCCCAAATGTTAATGGATCAAATGTTCCTGGATAAATTCCTATTTTGTCCATTATACTTCTTCTAATTCCTGAATTCTTGAAACATTGACAATTTTGTCACTTTCAGGAATTTTAAATATTGAAACTCCTTGAGTAGACCTTCCAGCTATTCTTACTTGGTTTATATTTACTCTAATTATTTGACCTTTATCGCTAACTAAAATAATTTGATCTTTTTCACTCACTACAAAACAATCAACTACTTTTCCATTTTTATTGGTTGATAATATACCAGTAATTCCCTTTCCTCCCCTATTAGATATTCTGTATTCATAAGCTGAAGATCTTTTTCCATATCCCTTTGAAGTAATTGATAATAAAAACTCTTCGTTGTTTAACAAATCATTATATTCAGGCTTTGATAAATTTTTTGTTTTTCTATTTTCAGATGCAAATTTTAAATAATCACTTCGTATTTTCATATCTATTTCTGAATGTTTTAATATTGATTGAGAAATAACAAAATTATTATTATCCATTTTAATTCCTCTTACTCCTGCAGAGTTTAAACCACTAAATAATCTTAACTTCGATAAAGGGAATCTTAGACATTTACCATTATTTGTAGATAAAAGAATATCTTCATAGTTAGATGCAATCTTTACACTTATTAATTCATCATCAGGATTTAACTTAATACTTAGTTTTCCAGATTCTCGTAAATCTCTTTTTCCACTCTTTGCAACATCTAATAAATTATTTTTTCTAATCATTCCTTTTTTTGTAGCAAATACTACTAATAACTTTGACCATTCATTATCATTAATAGGTAAGGGTAAAAAAGTAGCAATTTTTTCATTTTTAGCAAAAGGTAATAAATTAACAATTGGCTTTCCTCGAGCTTTTAAACTTGCTTCTGGAATATCATGGCATCTTAAAGAGTAAACCTTACCTAAAGAAGAAAAAACTAATAGTTTATTGTGAGTTGTTGCAAGATGAATTTCTTTTACAAAATCCTCTTCCCGAGTTGACATTCCAGTCTTGCCTTTGCCTCCTCTTTTTTGAGCTCTATAATTTTCTAATAATGATCTTTTGATATATCCATTATTTGAAATTGTTATGATTATATCTTCTTGTTGAATATAACTTATATCATCAATTTGTTCATACTCTTTGTTAATAATTTCACTTCTTCTAGGTGTTGAAAATTCTTCTTTTATCTCTTTTAATTCTTTTTTTATAACTTCTAAAAGAATTTTTCTTGAACTTAAAATATCCAAAAATCCTTTAATTTCTATAACAATTTTTTCTAAGTCTTTTTTTATATCTTCTCTTTCTAAACTTGTGAGACGGTGTAAACGTAACTCAAGAATAGATTTTGCTTGAGTTTCTGTTAACTGAAAACTGTTACCATTTATTTGATTTGTTTGATCATCTATTAATTTAATAAAATCTATATTCTCTTTTGACAATTTCCATTTAGTTTTAATTAACTTTTCTTTTGCATCTTTTGAATCCTTAGATTTTTTAATAAGATCTATAATATTATCTATATTATCATTAGCGACAACTAAACCTATTAAGATATGTGCTTTATCTCTTGCTTTATTTAAATCGAATACTGTTCTTTTAGTTACAATTTCCTCTCTAAAATCTATAAAAGATAATAATATATCTTTTAAATTCATTTGTTCAGGCTTACCTTTATTAAGAGCAAGCATATTTGAATTAAAAGTAGTTTGAAGCAATGTATGTTTATAAAGTTGATTTAGAACTATATTAGAATCTACATCTTTTTTTAATTCTATCACTACTCTAACTCCATTACGATCAGATTCATCTCGAAGATCAGATATACCTTCAATAATATTATTCTTTACTGTTTCAGCTATTTTTTCAATTAATTTAGACTTGTTAACTTGATAGGGAATTTCATTAATAATTATTGCTTCTCTGTCTTTTTTGAAATTTTCGATTAAAGTTTTTGATCTCAATACACAGGCACCTCTGCCAGTATTAAATGCATCTTTAATTCCTTTATTTCCAATTATTTGACAGCCAGTAGGAAAATCTGGACCAAGAATAAATTTATTTAATTCATCTATAGAGGCATCAGGGTTATCAATACAAAATAAAGTGGCATCTATTACTTCTCCTAGATTATGTGGTGCAATATTTGTAGCCATCCCAACTGCAATTCCAGAAGCTCCATTAACTAAAATATTGGGATACTGAGCAGGTAGAACACTTGGTTCATTGGTTGTATCATCATAGTTTGGTTGAAAATTGACAGTGTTTTTTTCTAAATCTGTAACAATTTTTTCTGAAATTTTTGATAATCTTGCTTCTGTATATCTCATAGCAGCAGGAGGGTCGCCATCTTGAGATCCAAAATTTCCTTGTCCATCAATTAGCTCTAATCTCATAGAAAAATCTTGAGCCATTCTCACCATAGAGTCGTAAATTGCTGAGTCTCCATGAGGATGGTATTTACCCATAACATCCCCTACAATTCTTGCAGATTTCTTATAAGATTTATTATAATTATAGCCAGATTCATTCATAGCGTATAGAATTCGCCTATGAACTGGTTTTAAACCATCTCTACAATCAGGTAAAGCTCTCGAAACAATAACGGACATCGCATAATCTAAATACGATTTCTTCATTTCTTCTACTAATGAGATATTAGTAATTTTATCTTCTTTTAAAGAAGATTTAGGCGAGTCAATATTTTCAGACAAAATAAAAAATCCTTATTTTCAGGTAAAAAGTTCTTTTTTTATATCAAAAAAAACTATTGCCAACAATAGTAATAAATCTATTTATAAAGATTAAATAACTAATAATTTCAATAATTTAAAATATATAATTAATAGATTTTATTAAAAAGGAATGTCATCATCAGCAGATGAAGAATCACTAATTTCACTAGTAAAAGAATCATCAGTTGAATTTTCTATAGATTGTGCAGGAGTAGAGGAATTACTACCTAACATAGTTAAATTGCTATTATATCCCTGTAGAACTACCTCAGTCGTATATCTATCATTTCCATCTTTGTCTTGATATTTTCTTGTATTAAGCTCTCCTTCTACGTAAATTTTAGAACCTTTTTTTACATATTTTTCAATAACATCAACAAGACCCTCATTAAAAACAACAATATTATGCCATGAAGTGCTTTCTTTTTGCTCTTGAGTGTTTTTATCTTTCCATCTTTTAGAGGTAGCAATAGAAAATGATGCCATTTTCTTACCTGATTGCATGGATCTTATATCAGGATCTCTCCCAAGATTTCCTAATAGAATTACTTTATTTACACTACCAACCATAAAAAAATTTAATATATATCTATTTATAACAAAATAATTAAATTCACTAACTATATTTTCAATGAATCTGGATAAAATAATAATAAAAGGTGCAAAAGAACATAACTTAAAAAATATAAGTTTAGAGATTCCAAAAAATAAATTAGTTGTAATTACTGGAGTTAGTGGATCAGGAAAATCAACATTGGCTTTTGACACTATCTACTCTGAAGGACAAAGAAAATATGTAGAAAGTTTATCTGCTTACGCAAGGCAATTTTTACAAATGATGGATAAACCTGATGTAGAAAGTATTGATGGTTTATCACCTGCAATTTCTATAGAACAAAAAACTACTCAAAAAAACCCAAGAAGCACAGTAGGTACAGTAACTGAAATTTACGATTATTTAAGAGTTTTATTTGCAAGAATAGGTATTCCTTATTCTCCAGCAACTGGATTACCTATAAAATCACAATCTGTAAGTGAAATTACTGATAATATATTAAATAATAATTTAGGTAAAAAAATTTATATTCTTTCACCTATTGTTCGTGATCGAAAAGGTGAATACAAAAAAGAAATCGAGGAAATAAAAAGAAAAGGATACCAAAGATTAAGAATTGATAAAATAATTTATGAGATAGATGAAGTTCCAAATTTAAAAAAAAATTTTAAGCATAATATTGAAGTTTTAATAGATAGGTTAAATGTTAAAGAAAATATTAAGCAAAGATTATCAGAAAGCATTGAAACAGCTTTGACATTGTCAGATGGGCTTATATATGTTCAAAATCTAGAAAATGATAAAATAGAAATTTATTCATCAAAATTTGCTTGTCCCGTCTCTGGATTTACTATTGAAGAAATTGAGCCAAGATTATTTTCCTTTAATGCGCCTCAAGGTGCATGTGAAGAATGTGATGGATTAGGAGTAGAAAAATATTTTGATGAAAGAAAAATTATTCCAGATGAAACAAGATCTGTAAATCAAGGAGCAATAAAACCTTGGGAAACAAAAGTTTTTGGCAGACAAAGGAGATTATTTATAGAAACTATAAATAAAATATTAAAGAATTATAAAATATCAATCAATACAACTTGGGAAAAAATACCTTTAAAAATCAAAAATATAATTCTGGATGGTGATAAAAAAAATGAAATAAAAAATTTAGATAACTTTGAAGGAATTATAAATTATATTGATCGCAAATATAATGAAACTGAAAGATGGTGGGTTCAATATGAATTAGAAAAATACTTATCAGAAAGAGATTGTGAAATTTGTGAAGGATTTCGCTTAAATAAAAAACCATTATCAATTAAAATAGATAATGCACATATTGGAGAAGTAACTAAAAAATCAATAAAAGAGTGTCTAGATTGGTTTGAAAATTTATCAAAGAAATTAAATAAAAATCAATTAACTATAGCAAATACAATAATTAAAGAAATTTATGAGAGGCTTAATTTTTTAAATAAGGTTGGATTAGATTATATTTCTTTATCAAGAGCTAGCAAAACATTGTCTGGAGGAGAAAGTCAGAGAATTAGACTTGCTAGTCAAATAGGATCAGGATTAACAGGAGTGCTATATGTTTTGGATGAACCATCTATTGGTCTTCATCAAAAAGATAATCGTCAATTGATTGAAACATTATTCAGATTAAGAGATTTGGGTAATACTGTAATAGTAGTAGAACACGATGAAGAAGCTATTAAAAATGCAGATCATATTATTGATATTGGTGTTGGTGCAGGTATTCATGGAGGAGAGATTATAGCTCAAGGATCAATAGAAAATATTACTAAAAATAAAAAAAGTTTGACTGGTCAATATATAAATAAAGAAAAAGATATTATTTTACCTAAAATAAGAAGAAAAACAGATAAAAATAAAATACTTAAGATTCACAAAGCAAATTTAAACAATCTTAAAGATTTATCAGTGAACTTTCCGTTAAGTAATTTTATTTGTGTAACAGGAGTATCTGGTAGTGGAAAATCATCATTAGTAATAGATACATTATATCAACGCTTAGATGAATATTTTAATAAATCACTAAATAAAGAAGAAAAAAATTTTAATATTAGTGGAGTTAAGAATATAGATAAAATAATTGACATAGATCAATCTCCAATTGGTAGAACTCCTAGATCAAATCCTGCAACATATACAGGTTGTTTTACACCTATAAGGGAATGGTACACTACTCTAAATGAATCTCAAATTAGAGGTTATAAGCCTGGAAGATTTTCGTTCAATGTTAAAGGTGGAAGATGTGAGTCTTGTGAAGGTGATGGAGTCAAAAAAATAGAAATGCATTTCTTAGCAGATGTTTATGTAGAATGTGATGTATGTAAAGGTAGTAGATATAATAGAGAAACATTAGAAGTAAAATATAAAGAAAAATCTATTTCAGATGTGTTAAACATGACAGTAGAAGAAGGATATAAATTTTTTTATAAAATTCCATCAATAAAACAAAAGCTTGAAACTTTAATGAATGTTGGTTTGGATTATATAAAAATTGGTCAATCAGCTACCACTTTATCTGGTGGAGAAGCACAAAGAATAAAATTATCTAAAGAATTATCTAAAAGATCTACTGGAAAAACTTTGTATATTTTAGATGAGCCAACAACTGGCTTACATTTTGAAGATGTAAATAAACTTTTAAAAATACTACATAAATTAGTCGATGAAGGAAATACAGTAATAGTAATTGAACATAATTTAGATGTAATTAAAACTGCTGATCATATAATAGATTTAGGTCCTTTAGGAGGAAATAAAGGAGGAGAAATTGTTAGCATAGGAAAACCTGAAGAAGTTGCAAAAAATAAAAAAAGCTTTACAGGTAAATTTCTAAAAGATATCTTAAATCAAAAAAAGGGAATAAAATGATTAAACTTGAGTTACCAGATTTACCTTATAGTAAGGATGCACTTCAGCCATATATGTCGGCTGAAACATTAGAACTGCATCATGATAAACATCATCAAGCTTATGTTACTAATGGCAATAAATTTATTGAAGAACAAAATCTTAGTGAATCAAGTATAAATGAAATTGTTATTAATTCTTATAAAAACAATAATGCTCCTGTTTTTAATAATGTCTCACAACATATCAATCATATTCATTTCTGGGAAATTATGTCAAATAATCCTGAAGGAAAAATACCTGGAGAATTAGAATCAAAAATTACAAATGATTTTGGATCAGTCGATCAAATGAAAAATGATTTCATAAATGCTGGAATAACTCAATTTGGTTCAGGTTGGTGTTGGTTAGTGCTAAATAATGGAAAACTTGAAGTTACAAAAACTCCTAATGCTGAAAATCCAATAGTTCATGGACATATACCTCTTTTAGGTTGTGATGTGTGGGAACATTCATATTACGTAGATTTTAAAAATAGAAGACCTGACTACTTAAAAAGTTTTATAGATAATTTAGTAAATTGGGAAAAAGTAAACGAAGAATTTACAAAGAATAATTAATTACTCATCATCCTGCGGTCTAAACTTAAATAATAAGAGAGTTGGGACCGCAATAAATATAGATGAATATGTTCCTATAATTACACCTATAACCATAGCAAAAGCAAAGGGTCTAATAACTTCACCTCCAAGGAAATATAGTGAGAATAATGCAATTAAAGTTGTTAAACTTGTCATTACAGTTCTAGATAAAGTATTATTGATAGAAATATTGAAAAGTTCTTTCATATCTAATTTTTTATATTTTCTTAAATTTTCTCTAATTCTGTCATACACAACAACGGAGTCATTAATACTATAGCCGCAGATAGTTAATATTGCAGCAATACTAGCAAGAGAAAAATCAATTTTAAGAAGAGATAAAACACCTAAAGTAAATAAGACGTCATGAGTTAACGCAACTACTGCACCAAAACCAAATTGCCACTCAAATCTTAACCAAATATAAAATAATATAGCTATTAACGCAAAAGATATAGCTTGAAGACCTTTCCAAAGTAATTCCGAACTAATAGTTGGTCCAACAAATTCAGATCTTCTAAACTCTTCAACTTTATCATCTATTAGATCTTTAACTTTATTAATTGTTTCAATACTTTCTTCATTAGAATTATTTTGCAATCTTATGATTATAGTTTGTGAATTTCCAAATTCTTGTAATGAAACATCATTGAAATGTGGTGATAAAACACTTCTTAACTCTCCAATATCTGAGGTTTTTGTTGTTACTTCAACTAATGTTCCTCCCTTAAAATCAATTCCTAAATTTAATCCTCTAAATGATAAAAGAAACACTGAAATAACAATTAAAAAAATTGATAAATAGATAAAATAATTTTTTAATTTCATAAAATCATAATTAGAATTAGTAGGAATTATTTTATTTAAACCAAACATTATAAATTAATTTCCTTTTTTTTAGAGAAAGAATACCATAAATAGACTAAAAAGTTTGTAAACATAATTGCACTAAACATTGATGCAAATATTCCTAAAGATAAAGTTATTGAAAAACCTTTAATGGGACCTGAGCCAAAAACAAACAATAGCAAAGATGCAATTAATGTAGTTATATTAGCATCTAAAATTGTAGACATAGCTTTGTCAAATCCATTTTTAATTGCAGATAAAGTTTTTGTTTTTTTTGAAAATTCTTCTTTAATTCTTTCAAAGATTAATACATTTGCATCGACAGCAATACCTATAGTTAATACTATTCCTGCAATACCAGGTAGGGTTAAAGTGGCACCAATGACACCTAATAAAGCAATTATAATGAATAAATTTATTATAAGCGATATACTAGCTAAGATGCCAAAAATCCCATAAATTAAAATCATAAATATACAGACAAAAATCATACCAATAATAGAGGCAATTTTACCTGCATCGATAGAATCAGATCCTAAAGATGCTCCAACGGACCTTTCTTCAATGATTTCCAAAGGTGCTGGTAGAGCGCCTGCTCTTAAAAGAACAGCTAAATCAGCTGCCTCCTGACTGGTAAAATTACCTGTAATTATTCCTGAACCCCCTGTTATCGCAGAGTTAATAACTGGAGCTGTAATAACAACTCCATCTAATATCACTGCAAATCTTTTGCCAACATTTTCGCTTGTAGCTTTTCCAAATTTTTGTGCACCTGTTGTATCAAATCTAAATGAAACTGCATGTCCTTGTTGAGGATCAAATGATCCTTTCGCATCAATAAGATTTTCGCCCCCTACTCTGGATTTTTTTTCTACTAGATATTTTGTACTAGAATCATAAAAATCAGTAACTATTAATTTTCCAAATGGAGCTTTATTTGATTGCAATGAAGTTTGATCTTCATCATCAACCATATGAAATGTTAATTTAGCAGTTTTACCTAATAATTCTTTTATTCTTTCAGGATCTTTGACACCAGGTAATTGTAGAAGAATTCTATTTTTTCCAGATCTTTGGATCAAAGGTTCTTTAGTTCCAGATTCATCTATTCTTTTACGAACAATTTCTAATGATTGTTTTAAGGCAGAATCTCTAATAGATTTTTTAAAATTATCATTAATTATAACTTTAAGTATATTATTGTTTATAACAACATTAACATTATTATAATTCTTTATAAATTCTTTTCGAATATCTTCTAGCTTTAGAGAATTCATAAATCTAAATGATATTTGATCATCTTGAATATTTATATCTGTTAAATTTATTTGAAAATTTCTTGAAATTAATCTTATTGAATCACTAATGTTCTCTAATTCTTCTTTAAAAAGAACATCTGATTGTACTTCTAAAAGTAGATATGATCCACCTTGTAAATCTAAACCTAAATTAATTTTATTTTCTAAAAACCAATTTTCTGTATCTTCTTGATATAAAATAGATGGTATAGAAAAAATTATTCCAGAAGATATTACAAGAAATACTATTAATGATTTCCACAAGGGATAATTTTTCATCTATATTATTTTTTTTTACCAAATAAGCCTGAGAAAATTCCACCTTTGTTTTCAGTAGAAGGATCTGTTTTTATTTTTGGTTTTTCTTGTGTAATATATAAATCAGCTACCATACCTGGTGCAATCTTGATTTCTACTTCGTTGGAAATTTCTACGTTCAATTCCCTATTATCATTTACTTTACTTATTTTACCAATGATCCCGCCAGAAGTAATTATTTTATCTCCTTTTTTTAAATTATTAAGCATTTCTTTATGTAGCTTAACTTTTTTTTGCTGAGGTCTGATTAATAAGATATAAAATACACCAAATATTAAAATTAGTGGTAAAAAAGCTCCTATTCCTTCCATAAAAATCCTATTTTATTTAATTTGAGGATTTTCTTATACTGTGTAAAAGAAAAATGCAATTATAGTTAAATAAAGATTAAAATGGGTTTTTTTGCTAATTTATTAATAAAAAGTCAATTAGACAAATTTAATGCATTTATTTGGAATACCAATAAAAACAGTTTTGATCCTATTGTTAATATAAAAACAATTAATTTAGATTTAATTATTGGCATCGAAAGACAAAAAAAAATTCTTTTAGAAAATACTGAGAATTTTTCATTAGGTAATTTTACTAATAATGCTTTACTTTGGGGCTCTAGAGGTAACGGCAAAAGTACTTTAATTAAATCTATATTTATTAAACTATCAAAAAGTTATAAAAATTTAAAATTAATTCAACTAAACAAAAATGATATTTTTGATATTGAATCAATTTATAAAAAAATTTCTAAATATTCAAAAAAAAGATTTATTATTTTTATTGATGATTTATCATTTGAAAAAATTGATAATGAATATAAAATCATTAAATCTACTCTTGATGGAAGTATTCAAAATCAACCAACAAATATCATTTTATATGTAACTTCAAATAGAAGACATTTAATGCCAAGAGATATGATTGATAATGAAAGATCATCAGCTATTCATACAGATGAAAGTGTCGATGAAAAAATAAGTTTAAGTGATAGATTTGGACTATGGATAGGATTTCACAATCTAGATCAAAGTGTTTATTTGGATATTATCAAAAATTACTGCAATCATTATAAAATTTCATATAATCAAGATATTGAAAAAAGATCTATACAATGGTCTGTTCAAAGAGGTAATAGAACAGGAAGAACAGCATGGCAATTTATAATTCAATTAGCCGCAGAAAAAAATTTAAGAATTGATTTTTAATTTTTTCTCTAATTTTCTTATGAAATAAGAAATAATCAAAATTAAAACAAAGTATTCTAAAACTAAAAAGGTATAAATTTCTAAAGGTCTATAAACTGTAACAACTAATTCATTAGCTTTTCTTGTAAGATCAGCTAAACCAATAATAGACACCAAGGACGACATTTTTAAAACATAAACAAATTGATTGCCTATTGCAGGTAGAATAATTCTTATTGCTTGAGGCAGAATGATTAATCTCATTTCTTGTGCTTTACTTAAACCAATAGATTTTGCTGCATCTTTTTGTCCTGAACCAATAGATTGTAATCCTGCTCTAAAAATTTCAGCTTCAAATGCTGCATCACTCAATGAAAGAGAAATAATACCAGCCATAAAAGCACCTATGCTAATACCAAAAATTACCGGTAAACCATAATATACCCAAAGTAAAAGTACTAACAAAGGAACAGCTCTAAAAAATTCTATATAAGATCTATTAACTAAAATTAATAATTTATTGTTACTTAAACCTGGTAATGCAATAAAAAAACCTATGAAAATAGAAATAATTATAGATATTAAAGAAATACTTATCGTTAGACCTAAACCGCTAATTAAAAACTCAAGATTAGTTAATCCACTTTCAAGTCTAGGATCTAATATATACCATCCCCAATTATAATTACTAGAACATGAAGTTAATGATAATAATAATAAAATATAAAGAAATTTCACCAAGTAGTTATATTATAGAAAAAAAAAATTAGTAAAGTAAAAACAGTTGCTACAAACTTTTAAGTTGATATTTTTCCATCATTTGTTGAAAAAAACCTTGAGATTTTTTAATAGAAATCCAATGATTTAAATAATTAATCCATACTTGGTCGTCTTGGGGTGTCAACCAGGCAAGAGGGGTAGGATATTTAGGTTCACTAACAGGAATAATTGCCATTTCAGGATATTGCTCAACTAAAGTCGCAGCTTCTATATTAGATGTTATATGCACTTCAGATCTTCCTGCTAAGACTTCTTGAAAATCTCTAGCTGGAGATTCAATAATATTTAATGTAGCGTTAGGAAATATTTCTTTAGCCTGAATTTCTTGAGTAGTTCCTAAAGTAACAGCAACTTTAACGCCTTGTTTGTTTATATCGTCCCAATTTTGGAATTTATTTAAATTCTTTTTTAGTGTTAGAGGAACTGTTGCAAGTTTAAAATATGAGTCTGTATAACCTGTTGAAAGAGCTCTCTTTGCACTAAGTGATGCACTAGTTGAAATATCATATTTATTAGAAACAATACCATTAACTAATGTTTTCCATTCAGTTGGTATTATAACAAGATTTACGTCCATATCTTTTGCTAACTGTTTAACTATTTCTATTTCAAAACCTATATATTCATTAGTAGCGGGATCTTTTACTGTCATAGGATTCCAATCTCCAGTTGTTCCAACTCTAATTTCTCCATTTTTTAGGATTGTTTGAAGTCTAGACTCAGCAAATGCAGAATTATTGAAAGAAATAATAGCAAAAAATATAAATAGTATTCTAATCATTGAATAAAGCTCCTTATTTTATCTAAATATATAATTATTATAGTTTAAAACAAAATCAATAGTATTTAAGTAAAAAATAATTTTATCTAATTTATTGCATATATTAGTTATATGAAATAAATATATGTATTATGGCAGCATATATAATTGTTCAGGCAAATATTACGGACAAAGAAAAATATAAAGAATATCTTAATAAGGTAACTTCTATTGTAGAAAAATATAGTGGACAATATTTAGTAAGAGGTGGAAAATATGAAAAAATGCTTGGAAATTGGGATTATGAAAGAACAGTGGTAATTAAATTTCCTTCTTTTAAGTTAGCTAAAGATTTTCATAATTCTTCAGAATATGAACCAGTAAAAAAGATAAGAGAAGAAAATTCAATAGGAAATTTGATTATAATTGAGGGTTGTTGAGCTATTTTTTTAATTTTCTTCCTTCAAGGATCCATTTATCTATACCGCCAACTAAAGTATAAATATTTTTTTTACCCAATTGTTCAACAAAACCGTTTGCTAAAATTGATGAAATATCCCCTGTTTTAGAAACAAAAATTACATGGTCTTTTGGTTTAATTTTTTTTTCAAAAAACTTTATAAACTCTGAATTAAAATTACCTTTATTATCAAATGCAGTCATTTGAAGAGAGCCTTTTATAATTCCAGTCTCTTCTCTATCTTCTAAAGTCCTTATATCTATAATTTTAAATCCATCTTTTTTTTTATTTAATAATTGGTATGAAAAAACTTTTTTGTAACCAGGAGGTATGGCATCAATAATCTCTATTTCAAAAATTAATGTAGAATTTGGTGGAATTAAATCCCCTACTCCATTTTTTCCATAAGCTAAATTAGGAGGAATTTTTATTTTTCTTTTACCTCCAACTCTTATATCTTTTAAACCTATTTCCCATCCAGGAATTACCTGCCTTAATCCTATTTGAAATATAAAAGGTTGGTTTCTTTTAAAACTACTATCAAATTCAATTCCATTTTCCAAAAAACCTCTGTAATTTACAGTAATTTTATAATGTTCTTCAATCTTTAAACCATTACCAGGAATGTCAGATAGAATTTCAATATCATTAGCAAAACATAAATTAGAAATAAAAAGAAAAACAAATATATAAATAAAATTATTCACTAGATTTATCTTTTAATTGATAAAATTGACCGGGTATAGAAATTAAACCACTTATTATTATGAATAAAGCGCCCAATAAAGCTAAAGTGTTAAGATATTCATTAAAAATAAAATATCCAATTATCGAAGACCATACTATCTGAAGATAGACTAAACAAAAAACAGAAGAATAATGTTTTTGTGCTTTTTTAAATGCAAAAGTTGCTAAAAATATCGCTATATTTATTAAAATTGAAGCAATAGTAATTAAAATAAAAACATTTAGATCAACCTTTATTGGATCATAAATAAATAGCAAAAATGATAAAATATGAATAATTAAACCTCCATATATAAAAAAACCTAAAGCAGTTGAAATATTATGAAATTTATTAACTATTGTTGTTGTTGAAGTAATTAATATAACGCCAAATAATACTACTAAGAAATATATATTAAAATTTTTAAATCCTGGCTGAACTACAAAAATTACACCTAAAAAACCAATTAATAATGAAAGATATAAATATCTATTAAATTTTTCATTTAAAAAAAAATAAGCATAAATAGAGGCAAATAAAGGTGCTGCCATGTTAAGAGTAGTAAATTCTGGTAGACTAATATTTTTTAGCGCAATAAAAGTTAAAAAAGGCATGGGAGCAAATAATAAACTCCTAATTAAAAGAATATAATAATTACTGGAAGATAAGTGTTCTTTAAAATTTCCTTTAAAATAAAGAAATAACGGAACAATTAAATAAGCTGGGGATCCATAAAAAACAAAATGATAAAATTGAATTTGATTTACTGATAGATAATTTATTATAGCATCATTAATAACAAAAAAAACACTTGAAATTATAATTGAAAGAGAAGCTATTAATATACTTTTTTGCATTATTTATAACGTTTGAATTGTAACTAGATTTTTAATACTTATATTAAATTAAATATATGAATGATACAGAAATTAAAACTTATAGACTTATTATTAAAGGAAAAGTACAAAATGTTGGATTTAGACATTGGTTTAGTAATTTAGCTATTTCTTTAGGTTTAAATGGCTATGTGCAAAATTTAGCTAACAAAGATGAAGTTGAGGCTATAGTTCAAGGAAACATAAAAAATATTTTAAACATTACTGAAAAATCAAAAAGTGGCCCTCAAATGTCTTTGGTTGAAGGTGTGATTTCCAAATCAAATTATCAGTAATGTAAAATATTCAGGTTTTATTGTAAAATACGATAATAATTAGATTAATTAAAAGCTTCTTTTATCGTCTTGTGGAGACTATCAAACATTTCATCTATTTGATTTTTAGTTATAATAAATTGAGGACACAAAACAATAGCTGGTCCTAAAGGTCTACATATTAAACCATTATCAATAGACATATTAGCTACTTTATCTCCCATATTCATATTTCCTTCAAAAGGCTCTTTAGTTTTTTTATCTTTAACCATTTCTAATGCGGCCATTAATCCTATTCCTCTTGTTTCACCAATATGTTCATAATCATTAAATTCATTAAGTCTTTCATGAAAATAAGGAGATACATATTTAACATTATCTAACAATCCTTCATTTAATATTATATCAATGGCTTTTAGTGCAATTGCACAACCAACTGGATGTCCACCAGCTGTAAATCCATGAGGAAATTCCTCTTCTTTTTCTGAAATGTCTTGAAATTCATCTGCTAACTCTTTTTTAACAATTACTGCACCCATTGGAAAAAAACCTGCCGTTAAACATTTAGACGCTATTATTATATCTGGCTTTATATTGTAAGTTTCACAGCCCCATAAATTACCAGTTCTTCCAAAACCACAAATAACCTCATCCGCAATTAATGGTATTTTATATTTTTTTAAAATTGGCTGTATTAAATCAAAATAATTTTTTGAAGGAGGAATAACACCTCCTGCACCCTGAACAGGTTCAGCAATAAATCCTGCAATTGTATTAGGGTCCTCTTTTAAAATTAAAGTTTCTAAATTGTCAGCCATTCTTTTAGTAAAATTTTCTTCAGTTTCGTTTTCTAGACCATATTTCCAAAAATGAGGACAATCAGTATGAATAAAATCCTTAAGTGGAAATCCAAAAACTTCATTGTAGGGTTTAGCAGTTAGAGATGAAGCTCCTAAAGTAACACCATGATAACCATTAATTCTTGATATAATTTTTCTTTTATGCGGATTGCCTTTTCTTAAATTTAACATCCACAACATTTTAATCATAGTATCATTGGCTTCAGATCCTGAATTACATAGAAAAACTCTACCATCATCAAATGGAGAAACTTCTATAATTTTATCGGAAAGAGTTATAGTTTCTTCTGATAGTCGTCCAAAAAGAGAATGGTAACCAGCAAATTTTTCATATTGTTTTTTTGCTACTTCAACTAAACCTGGATGATCAAATCCTGCACAAGCATTCCATAATCCAGAATTAGCATCTAAGTATTTCTTATTATGAATATCAAAAACATATATGCCTTTTCCAGAACTAATTATTAAGGGGCCTCTTTCATTTAATGACTTTAAATCAGTAAAACCATATAGATGATGTGAAGAATTAGATTTTAACATAATTATTTTATAAATATTTTTTCAATGAAAGCTAATACATTATTTTCATATTCAATAATAGGAATAATATTAATGATTGCCGGACAATTATGTTTTGCAATAAATGATACTATCGTTAAATTCGAAGTTCAAAATATAGAAAATAATTATGTAATATTTAATATAATTTTTATACGAGGATTATTTTCAACATTTTTTATAATTTTATATTTGACATTATTTGAAAAAAAAAATTGTTTAACAATTATAAAAAATAAGAAATATAATCTACGAGGAATTTATGAAGTAATTACAGCTTTATTTTTCTTTACAGGATTAATTTTAATGCCTGTTTCACTAGTTTATACATTATTAATGACAAACCCATTTTTTGTGACAATATTCGCCTATCTTTTTTTAAAAGAAAAAGTAGGAATTAGAAGATGGACAGCCGTAATCATAGGATTTATCGGAGTTATATTAATAATTAGACCTCAAGGTATAAATTTTAATTATCTTTTTATCTTACCAATATTAGCAGCAAT
The DNA here is from genome assembly GCA_045560915.1 of Alphaproteobacteria bacterium. Taxonomy (GTDB): domain Bacteria; phylum Pseudomonadota; class Alphaproteobacteria; order HIMB59; genus MarineAlpha5-Bin3. The sequence continues at coordinate 16,399 of JBJKYT010000036.1, forward strand.
ATTTTTAACTATTAGAGATATCCTGACAAAAAATATTGTTAACAAAAAAAATAGCTTCGAAATAATATTAGTTACCTCAATATTAATGACTTTATTTTCAGGAATCAGCTCTATATATTTTGGTTTTAACATTCAATTAAATCAAATTTTAAATATACTTTTTTCTAGTATTTTTTTAACTTTTGGTTATCTTTTTTCAGTTATGACTATTTTTTATGCCCCATTATCATTAACTGCTACAGCCAGATATTCAGTGATTATCTTTGGAATAATTTTTGGTTATATAATATTAAAAGAAATTCCAACTTTAAATATGATTATTGGAGCTGTAATAATAACTTTAAGTGGTATGTTTGTAATTAAAAGACAAAAAGATTTAGGAAAAATAGAATAAATATTTAGTTATAGACTTTTGGAAACTGATAGTACTTCATCTACATGCCCCTTAACTTTAACTTTATTCCAAGAAAATAAAATTTTACCATTAGTATCAATAATAAATGTTGATCTATCTATTCCAAAATATTTTTTTCCATACATAGATTTTTCAACCCATATTCCTAATTTTTCACAAGCATCATTTAAATCAGAAGCTAATTGATATTTTAAATTAAATTTTTTAGCAAAGTCTATATTTTTTTTTATAGGATCTTTGGAACACCCAATAATTGCAAAACCTATCTTTTTAAATTGATTTAATTTTAATTGAAATTCATTAGCTTCAATAGTGCACCCAGGAGTATCTGCTTTAGGATAAAAAAAAAGGATAGTTTTATTTTCTATATTTTTTGAATCAAATATTTCACCATTAATTAAGCTTAACTTAATATGAGGAATTTTATTCACAAAATGGAAGGTATTTAATTAGATATACCGTCTTGAAGAGATTTGTTTGAGGATGAGTCTTCTTTTTTAGAAATATCTTTTATATTTTTAATTTTATCAGAAACTTTAATGTCCCCATTAATTTTTCCACCTAATTTTATTTGCAAATTTTGATATTCAATAGTTCCAGAAACGGACCCAGCTTCTTGAATAGTAAGTGTTCCTGATACTTTGATATCACCGTCTGCCTCTCCCCATATGTCGGCATTATGAGCTTCAATAGTTCCTTTAGTTTTGCCAGTAGCACCAACAATTAAGTTGTCAGTTTTCATAGTGACATCAGCTGTGCCATCAATTTGCACTTCATCAGCCTCAGTAATATCACCTTTTAATGTTACCCCATTACCAATAATAACTTTTGCACTGCCTTTTGCGGGTCTAAATACATCCATAGAACTTTTATCTGAATTTTCCACTTTTTTATTTTTTTCAAACATTATTAAACCTAATTAAGTAAATTTACTATAAAAAATATACTAAGTAAATAGTTATTATATATTAATATTAAAAATAAATAATTAAAATACTTATTTCTTTAGAGTTGTAGCAAATAACAAAGGTATTATCATTACCAAAGTCATTGGTATAGATGGATTAAATAACCAATATAATAAACCTAAGGAAAATAACATCATCCAAGTTTCATTTTTTTCTAAAAATCTAAGTTGAATAAAATATTTAAGAGTTTGCATAGTTAATCAAAGTTAAAGTAATATATATTAATTTAATGGTTTTATACAATCTATAGAATTATTTAAAGGATTATTAACATATTTACTTATAGAATAAAAATCAATATTCTCTTCAATTGATGAAGTAAATTCTTTGTCTAAATAAGAAGAATTGTAGTCATTGATATAATTTTCTCCTTCATTTTGAGATAAAATAATTGGCATTCTATCATGAATTTCATTAAGTTTATTATTTGATTTTTTAGTAATTATTGTAAAATTTTTTTTTATATTCTCTTTAAAATTATTATATTTCCATATTCCAGCAAAATACATTGTTTCACAATTGGGTATATTAATAAAATAGGGTGTTTTTTCATCTTTATTTTTAAACCATTCATAATAACCATTAGAAGGTACTAAACACTTTCTCTTTAAATATGAATCTTTGAATAGATATTTTTCTTTTAAAGTTTCTATTCTACTATTTATTACATTTTTTAAAATATTTGATTTTTTATCATTAAAAGTAAATCCCCAATTAGCACTTTCTAAATCAATTTTTTCATTATTAGTAATAATTAAAGAATTTTGAGAAGGAGCAATATTATATGACTGAAAATTTTCATTAAATAATGATTTTATATCAAATTTTTTTTTAATTTTATTAGAATTAATTAATTGAATATATCGTCCACACATAATTTTAATTATATCCTTTAAAAAACAAATTAAGAAGAACTTGATAAAAGCATTGGTTGAGTTACCCCTATAGTCATCCAACAATTCTTATATATACCATCTTCCAAAACTTTATTTAAAGTCCATTGAAACCCATACATTTTTCCTTCATCTGATGTAAGTTCTATAAAAAAATATGCTGTGTTTTCTTCAACTTTAACTTCAAGAATATTATGTTTTTCATGATTTATCATTACAGAGTAAAATGGAGCATAAATCATTTGAGTGAATTTCTCAATTGGTCCAGTAAAGGCCCTATTTGAAGGATGAGCAAACTCCCAAGTTTGTTCTATTCCAGCATTTAAATAAGGTTCATTGTTTTGCATTAATGAATTTAGCTGTATTTTAACAACATCTTCAGGTTGAATGTTAGGATTAGGTTTTTTTATTTCAGCACTAAGAGATGTGGTGAAAAAAATTATAAATGGTATAGTTAAGATTATTCGCATTTATATAAATTAGTTTAATTTATGATTTTTACAATATGAGTATATCAGATTTTATACAAGGATTTATAATTGGATCATCTCTAATTATTGCAATTGGACCGCAAAATTTATATGTAATAAATCAAGGATTGAAGAAGAATTACATCCTAATTGTAGTGTTATTATGTAGTTTATCAGATAGTTTGCTTATTGTTTGCGGAATTTATCTATCAAATAGCTTACTAAATTTAAATGATTCTTTAATAATAACTATGAAGCTTATTGGTGGAATTTGGTTAATTTTATATGGAATTAATAAAATTAAAAATTCAAATAGTCACAATATTGAAAATAAAGAATTTAAAGAATCATCCTTAAATAAAATAGTATTCACAACACTTGCTATTACTTATGCTAATCCTCATGTTTATTTAGATACAGTTGTATTACTAGGATCGATTTCAGTAAATTTTGATAATAAATTTTATTTTGGTTTAGGTGCTATAGTTGCAAGTTTTATATTTTTCTTTACTTTAGGTTATTTTTCAAAATTTTTATCTAAATATATTAAATCAAAAAAAGTTTGGTTTTATATTGATAATATTATGGGTTTTTTGATGTTGTTTTATGGATTATTTTTTATTTTTATGAATTAAAAAATTATTAATCTCACTACATAAAACATCAGCATTTTTTTTATTAAAAACCATTGGTGGTTTTATCTTTATAACATTATTAAATGGTCCATCAGTGCTTAATAATATACCTTTATGTCTTAAATTATTAATTAATTGAGAAGCTAAATTTGGATTAGGGAGTAAAGTATTAGAATTTTTGATTAAATCTATGCCAATAAACAATCCTCTACCACTTATATTACTAATTGAATGAGGAAATTTTAATTTTAATTTATTTAATTTATTAATTAAATAATTACCAACTTCTTTGGCATAAAGCTGTAAATTTTTATTATCAATAACATCTAACACAGCATTGCCTACTGCACATGATACGGGATTCCCTCCAAATGAATTAAAATATTCCATTCCATTATTAAAACTGTTTGCAATTTTTTCTGTAGTAACAACAGCTGCAATAGGATGTCCATTTCCCATTGGTTTTCCTAATGTTACAATATCAGGAACAATTCCATGTTCTTCAAATGCCCAGAAATTATTCCCCACTCTACCAAAACCTGTTTGTACCTCGTCTGCTATACATAAAGCATTTTTTTGTCTTACTAATTTAATAATATTTTTAAGGTAATTTTTAGGTAATACAACTTGGCCTCCACATCCTAAAATACTTTCAAAGAAAAATGAGGATAATAAATTGTCCTTAGTGAAGTTTTTATTTATTAGTTCTTTTGCCTCATTAATATAGTTAGTTAACCAATTTTTTTTCTTACTTGTCCATTTGCCTCTTATTTCATCAGGCATTCTTAATACGTGAACATTTTTCTTTTTGCCCTCGCCACCTTTGTTTTTGAATTTGTAAGGACTTAAATCAATTAATGTATTAGTATGGCCATGATAAGCATTGTCCATTACTAATACATTATTCCCTTTTGTATATGTTTTTGCAATTCTTAATGCTAAATCATTAGCTTCAGATCCAGTACAAACAAAAAATATTTTATTTAATTTTTTTGGAAATGTTCGTAACAATCTATCACTATATTCATTAATAATATTATAAAGATAACGTGTATTAGTATTCAATTTTAAATTTTGTTCTACTAAAGCTTTGTGTACATCTGAATTAGAATGACCAACATGTGAAATGTTATTTACACAATCTAGATATTTTCTTCCTTCTTCATCATAAAAATATTGATCTTTAGCCTCAAGAATATGTAGAGGTTCTTTATATGAAATTGATAAATTTTTTCCTATATTTTTAATTCTTTTTGATAATACTTTTTCTTTTTTTTCTTTATTATATAAAAAAGATTGAGGGATTTTTAAAATAATGTTTGGATCAGGTGATATTTGCTTCCATACATCAATTAAATATTCTTCACCAACCCCTGGAAAATTATTAACTTCATTCAGTAAAGAAAGTAAAATTTGAAAATGCAAGTGTGGAGGCCAATTTCCATTAACTTTGTACCCCCCTATTTCACCTATCCAGTCTCCTTTCTTAATAGTTTGTCCAATTTTAAGTTTCTTAAGACATTTTTTAGATAAATGACCATAAAGTGTGTAAAATTTAAAATTTTTAATCTTGTGTTCTAATATTAATGTTGGTCCATAATCATATTTAAAATTGTTATTATGTAAAATAGAAACTTTTCCATCAAGAGGTGCTCGTATTTGAGTTCCTTCTTTAATAAATATATCAATACCTAAATGAATATCTCTTTTTTCTGATGTATTTAATGTAGAAATATAATGATTACTTTTATAAATTTTTCTCTTTTCATTATATAAACCAATTCCCACATCATCTTTTAAGAATTTTTTAACTAAAATATTTAATTTATTATTTGAGGGATTAGATTTTAATAAAAAACTTTTTTTATCAAAATTTAAAATTTTTTTATTAATGTCATTAAGTTCAAAATTAAATATGTTTTCATATTGTTGATTTTTAATTAATTGAAAAATTTCATTAAAATTATCTATTGGATCTAAATTACAAATCTCTTTTATAACAGCGATAAAAAAATATGGGTCAATTTGATGTAATTTAGACATCAATGACCAAGCATTTTTTTCACTAATACTTAAATATTTATTATTAGGATATTTTTTTCTTTGTTTAGCTGCCATTACCAAAGTAATCGTTAAGCGAGATTTAATTAAACCTAGTAATGAATATATTTCATCTTTAGTTAACGGATTAATATTATTGTAACTACCAACAATGTTTTTAAGAGATTCATAAAAATTATTACTACTCATTAAAGCATAAGATAATGCTATTGATAAATCATTAATTGAAGGAGCATAAATTGAATCACCAAAATCAATTAAACCAATAATTTTATCATTTGATACAACAATATTATAATTATTTGGATCTCCATGTGTTACAGAAAATTTTAAATTCTTTATATTTTTTAGAACAAAATGTTCATATTGATTAATTGAATCTTTAATAAGTTTTCTTTCAAAACCTTTAAATAATTTTAAAAAATGTTTAGTCCATTTAATGTTTGAAGGATCCCAATCAAATTTTCTAATAGAATCTTTGTGAATAAAGCTTTGAAGATGGTTTGATTGTAAAGCTAATATTTTGCCAAAAGATTCTTCTATTTTAGTATTTATCTTTGATTTGGCGTACATATTACCTTCAATATAAGTAAGAATACGAACTGCACAGTTTCTGTTTTTTTTATCTTTTAAAAATAAAATTTTTTTATGGCAAATTTTTGGATAAATACTTTTTAATTTTTTATTTGATCTTAAATAGTTAATTAATATATCTTGATATTTTAATTGATCTAAGGATTCTTTTGGATTTGAAATTTTAATTACATATTTAGTATTATTTACTCCTTGTAATAAAAAATTTTTATCTCTTTCACTATTTAAAGATGTTAATTTAATATTTTTAAAATTCAGATAACTATAATTATTTTTTAGCCATTTAGATAATTCACTAAGATTAATTAATGGTGGCTGTTCTTCAAAAACTGACATATTAGTGATATATATTTATATGAAACAAATTAATAATAATTTTATCTTCTTTGGAGCCATTCATCAAGATTTTGTTTTTGAGCTAAAAAATGATTTAATAAAGTACAGAACTAATCCTATAAAACATAGTGAAAGCTATGGAGGTGTTGCGCACAATGTAGCAAGAGTTATTTCAAAACATGAAAATGTTAGTTTGTGTTCAATAAAATCAGATAGAGAAACCATTAGATACCTAAAAAAAATAGGAATCAATTTTGTATCTTTAAATAACAAAATTCAAAAGAGATATTATGGTATTTTAATAAATAAACTTAAAAAATTTCAACTAGGTATAGCAAATACTGAGGCATATGAATTATTTAAAAATAAAATTATTAATTTTCAATTTAAAAATAAAAATCTAATTTTTGATTTAAATTTCTCAAATATATTTATAAAAAATATTATAAATAAATATTATAAAAATAATAAAATTATAATTTGTGGAACTTCACCTTTCAAAGTTTACAAAATTAAAGATTCATTAAAAAAAATTAATTGTTTGATCCTAAATAAAGAAGAATTATTTACTTTAACTAATATTCGAAATATTAATCAATCAATTAAATTTATTATTTCTATAAATCCAAATATTAATTTAATTGTTTCAAATGGTGGTAATAAAACATACGCATATGAGTATTCAAAATTAATATCCATAAAACCTCCAAGAGTTAAAATAGTTAATGAAAATGGTGCTGGAGATGCAATGGCTGGAAATTATATTTATTATCGATCAAAAAATTATACATTAGAAAAATCTTTGTCGCTAGGTATTGCGATGGGAATTATGCATGTTAAAAGTAAAAAGAATGCAAAAATAAATTTTAAAAGTATTAAAAATATAAGTAATAAAATCAAAATTAACAAAGAAAAATTATATGAATAATAATCAAATAAAAATAACTTCCAAAATAAAAGAAGCTATTCAAAATAATAAACCTATTGTAGCTTTAGAAAGTACTTTAATCAGTCATGGATTACCTTATCCAGATAATATTAGTGTAGCAAATGAATCTATTAAAGCTGTTGAAGAAAGTGGTGGCATTGCTGCTACTATAGGAATAATTAATGGAATAATAAAAATTGGCTTAGACAAAGATGACATTGAAATATTAGCTAGCACAAAGAATGTTGAAAAAGTCTCATTACATAATATCGCACTATCGCTATTTAATAAGAAAAATGCAGCTACAACGGTTGCTGCTACGATTAACATTGCTTCAAAAATTGGTATAAATTTTTTTGCAACTGGAGGTATTGGTGGCGTTCATTTAGATTCAGAAAATAATAGTGATATTTCAGCAGATTTAACGGAACTTAGTAGAACTAAAATGTTTGTTGTGTCTAGTGGAGCAAAATCAATTCTTGATTTAGAAAAAACATATGAAAAACTTGAAACTTTAGGAATTCCAAGAATATCTTATAATTCAAATTTTATGCCAGGTTTTTGGTATGAAGAAACTACTTACTCTGTTGATCAAAACTTTAAAAAAATTAATGATATAGCTAATTATCTAAAGTTAATTAATAATTTAAACCATCAATCTTCTATACTTATATTTAATAAAATTCCTAAAGGTCAAAATATTGAAAAAAAATTAATTGAAAAATGGATATTTAAGTCAGTTGAAAAAGCTAAACAAAAAAATATAAGAGGAAAAGATTTAACGCCTTTTTTAATTAATGAAATCAATAAACTTTCTAAAAATAAAACTCTTGAAGCAAATAAAACTTTAATTATAAATAATTCTTTGCTTGCTGGGAAAATAGCTGAGGCATTTAGTTTAATTTAGATAATTCATTTTTTAAAATTTTAAAAAAAGTTTCTGAATCTGCTTCAGTTATAACATTACAGTTTGGTTGAAGTTTCTTAACTCCTAACCAATCTACAACTGTTTCACCCCTTGTTAATTCTGATTTTTCTTCAACTTGGACGTGCACTTTTTTTCCTTGGAATAACTTATGACTAAATAAATATGCAATTACACAGGGATCATGCAGTGGAGATTCATTTGATTTATATAAATCTCTATGAAATCTTGAATAAAAATTCATTAAATCTGCAAAAAATATTGAAGCTTTATTATTATTAGATTTTATAGAATTAATAATACTATCATTTACATTTACCTTATGTGTAACATCCAATCCCATCATAGTGATTGCAATACCAGAATTTAAAACAATATTTGCTGCATGTGGATCAACGTATATATTAAACTCAGCAGAAGGAGTAATATTGCCAAGACATAAAGCAGCACCTCCCATAAAAATTATTTCCTTTATTTTATCTTTTATAGAAGGATCTTTTTTAAGACTTAATGCAATGTTTGTTAGTGGTCCCGTTGGACATAAATAGATAGGTTCATCAGAATTTTTACAAGTCTTAATTATAAAATCTACAGCATGTAAATCTTGGATTTTATGATTTTTATCTAATGTAATTGGATCACCATCAGTATCTAATCCACTTTTTCCATGTACATGTTCTGCTGTAACTAAATCATAGACAATTGGTTTATCTGCTCCTGCATATATTGGTATATCTTCTCGGTTTAGTAAAGAGCATATTTTTAATGCATTAAGTTTAGTATTTTCTAATGTTGTATTTCCCCCTACACAAGTAATTCCTAATAAATCTATTTCGTTATTTGCAATTGCAAGCATTATAGCTACTGCATCATCATGACCTGGATCACAGTCTAAAATAATTTTTTTCTTTATCAAATAAATCCTTGTAATGGCATACTAGATCTTTGTAACCAATTATTAGATGAATATTTACAATTTCCATCAATAACATGAAGAGTATATGCATGACGTGATTTATTAGAAGTGTTTTCACATGAATAATGAGGCAGCCTTCCATGTAACAAAACTAAAGATCCTTTTTTTACTTCTAAAGGTGTTGTTGTTTCTTCAAAAGGAGTATTATCAAGTGTCTTAAGGGTCATTACATTATCAATTTTAGTAAACAATTTTCTTAATGGTCCTTTATGTCCACCTGGTGCTACCCACAAACATCCGTTATCTATATTAGCATCTTCTAAAGCTACCCAAAAACCTACAGCACTTTCTGGTTCTGTATATAAAAAAGTAGAGTCTTGATGACAAACTACTTCACCACCAATATTTGGTTGTTTAAAAATATACATAGATTGCAATAATAAAGGTTTGGAAATATTAATTTTCTTAGCAATATCATCTAAATCTGATCTATGAGAGAAATTATAGAAATCTTCATCTAAGTCATGGAGAGCATGACCAATTTTGTTAATTACAAATTTTTTATCATTAACGAGATTCCCTTCATTATCAAAAGCTTTATCCTCAAAAAAAAATCTAATTTTATCTCCTGATTCTAAAAAATAGTTGTCATCTACATGATTTTGATTTTTTGTATCAAAAATAGATTTTACTGAGTCAGCGTCAAAATCATCTATTAATTTTTCTGATTTATAAATTAACTTATCACATTCCTCATGAGCATAAAAATCTTCTATAACCAAAAAACCATTAATATCCCAAAAATCTTGCATTTTTTGATCTAGAGGAAGATGGCTTCTATTAAACCTAAGCATTAAATTATAGACCAATAAATTTTGTTAAAAAAGGGGCGCCAATCTTTAATATTTGTAAAATTTGAGGTAAAATAAATCTACCTGATGTTGCTAATAAAAATATAACTGCAAATATGACAAGAGCTATAATTAATTTTTTATATATTCCCGTGTTTTTATTCTTTTTTTTTGCATTATTATTAAAAATTAATAAAATAAAAAAAACTACTAAAAACAATAACAATATTCTAATCATAACAATCTAGATTTAATCATATATTCCTTTAAACGAAATTATCTAAAAAAAAGAATAAAATTCCCAAGCTTTCTAAGTAAAAATGAGCATACAAAAAAAAAAGAGTTAAAAAAAGACTATTTTAAGCCGTTTTTAATAGATTATAATTGATAATTTAAAAACATGTAAAATTTAATAATTTATTAAAATAATTTATATATTTCAATACTTTAGTAAATAAACTATAAATATTCGCGATTCCAATAAAAAAAAGATAAAAATATTTAAAATAATTACTATTTTTCAATAATTTAGTAACTATTAGTTTTTTTTAATTAGTAACATCAAACAAAAAATATATTGAGATCCTCACTTAGGAAAAGCCTAAGTAACGTGATAAACTAATTCGAGGAGAATAAGTATGTTAGATACTGTTAAGAGTTGGTTAAGGCAAATAACGGAAGTAGGCCTTCTGTTGATTGCTGCGGCTGTAGTACTCGAAATTATATTTGGATCAGCAGTTCCGTATATTGGAGTTGGGATTCTAGACAATATTATCGCGCTAACTGCAAAATTAGGTCAAGATGGTCTTGTTGGTATTATTGCCATTGGTATCATTGTTTGGCTATATTTGCGTAGATAATCTTCTTAAAAACAAAGGAGTTCAACCATGATGGATACAGTTAAAAGTTTTCTTAGAGGTATAATGGACGTAGCTATGACGGTTATTCCGCTTAGTGTAGTATTGGGTGTAATTTTTGGCCCTGCAGTTCCTTTTATTGGAGCTGATACTATTGATAATATTTCTGCACTTGTTGCTGATTTAGGCGGAAGTGGCTTAATTGGAATTATTACTCTAGGTATTTTATACGCTTTATTTAGACGATAGAAAATAATACATATTATTGAAGACCCTCTTTATTTAGAGGGTCTTTTTTTTACATAAATAATTCTTATAGAAATTAACAGGATTAATAAAAAAATTAAAATTAATATTTCTAAAGAAAATATATCTGAAAAAGTAAATGATTCTAATTTACTAATATTATTTAGTTGCTTACCAAAATATACAAAAGCAAAAACAAGAGGTGAGAAACCAATAATAGATGAAATAATAAATTTTAGTTTATCTATTTTTAAAATAGTTAATACTAAATTCTGAACAATTAAAGGAAAGCCTGGAATCATTCGAAAAATAATTAAATATTCAAATGTAGAGTCAGATAGATATGAATGAGCTTTAGATGAATATTTATTATAAAAAGAAGGAAAAATTTTTTTAAATAGAAAAGATACAAATAGATAAAATATTAAACTTCCCAAAACTATTCCAATAATTGAAATAGAAAACCCAATTCCTATTCCATAAAGAAAACCAGCTGAAGTCATAAAAATTGGATTACCTGGAAGGGAAAATGAGTTATATAATATCATTAAAGAAAGAAATATTATTAAGCTAAAATAGAAATTATGCTCTATTTTAAGTTGAATGAAATCTAAAAAATATAAAATAAAATCCATATTATTTAATAACTCTAAAACCTTTATTAAATATATATAGACTAGAAGATATAATTAGAAATGTAATCATTAAAATATAAATATTGCCATATAAATTTATTTGTTTATCAAAATAAAATGAAGATCTAAAACCATCTACTAAATAATAAATAGGGTTATATTTAAGTATAAATGAATAATCGTTATCAATAGTGTTAATATTAAAAAAAGAACCAGAAAGAAAACTTATAGGGACTATAAAAAAATTTGAGACAGTACTTTGTGAGTCCCAACTATATGATAAGAAACCTGTTAAAGCACCTAATGAGGAAAAAATTAAAATACAAAGAAGAAGATAAAAAGTTAATGACAAATAATTTATAGTCTCAAACTCAGAAAAAAAATAAAGAACGAGTAAGTTAATATATCCCACACATAAACCTATAAATATTGAGGAAATCATAAAAGAAAAAAATAGTTCAATCCTTGATATTGGAGACATTAAAAAATCCTCAAAAGAGCCAATTTGTTTCATGTTAATTATAACTTCAGAAATATAATTGAAGCTTGTTTGCATAACTACTGTCATAATAATGCCTGGAATAAGAAAATTAAGATAAATTCCATTAGAAGAACTTAAAGAATAATAAGTATCAAGAGTTGAAAAAATAAATACGAATATAATTGTAGTTATTAAAGGAGCTATAATAGTAAATTGAAATTCTTTAAAATATTCTCTAATTTCGTGTATAATTATAGTTTTTATTGATAAGTAACTAATGTTACTCATGCTTATTTAGCAAAAAAACTTTTTACTAAATCAACCCAAAAATTTACTCCTACTGGTAAAAGATTGTCATTAAAATCATATTTGGTAGTATGTAAGTGCGCTTCATGATTTTCATCTTTCTGACCTATATATAAATAAGATCCAGGTTTTTTATTTAAAAAATATGAAAAATCTTCTCCTCCCATTGAAGGTTCAACATCTGTTATTACATTTTTATCTCCAACTAAATTTTTTGCTACTTCACTTGCAAAAATACTTTCATCTTTAGTATTAACAGTAGGTGGATATCCAGGTTTGTAAATAAATTCAATATCCCCTCCATTCGCTTGAGCAATTCCTTTAGCAGTATCATTAAGTTTATTTTGTATTAATAGTCTTGTTTTTTCTTTAAATGTTCTAACAGTACCACCTAAAAAAACTTCATCATCAATAACATTATACGCACTTCCAGCATGAACCTTTGTAATACTAATTAACGCTTTATCTATTGGGCTAGTAACTCTACTAATTATTGTTTGAACTGCATTTATTATTTGTGCAGCAATGATAACTGGATCTACACCTAAGTCAGGGATTGCTGCATGTCCCCCCTTTCCTTTAACAATGATATCAAACTCATCAACTGCTGCCATCATTGGACCTGTAGAAACTCCAAAATGACCTAAAGGTAATTCAGGCCAATTATGTAATGCATAAACTTCGTCAATATTAAAATCATTTAAAAGACCTTCATTGATCATTATTTCACCACCACCAAAACCTTCTTCTCCTGGTTGAAAAATGAAATATACTGTTCCATCAAAATCATTGTTTTCTTTTAAATATTTTACAGCTCCCAATAACATTGTAGTATGACCATCATGACCGCAAGCATGCATCATACCTTCATTTGAAGATTTATGATCAAAATTATTTTTTTCACTCATAGGAAGAGCATCAAAATCAGCTCGTAAACCTATTGATTTTTTACTATCACCTTTTGATCCTTTTACCCAAGCAATTAAACCTGTATCAGCGTAGCCGTCTTTAAATTCTATATCCCATCCTTTTAATTTATCTTTTATATAAGATGATGTTTTATATTCTTTTAAACCTAATTCAGGGATCTTATGAAGATCCCTTCTCCATTCCTGCATTTCTTTTTGCATTTGATTTATACTATTTAATATTGGCATTAGAATATTCCAAATAATCCTTTTTTATTTAATCTATCTTCACATTTTTTTAATTGATTGTTATAGATATTTGTTTTTCTTTCAACATTTTTAGCAACATCAATCAACCATTTTTTAGAGTTATAAGATTTATTTTTCCATCCATTATGACCTTCATGATATGCTAAGTATTGATTATAGTAATCATTTTTTGATATACCTAAAATATTCTCAGTTTGAGTAGTATACCAGCCTATAAAATCAGTAATATCTTTAAAGTTAGCTCTAGAAGCATTTGAGTTTCCAGTACGATTTTTATACCAATCCCATGTAGGATTAGTAACCTGAGCATATCCAAAAGCTGAAGATGGTCTACTTCCTGGTATCAATCCTAAAAGTCTTTTTCTTTTAGGTTTAGCAAATTGTTTAAATGAAGATTCTTGATTAATTATTGCAAGTTGCAAAGATATTGGTGTACCCCATTTTGTATAGCTATTTTTTGTTGATTTATACCAACTTTTTTTTTCTTCAAAAATAATACAACTATCTGCCGTATTAACATTATCAATTGAAGAGCAAGCAACAATGAAAATAAGTAAAATTGAGGACAAAATTAGGATTTTTTCTAAACGCATAGATAGGTTTAATAACATAAATATATGTATATAGACAAAAATATGGCAAAAAAAGATTGTAAGATATTGAATATTTAATATGAGTGATTAAATTTTGTAAAGGTTATGGAAAATTCGACTAAAAAAAGGGAAAATTTAGCTTTTCAGGCAGAAGTTAGCAAACTTTTAGATTTGGTAGCTAATTCTTTGTACAGTGAAAGAGAAATTTTTCTTAGAGAGCTTATTTCAAATTCAGCCGATGCTTGTGAAAAATTAAGATATTTAGCTTTATCAAAAAAAAATATTTTAGGGGGGAGTAAGATTTTAGAAATTAAAATAAATGTTTCTAAAAAAAGAAAAATAATAGAAATTGAAGACAATGGCATTGGAATGTCTCGTCAAGATTTAATTGATAATCTTGGCACAATAGCAAGATCTGGAACAAATAAATTTATAGAATCAATAAAATCAAAAAAAACTAACGATATATCAGCAATAGGCCAATTTGGAGTTGGTTTCTATTCTTCCTATATGGTTGCTGATACAGTAGCTGTTCATTCAAAAAATGTAGAAAATGACTCTTCACATTTATGGATTTCTAATGGAAAAGATAATTATACAATTGAGGAACTAAAAAAAGAAGATAGGGGAACCAAAATTTCTCTTAATATAAAAAAAGACTCTGAAGAATTTCTTGATAGTATGAGACTTAGATCGATAATTTCTAAATATTCAAATTATATTCCTTTTCCAATTTATTTAAAAGATCTAGACACGAAGGATAAAGAAGAAAAAATAAATGAAGGCAATCCATTATGGTTAAAAGATAAAAAAGATATAAAAATAGAAGATTATAAACAATTTTATAATAATATTTCATTCAATTTTGACGAACCATTAAAAACAATTCATTTTAATGCTGAAGGTGTAATAAATTACAAAGCTCTTTTATATCTTCCTACTAATCAACCTATGGATTTATTTAATTCTGAAAGAAAAAATAAAATAAAATTATATGTACAAAAAGTTTTTATTACTGATGAATGTGATGAAATCATGCCAAATTGGCTTCGTTTTGTTCCCGGCGTAGTGGACTCACAAGATATTTCACTAAATATAAGTAGAGAAATGCTACAAAACAATCCAGTAATTGAAAAAATTAAAAAAGGAATAACGAATAAAGTTTTAAATGAAATAAATACTCTTTCTACTAAAGATAATAAAAATTTTTTAAATTTTTGGAAAAATTTTGGAGCGGTAATTAAAGAAGGTCTCTATGAATTTAATGATCATCATGAAAAACTTCTATCATTACTTAGGTTTGAAAATTCATATAATAATGACTCAATATCCTTGGATGATTATGTAAAAAACATGACAAAGGATCAAAAAGAAATATATTATTTTGCAAATACAGACAAAGAACATATTAAAAATTCACCACAGCTAGAAGCATTTATATATAAAAAAATCCCTGTTTTATTTATGACAGATGCTGTTGATGAATTTTGGCTTCAAAATATTAATAAATACAAAGAATTTGAATTTAAATCTATTTCTAAAGGAAAAGTTGATATATCTAATCTAGGTACTTCACAAAAAGATAAAAAAGGATCTAGTAAAAAAATAAATAATAAAATCAATGATTTAACTTCATTGTTAAAGAAAGAACTTAAAGATAAAATTTCTGATGTAATAATTTCGGATAGATTAACTAAAAGTCCTGTTTTGTTAGTAGCTGAAGAATCAGGGATGGACATAAACATGGAAAAGTTAATGAAAATGCACAATCAAAAAACTCCGGAATCTAAAAAGGTTTTAGAAATTAATGCTGAACACCCTATGATAGTAAAAATATCTGAAAATCTTAATAATTTTAATCATAAAAAAGTATCTCAAATGATTTTAGATCAAGCAAATATACTAGATGGAAATATTCTATCAAACCCAACAAGTTATATGGAAAATTTAACAGATCTTTTTATTAAATAACAGAATTATTAATTTTATTTTTTAAAAAATATTCAACAAACTGATTAGCTACCATTTCAGCTACAATAATTTGTGCCTCAATAGTAGATGCAGCAATATGTGGTGTTAATAATACATTTTCTAAACCAAAAAGAATATTTTTAGTAGCTGGTTCAGTATCAAAAACATCAATAGCGGCCCCTGCTATTTTATTATTTTTTATTGCCTCACATAAATCAATTTCTGATACAAGGTTACCTCTTGCGGTATTAATAATAACTGCATTGCTTTTCATTTGATTAATTTCATTAGTATTTATTATAGAAGATCCATCTTTATTTGGCTTACAGTGAAAACTCACAATATCAGCATCTTTCAAAACGTTATTTAAATCAGAAGATATATATTCAGGAAAATCATCCTTAATACTATTAAAAAATTTAGAAACTATTAAAATTTTTAGTCCAAGAGAATGACAAATTTCAGCAAATCTTTTACCCACATTTCCAAAACCAATAATTCCTAATGTCTTTCCTCTTATCTCATTACCTTTTAATTTTTTTTTAGCCCATTCTCCTTTATGAGTAGTTATATTTGCTTTAACTATCTTTCTAGATAGAGATAATAGTAATGCCAGAGTATGTTCTGCCGTTGCATTAGTGTTACCACCTGGTGTGTTCATTACTATAATATTTTTTTCTTTAGCTGATAATAAATCAATATTATCAACTCCTGCTCCAGCTCTACCAATAATTTTTAAATTTTTAGCCTTTTCTATAATTTCTTTTGTTACTTTTGTTGCTGATCTGACAATCAATCCGTCATATATTGAAATGTTTGCAATAAGATCTTCTATAGAAAAATCTGTTATAACATCTACTTCAATATTGTTAGATAGGAGTATTTTTTCAGCAATACTATCCATAGCATCAGAAATAAGAACTTTAGGCATAAGAACCTTTTACTTTAATATAAGCCCATTCTAACCAAGGTAATAACAATTTAATATTATGTGGTTCAATTGTTCCACCGCCCCAAACTCTGAAAGAAGGGGGTGCCTTAGCATATCCATTTATATCGTAAGCAATATTCTCTTCTGAGAGTATTTTGCATATTTGTTTAACAATTAATTTTTGATCATCTTCATTTTTAGATAAATACCAATCTTCACAAATTTTAAATGTAATACTTGTATTAGATAAATATTCCTTACTTTTGTTATTTGATAAAAAAGTTACCCAATCATTATTTTCAATCCAATTATAAATTATATCAAAAGATTTTTTTGAAGTTTCTAGTAAAAATTCTAAACCACCATTTTCTTTAGCCCAATTAAGTCCATCTAGTGCATCTTCAACACATATCATCGAAGGAGTATTGATTGTGCTTCCTTCAAATATACCTTTAATAATTTTATTATTATCAGCTATTCTAAATAGTTTTGGAATTGGCCATTTAGGAGAATGTTCTTCTAATCTTTTTAAAGCTCTAGGAGACATAGCAATCATTCCATGAGCAGCTTCTCCTCCTAAAACTTTTTGCCAAGACCAAGTGAGAACATCACATTTAGAATAATCAATAGGCATTGCAAAAATGGCTGATGTAGCATCACAAATAGTTAAGCCATCTCTATCATCAGGTATCCAGTTAGAATCTGGAACTTTTACTCCTGAGGTGGTGCCATTCCATGTAAAAATTACATCATTTTTAAAATTAATTTTTGTTAAATCAGGAAAATCTCCATAATTTACATCATGAATATTTAAATTTGATAATTGAAGTTGCTTTAAAACATCTTTAACCCAGTCTTTACCAAAGTTTTCCCATGCTAATATATCAACTCCCTTTAATCCTAATAAAGACCATAAAGAAGCTTCAAGGGCACCAGTATCTGATCCTGGCAAAATACCTACTACATAATCACTAGGGAGATTTAGTATTTCTTTTGATTTATCAATTACAAGCTTTAACTTTAATTTTGCTTCACCAGATCGGTGAGATCTTCCTGTTTTAGCATTAACTAAATTTTCAATCTTCCAACCTGGTCTTTTTGCACAAGGACCACTTGAAAAATTTGGATTATTTGGTTTTTTAGATGGTTTTTCCATATTCTAATTAAATTCATAAACTACCAACCCATCAAGAGGCTTAGGATCAAACCAAGTTGATTTAGGTGGCATAGTCAAATTGTTATCAGCAACTCTAATAACATCTGTTATCTTAGATGGAAAGATTGAAAAAGCTACACTGTCAGGATTTTCATCTACTTTTTTTTCTAAAGCAGAAAGTCCATGACAACCTGCTATAAACCTTATTCTTTCATCATTATTAACATCTTTGATATTAAGCATTTTTGTTAAACAAAAATGATTTAATATATTAATATCCAAAGAATCAATAAAGTTATCAGAAGTGAGTGAATTAATAAATTCAAGAATATACCATTGTTTATCATGGTACATACCAAATTCATTCTTAGTAGATGGCTTGTGTGGTTTATCTGTTTTTAAAATTTTAAAATCATTAGATAGATTTTTTATAAATTGCTCTTTAGAAAGGCCATTTAAATCTTTTATAACTCTATTATAATCAAAAATTTTACATTCATCTGAAGGAAAAGCAGCAATCATAAATCTTTTATTTAATGGATTAATTTTATTTATGTACTGCATTGCACCCATTCTATGATGGCCATCTGCGATATATAAATGGTTAATATTTTTCGCTAAATTCTTAAATTCTCGAATAAAATTTTTATCATTAACACACCACAGTTTATGAATTGATTTATCAAAGCTTTCAAAATCATATGTTGGGGAATTCTTAGTAATAGATAATAGTAAACTAGCAACATTATCTTCAGATGGATAAGAAACATAAATTGGACCAATTTGAGTACTAATATTCATCATTTGATCAGCTCTTTCAATTTTTCTATTTTCATAGATTTTTTCGTGTGGTTTAATTATATTTTTTTCAAAATCATTAATAGAAGCAAGAGATAAAAATCCTAATTGAGAGTGCTTGCCAAGTTGAATTTGATAAATATAAAAATTTAATTCATTATCTTTTTTAATAACATCATTTAATTTCATTTCATTAAAATGTTCACGTGCTTCAAATAAAGAATCTTTTTCTTTTAACTGACCTACAGGATTTAATATTTTTAAATAATTCCAGTAATTATTTTTTCTAAAAATTTCTATATTTTCAATACTTAAATGATCAGTAGATGGAGCAATTAAATTTTTTGCGTCTTGATTGTAGGGACGGGTACCATGGAAAGGCCAAATATCTACCATTTATTTTTATCTAGCCCTCTGTTGATTATAAAAAATCTTCAGATATTAATTACAAAGGTCCTTTTGCCTGAGAGTTTCCGGGACGTTGCTCCTTCGGCGTTAATATAATTAATCTCTCCCAATGTAATAAAACATTAATATATTTTATGAATAAATAATATATATAAATGCAAATATATTAGTATTTATGAAACTTCAGGTAAATTTGCCATTGCTTTATTAACTGATTCTTCTTCAAAAACATCATCGGCAAGCTTTCCTGTAAAATAATCATCGTAAGCAGACATATCAAAATGTCCATGACCACAAAGATTGAAAAGAATAGTTTTAGATTCACCTTTTTTCTTACATTCTAAAGCTGCATCTATAGCTCCTTTTACAGCATGAGTGGCTTCTGGGGCTGGAATTATGCCTTCTTGTTTTCCAAAATTAACACCAGCTTCAAAACATTCTTTTTGACCATAAGCTTTAGCTCTCATTAAACCAAGTTCATACAAGTGACTTAAATGATAAGACATACCATGATATCTTAAACCGCCTGAATGGTTAGCTGGAGGTAGAAAATCTGATCCTAGTGTATGCATTTTTATAAGTGGTGTCATTTTAGCCATGTCACCATGATCATATGCGTATTTACCTTTAGTAAAAGAAGGGCAAGATAAAGGTTCACATCCAATTATATCTATTTTTTTACCACCACGTAATTGCTGACCTAAAAAAGGAAACATTAAACCTGATAAGTTACTTCCTCCTCCGGTACATCCAACAATAATATCAGGATAATCACCAGCTTGCTCCATTTGCAATATAGCTTCATTACCATTAATTGTTTGATGCATTAAAACATGTCCTAAAACACTACCTAAAGAATATTTTGCTTTGCCTTCACTTTAACTACTGACTCAATTGCATCAGAAATGGCAATGCCTAAACTACCTGGATTATTAGGGTCTTCTTCTAATAGTTTTTTTCCAAAATCAGTTAAAGAAGATGGGCTTGGATTACATTTAGCTCCAAATGACTGCATCATTAGTTTTCTATAAGGTTTTTGGTCAAAACTGATTTTAACCATAAAAACTTCAATATCTATTCCAAACATTTGTCCAGCAAATGCTAAAGAACTACCCCATTGTCCAGCTCCAGTCTCAGTAAATATTTTTTTTACACCCTCTTCTTTGTTAAAAAAAGCCTGTGGTACAGCTGTATTTGGCTTATGACTACCAGTAGGGCTGACTCCTTCATATTTATAATAAATTTTAGCAGGAGTATCTAAGAATTTTTCTAGTCTTCTAGCTCTAAATAAAGGTGAAGGTCTCCACTGTTTATATATTTCTCTTACTGGTTCAGGTATTTCAATTTCTCTTTCAGTTGAGACTTCTTGGAGAATCAATCCCATTGGAAATAATGGTGCAAAATCATCAGGTCCAGCTGGTTGTTTTGTTCCAGGATGCAAAGGTGGAGGTGGTGGACTTGGTAAGTCAGCGTTTATATTATACCAAAATTTAGGTGCTTTAGATTCTTCAAGTAAATATTTAATTGTTTCAGACATAATAAAGATATATTGAACTAAAAAATAAAAAAGATCAATAGAAAATGAAATTTAATGCTGGAATTACAACTATATTTATAGCAATATTGCTAATTGCATATGCTTTCATTAGTTATTACTTGCACTAAAATAATTTAATTTTTTTTTGACTTATAAAAACTCCTATCAAAATAAGAAATACTCCTATTCCAATACTAAAAGTTATTGTTTCTTTTAAAAAAATGTATCCCCATAAAATTCCAAAAGCTGGAATTAAATATGCAACATATGAAAGAAATATTGGACCAGCTTTAGAAATTATATGAAATCTTAATTGAAATGCTATAGCAGTAGGAAATAATCCTAAATATATTATAGTTAAAAAAGAAGTACTATTAAATGATGAAGGGTAAATTAATTCTGCATAAATCATAAAAGGAAATGAAATTATTGCTGCTGCAGTTATTACTAAAGTTGTTAAAGTCATAGTATCTATATTTTTTAAATTATATGCAAGAATAGAAGAAATCACATAACCCATAGCAGCTATAATAATTGCAAATTTAGGAATAAAATAAGATTCATTATCTGTAAAATTACTAATACTATCAAAACCAATAATAAAAAAAACTCCGACTAATCCAATAGTAATTGATATAAACTTTAATAGAGTAAAATTATCATCTTTGGTTAATATAGGCGCTAAAATTAGAGTAAAAATAGGTGCAACAGATAATAATAATGCAGTAGTATTAGACTGTATAAATTGTTCTGACCAATTAATTAAAAAAAAGGGATAATATTTCCAATAATACCTATAAGAGTTATCAAGATGAGTAATCTTATATTAAGATTAAAAACATATTTTTTATAAAAAAAATTGTAAGTAAGAATAAAGAAGCAATAATTAATCTTAAAGATGCAATAGAAATAGGATTTACAAATTGTACAGAAATTTTAATTGCAATAAATGCGGAGCCCCAAATTGCGCTTAATATAATTAATAAAGTAAGATTATTTGTAAAAAAATTTTTTATCAAAAATTATCTTTTGCTTTTAGGCTGTGGGATATCAACTGTTTCATAGGGTTTCATAAAATCATCTCGCTGACCATCCCAAAGATAATCAGAATAATCAAATTCTGTAATTATTCTATCTGATCTTTCAAAAGTTAGTCCATATTTTCTGCAATAACTTGCAAATTCTTCAGCATTTTCTATAGGAAGTTTTTCTACAACCCATCTTCTTGAGCTTCTATCAAATTTAAACCCATTTTTTTTAAACCAGTCACGATGATAATAAGAGTCTCTACCAAAAGCTGAAAAGTAATTTGTTTAGCCATAAAATATAAATTTTTTAATGCTTATACTTATTTATAGATTTAACACAATTAATTTATGTAGAATTTTCTGTCTAATTATATAAAATAGAAATAATGGAATTATATAAAAATAGTGAGATTACCGTTCACAAGCTCAATGAATTAAGAGAAGAAAATAAGAAAATTCAGATTCTGGACGTTAGAGAGGATACTGAAAGAGAACATGCTCATATTAAAGGAACTATACATATTAAATTATCTGAGATAGCTAAAAGACATATAGAATTAGATAAAAATAAAAATATTTTTGTTATGTGTCATGCAGGTACCAGAAGTCAAACAGTTGTAAAATGGTTAAAATCACAGGGATATGAACATAGTGTTAATGTACTTGGGGGTATTGATGCTTGGGCAGCTTTAATAGATAGAAATATAAGAAGATATTAATTAATACTTTCAAAGTAAAGTCCTAAAAAAATTAAAGAAATACTTATAAAGAATAAAAAAAATCGTATTACTATATTGATTATTAGATTGAATTTAAAAATACTCTTAGTTGTTAATTTATATAAAGGATTACTAATAGATAATGATAATAAAAATATTCCAATTATAATTGTAAACCAATGAAGCATTAATTAATACTTATAAGATAATTTATGATGTTTAAAAATGAAAAATTAGAATTTAATAGAATTCCAATTAAAGATATTATTAAAAAATCTAAAAAATTTTATGAAATTATTTCTAAAAGAAGATCTGTTAGAGATTTTGATAGTAAAAAAATTGATTTAAAAATTATAAAAAATGCTATTTTGTCTGCTGGATCTGCTCCTAATGGTGCTAATTTACAACCTTGGCACTTTGTTATAATCAAAGATAAAAAAATAAAGAAAAAAATTAGAATAGCTGCTGAAATTGAAGAAAAAGAATTTTATAATAAAAAAGCACCAAAGGAATGGTTAAAAGCATTAGAACCTTTGGGAACGGATGAAAATAAACTTTTTATTGAGAATGCACCTGTATTGATTGCTATATTTGAAAAAAAATATTCTTTTCAAAAACAGAAAAAAATTAAAAATTACTATGTAAGAGAGTCGGTAGGCATAGCTACAGGTATTCTTATTACTTGTTTGCATATGTCAGGATTATGCATGTTAACGCATACACCTAGCCCTATGAATTTTTTAAATAAAATCCTTGATAGACCAAATAATGAAAAACCTTTTGTATTACTAGTGGTAGGATATCCAGATAAAGAATGTAACATTCCTACATTTGCAAAAAATAAAAAAAAATTAAATGAAATAAGTACTATTTTTTAGTTTTTTTTAACTCTTCAATTGAAATTTCTTCATATTTTTCAAAAGGCATATGGATCCATGGTGAGTCCTCTAGATAATCTATATAATAATTAGGCACAAAAGAAGAAACAGCTTTATGATATAATACAGCTGTTCTGATAGGCTCATCTAAATAAAAACCATAGAAATGTTGGAGCCAATCAATACTTTTTTTAAGAGTTATTCCTGAGTCTGATAAATCATCAACAAGAAGAACTTTTGATCCTATATTTGGACTAGTTTTTGCAAGATCTCTTGAAAAAGTTATAGCTCCTCTTCTGTTTTTAACTCCTTCACCTTTATAAGATTCAACTGATAAAATGGCCAATGGTACATTAAAAATTCTTGCAAATACATCCCCGACTCTCATTCCACCTTTTGCAATGCATACTACTTGATTAAATTCCCAACCATCATCATGAACTTTAATTGCTAGATCTTCAGTTTTTTGATGATACTCTTCCCATGAAACAAATAAATCAGACATAATATTAAATTCCTATAAACCCCCCAAGATAACTTGGAGGGTTCTATTAAATTAATTTATTGAGGTAATTCTCCGTCTATTCCTTGAACATACCAATTCATTCCAGCAAGCATACCATCATCAGCAACTTCACCTTCAGCTACCATCAGTTCTCCTGCTTGATTATAAATTGGACCTTCAAAAGAATGTAATTTACCATCTTTTATTGCTACTTCCATATTAATTGCTTCTTGAATTAAGCTGGCTGGCATAAGTTTTGTGTTATATGGAGACATAACAACCATACCCTTATCCATTCCATCCCATGTATCTTCAGAAGACCAAGTTCCATCTACAACAGCTTGAGCTCTTGCTGCATAGTATGGTCCCCAAATATCTTCAATAGCAGTTAAATGTGCATTAGGACAAAATTCTTCTTGATTAGACGCTTGTCCAAAAGCCAATACTCCAGCTTTTTCTGCTGCCTGACAAGGCGCAAAAGTATCAGTATGCTGAACTAAAATATCAGCTCCTTGATTAATTAAGGTATTAGCTGCATCAGCTTCTTTTCCTGGATCATACCAAGTAAAAGCCCAAATAATTTTAATTTTAATATCTGGATTAACTTTAGAAGCCGCTAAATAAAAAGCATTTATTCCTCTAACAACTTCTGGAATAGGAAAGGAAGCAATATAACCTATTGTATTTGTTTTAGTCATATGACCTGCTATATGACCAGATATTGTTCTACCTTCATAAAATCTAGCAGAATATGTTGAGACATTGTCAGCTCTTTTATATCCAGTAGCATGTTCAAATTTTATATTTGGAAATTCTTTAGCAACTTCAAGAGTTTGGTCCATATAGTTGAAAGAAGTAGTAAAAATTAAATCATGACC
>JBJKYT010000037.1:0-6214 GCA_045560915.1 Alphaproteobacteria bacterium
TCCCAAAATTATTAAAGCAGACTGATTATATAAATTAATTTTAAAATCTTTATCTATAGAAATTACACCTATACTTAATAAACTTAAAATTGCTTCAATAAATAATCTCTTTGTTTCATCTGATTCACTTTTTAATAATAACTCATCTTGTTTAAATTTAATTTCTTCTATCATTTTATTGTAAGAGGTTAAAAGAATCTTTATTTCATCAAATTGATCTTCTTCAGAAACTTTAGCATTAAAGTTTCCTTTAGATATTTCATTAGCAGAATCAATAAGATTACTAATAGGCTTAGATAATCTTCTGGCAAAATTAAAACCTATTAAAACAGCTATCAAAATAAAACAGAGTGAAAAAAGAACAAAAATCATTGAAAATGTTATTTGAACTCCTGAACTTTCTTCTTCTTTTGTTGTATATATTTGATAAGCTAATTTTGTATTTGCTATATGATCCCAAATATTTTGATTTAATTGTCTATTAACTTGTAAAAAAACATCATTCAGAAAAGTTATTTTTTTATAAGCTGAAATAGAATTATTATTTTGCTGAAAAATATAAACTTGGTTTTTATCTAGAATATCAAAAGTTGATAAATTGGGTTTTGTAAAATTAATGATTTCTTTATCTTTAAAACTTAAATAAACTTCACCATCTCTATTAAAGATATAAATATTTGAGATAGTTCTTAAGTTAATAAATTCATTCAATACTCGCTCAATTGAATTCACTTGAATTTCATTATTTTTTGAAGTTTTGTATATTTCTCTTAAAATTAATTGTGTATCAGAAATAATTTCATCTTGAATTTCTTTTTCATAATCTTGTGCCACAATATTAGAATTAATTACTGCTTCTTTCACAGCTCCACTATACCAAGCTCTAAATTCTAGATTAAAAAACAATGAAGTAATTATAAATATTCCTATTGATGGACCAACAGCTAAACCTGTAAATAAATTTATAAACTTTATATATAATTTAGAGTCATCATATTTTTTTCTTTTGTATATAAATATTAATAAAATTTGTCTAATTATGATACTTAAAAGTATAATTACAAAAACTACATCAATAATTAATAAATATTGAAGATTAATCGGATCTTTAACTAATTGATTATTAGGTAATAAGAGATAAAAAGTAATGGAAAAACTTAAAATAATTAAAACTATCAATAAATAAAATGACAGTTTTGAAAGATGTATAGTTTTAATTAATTGATTTATTTTTTCCATTAAGATTTCTATAAACAAATTTAAAAATTATATGATAAACTAATAATAGATTTATTTAAAAATAGTATATTTATATGAAAAATGCTTTAATATTACTAGCTGGTGGAACTGGAAAAAGGCTTAACAGTAAGATCCCGAAGCAATTTTTAAATATAGGAAGTAGTAATATAATTGAATATTTTTTATGCAATTTAGATCCAGAAATATTTGATATTATTGTTATAGCCATAGAAGAGAAATATAAAAAAAAATACTCAAATTCTTTAAAATTTAAATTTCAAAATCATAATATTAAATTTTCAAAATCAGGTAAAACTCGTCAAATATCTTCTAAAAACTCATTATTATTTTTGAAGAAATTTAATCCAAAAAAGGTTTTAATACATGATAGTGCTAGGCCATTAGTCACGAACAAAATGATAAAAAAAACTTTAAAATTTCTTGATAGTAATGACGCGGCAATTCCTTTCATTGAATCTCAAGACTATATGATATCTAAAAATAATCATAATTTAAGTAATGATAAGATATTTAATATTCAAACTCCTCAAGGTTTTAAATATAAAAAAATACTTAAAGCACACATGTTAAATAAAGCTATTAATGCAAGAGATGATTCTTCTATTTTAGAAAAAAATAAAACTAAAATTAAAATGTTTAAAGGAGAAAAATACAATATAAAAATCACAAAAAAAGATGATTTAATTTTTTTTAAAAAAATACAAAGTAAAAATTTTCGACATGGAATAGGATATGATATTCACAAAATAGATCTTACTTCAAAAAAAAAATTAATATTATGTGGATTAAAGATTAATCATAAACCTTTAATTGGTCATTCTGATGCTGATGTAGGGTATCACGCTATTTGTGATAGCATTTTAGGATCACTATCTCTTAAAGATATAGGTTTTTATTTTAGTAATAAAAATCCAAAATGGCAAAACGCAAACTCTAAGATTTTTATGGAATTTTGTTATAAAAAACTAGAAGAAAAAAACTTTAAAATTGTCAATCTTGATATTAATTTTATATGTGAATCTCCTAATATTAATAAAATATCATATCTTATGAAAAATAATATTTCTAAGATTTTAAAAATATCACCAAAAATAATATCTGTAAAAGCTACAACAAATGAAAAAGTGGGGTTAATAGGCAGTGGAAAAGCAATTGCTGCTGAAGCTATTGTTCAAATTGTAAATGAATAAAATTATTTCAATATTTACTACATTATTTGGAATAGGCTATTCACCAATTGCCCCTGGTACAATAGGCTCTATCTTTTCAATAGTTTTTCTTTATTTTTTGATTAAATTTGTATCTTATAGTTTTTTAGTAATTATATTTTTAATAATTTTATTTACTTCTTTAAAATTAATAGAAAAATATTCAAATTTATTGAAAAGTCATGATTCATCAACAATAGTAATAGATGAGTTTTTAGGAATATTTTTAATAATTTTATTTTATGATTATTTGAAATTTACAAATGACTTTATTATGTTTTTATTAATTTTAATATTATTTCGTTTTTTTGATATTCTTAAAATTTTTCCAATTAACTGGGTTGATAAAAATATTAAAAACTCATTTGGAGTTGTATTGGATGATTTACTTGCTGGTGTATACAGCATTATAGTTTTATATAGTATCAATGTTTTTATATAAAAAAATTATTAAAACGCTAATTCAAAAAAATATTTCAATAGCTGTTGCTGAATCGTGCACTGGAGGCAAAATAAGTTATTTAATTAGTACAGTTCCAGGTGTATCCAAAATATTTGATCTAGGTTTAGTCACATATTCAAATAATTCAAAATTTAAAATTCTTAAAGTTCCTAAGTCCACAATTAATAAACATGGAGCAGTAAGTGAAGAGGTTTCAAGATTAATGGTTAAAAATTTATATTCAATTACAAAAAGTAAAATATGTATCTCAACTACTGGCATAGCCGGTCCAACGGGTAATACGAAATATAAACCTCTTGGACTTATTTACATTGGAATTAAATACAAAAGTAAAATAAAAATTTATAAAAAAATATTTAGAGGAACTAGATCAATGTTTCAAAAAAAAGCTAGTGAATTTTGTTTGCAGGAAATTAAAAAATTAATTTAATATTTTTTTGGCTCTTTTTTCAAATGATTCCATCATTTTATTTTCGACTAAGGAATAGAAAACTTCAGATATTTTTTGATGAAAAAAATTTTTAAATTCAAATTTTATATTAAAGTTTACTATTGTTTTATTTTTTTCAATTTTTACAAATTTCCATATTGTGTCTAAATTTTTTAAAGGTCCTTCTATATATTGAGTTTTGATTAATAAATTTTTCACATCATAAGTGACAATTGATATAAATTGCTGAGTTGGTAATAATTTATAATTTACAATCATATTAGCTTTTATTGAATTTTTATTTTTTTTTAAAATATTAATTTTTTTGCACCAAGGTATATAATCTGGATATTTTTCTATATCTAAAACAATATCAAATAATTCTTTAGCATTGTAATTAAACTCAATAGATTTATTGGATTCTTTCATTATTAATGTGATGAAAGATCTTTATTTCTTATTTTTTTTAGTAAAGCAAAATCTTCTGATGCATGATAACTGGATCGCGTTAAAGGAGATGAAGCAACCATTAAAAAACCTTTGGCATAAGCCATTTTTTTATAAATTTCAAATTCTTCAGGTGTCACAAATTTTTCCAATTTAGCATGTTTTTCAGTAGGCTGAAGATACTGACCTATGGTTAAAAAATCCACATCCGCAGATCTTAAATCATCCATAACTTGGTATATTTCTTCTTTACTCTCTCCTAGGCCTACCATCAAACCTGATTTAGTAAAAATAAAAGGAAAATTTTTTTTAATATCATTAAGCAGTTTCAAACTTATAAAGTATCTTGAGCCAGGTCTAATTGTTGGATATAATCTTGGAACAGTTTCTAAATTATGATTAAAAACATCAGGTAAACCTTCTGATAAAATATCTTGGGCTTTATTTTTCTTATAAAAATCAGGCGTAAGTATTTCTATAGTAGTTTTAGGACATAATTCTCTTAAAGATTTAATTACATTTACAAAATGCTGAGCACCACCATCATCTAAATCATCTCTATCAACACTTGTAATTACTACATGTTCTAAACCTAGATCTTTTACTGTATTTGATATTTTGTAAGGCTCAAATTTATCAATTTTATTGGGTTTTCCTGTTTTAACATTACAAAAAGCGCAAGCTCTAGTGCAAGTGTCTCCAAGTATCATGAAGGTGGCGTGCTTTTTTTGCCAACATTCAGATATATTTGGGCAAGCTGCCTCTTCACATACTGTTATGAGATGATTTTTTTTTACTATTTTTTTAGTTTTTTCAAATAAACTAGAAGTTGGTGCTTTAACTCTAATCCAATGAGGTTTTTTAGGTATAGGATTAGATTTTTTATTTACTTTTTCAGGATGTCTAACTGTCATTATACTATTTTCATATCGTTACTCATTAACCATAAATTAAATGGATCTTCAATTATATCATTAAAATCCTTTAATAATTTTGCTGCTACTGCCCCATCAAGCACTCTATGATCTGCAGATAAAGTAGATTTTAACTTATTCGTGATTACAACAGCATCATTTTCAACGCTTGGAACCTTTCTAATAGCACCTACAGCAAGAATTGATGATTGAGGTGGGTTAATTATAGCTGAAAATTCAGTAATTCCGAACATTCCAAGGTTTGAAATTGAAATAGTCCCTCCATTATATTCTTCAGGAAGTAAACTTCCTTTATTAGCTTTCTTAACTAAATCTTTGATTTCTAATGATATTTCTATAAGGCCTTTTTTGTCTGCATCTTTAATAATAGGAGTGATTAATCCTTCTTTTAATGCAACAGCTATAGAAACATCTATCGTTTCATATTTGATAATCTTGCCATCAGACCACGATACATTGGTAGCTGGATTTAAAAACTGAGCTTGAGCTAAGGCTTTAACTAAAATATCATTTATAGAAATTTTTTCATTCAAATTTTCATTTATTTTTTTTCTCATTTCAATAAGTTTATCAGTATTAGATTCAATAGATAAATAAAAATGAGGAACGTTTTGTTTAGTTTCAGTAGTTCTTTTAGCTATAACTTTTCTTATTGAGCTAGGAGAATAAAAATTATCATTTATTTTTTGGTTAATTTTATCTGAAATATTAAGATCTTTCATGATAATTCTGCCATTAGGTCCTGAACCTTTAATATTATCTAAATTAATTCCATCTTCTTTAGCTATTTTTTTAACTATTGGTGAAGCTTTAATTTGATCATTAAATGATATATCTTCATTAACTGTTATTATTTTTTTTTCAGTTGGTTGAGATGACAATTCTTCTTTAGGAGTTTCTTCTCTATTATTTATTTTTTCATCAGTTTTAATAAAATCATCTTTATTATCTGCATCATCATTTTCATTCTCTTCCCCATCAAGTACTGCTATAGGGGAATTTACTGGAACTGATTCTGTTCCTTCTTTTATAAGTAGTTTTGTTACTGTTCCTTCATCAGCAGATTCAATTTCCATTGTAGCTTTATCAGTTTCTATTTCAGCTATTACATCTCCAGAATTTACTTTATCACCTTCTTTTACTAACCACTTAGACAAATTTCCTTCTGTCATAGTAGGTGATAAGGCTGGCATTAAAATTTTAATAGACATAAAATTTTAAATATAGCAAACTTTTTTAATAGCTGAAATAATGTCTTGTACTTGAGGTAGATATTTTTTTTCTAAAACACTAGAATATGGCATAGGTACATCTGCGCTATTAACTTTAATAATAGGAGAATCTAAATAGTCAAAAATTTCTCTTTGTACAATATTTACAATTTCAGACCCAACACTTGCAAAAGGCCAAGACTCTTCAACAGTTATAAGTCTATTAGTTTTTTTTACTGAATTTAAAATAGTATCAGAGT
>JBJKYT010000038.1:0-6186 GCA_045560915.1 Alphaproteobacteria bacterium
TTATCATGTGGGCATTTGCTAATGATTACTTATTATTTCCAATGCTTAATTGGATTGATACTCCTATTTTATTTTGTTTAATTTTTTTACTTATTCCTGTTTGGCAGGTTTTTCATTTTTATGTAACTCACCGTATAAGTCATTGGAAAATTTTTTATAAAACTTTTCACTTTTTACATCACAGAAATGTTAATACTGGGCCGTGGTCAGGATTATCGATGCATCCTATAGAACATGTATTTTATTTTAGTACCCTTTTAATTCACTTTGTTATTCCAACACACCCAGTACACTTTATCTTTCATATTCAGCAAACTGCATTAAGAGCAATTCAAGGTCATTCAGGATATGATCAACTTGTTGTTAATAAAAAAAGTGGATACGCATTACCTAATGCTTCTTATTTTCACTATTTACACCACAAATATTTCGAGTGTAATTATGGCGAGCTTACGATACCGTTAGATAAATGGTTTGGATCTTTTCATAATGGAACGAAAGATTCTCATACAAAACTTTTTAAAAATTAAATTTTTACCAAGTTCCAATATTTGCCATTGATTTCCATGGCTCCTTTATTTCTAAAGCATCACCGCCTTGTATAATCTCTATAGATATCCCATCAGGTGATTTTATAAATGCCATATGTCCATCTCTTGGCGGCCTATTAATCTCCACACCATTAGCCATTAGTTTTTCGCATGTTTCATATATATTTTTAACACTATAGGCTAAGTGGCCAAAATTTCTTCCACCTTGATATTCTTCTTTATCCCAATTATAAGTTAATTCAAGCAAGCCTGAATTTTCAGTACTATTTTCTGCTCCAAGAAAGATTAATGTAAATCTTCCTTGTTCACTTTCTCTCCTTCTTATCTCTTTTAAACCAAGTTTATTACAATAAAAGTCTAATGACTCATCTATATTTTTTACTCTTACCATTGTGTGTAAATATTTCATATTATATTCCTATTATGTATACAAAGTTTTGAATATTGTTAAATGCAATTGATATACTTTTTTAAAAAAAAATAAATTAACAAATGAAAAAAATATTAACATCTAGACAAATTATGTATCTAGGTATTATCATAGTTACAATACAAACTTTATCTGGATCATTATTTGACTCAACAACAAAAGTTTTAGGTTCTAGTAATTTTATTTGGTATCATTATTACACCTTAGGTATAGGCTTTGCGCTAATATTTTTTCTATTATATCTTACTTTTACAAAAGGAATAAAAAAACATATTTTATATGAAGATAGAAAAGATTATTTTCTACCCCTTATTCGTGGTATTACATTTATACCTGTACCAATTATAATTTATTATTCTCTTTCTAAAATACCTTTAAACATTTTTACAACAATATTAATGACTACTCCCTTTTTCACTTTTATTTGCTCTAATATTCTTCAAAAAGAAATAATATCTTTTAAATATTGGATTATTCTTTTAATTGGATTTTCAGGTACTATTCTTGTAGCAAAGCCATCTTTTTTTCAAGCTAATCCATTTATTTTTTTAATTTTTTTTGTATGCATTTATAATGCCATAACATTTGTGATAGTTAGTAAATATTCCAGTAAAGCAACTACTTTGGGATTTAGTTTTTATCACTTATTACCAATTACATTATTTTCAGCTATTTTTTTTATATTTGATCCCATTCTGATATCGTTAAGGGAATTGATATTAGTTTTTATAGGAGGCACTTTATTATTAACTTGTGTCTTATTATATACATATGCTTTTCATATAGCTGGGAAATATACCAGAATTATTAGCCCATTTTTTTTTACACAATTAGTTTGGGCAGCAATTTTCGGTTATATTTTTTTTGGAGAGGTTTTAGATTTACTATCAATTACAGGCCTACTTATCATCGTGTTTTCAGGAACTCTTACTATATTAAATACACCAAATGCTAATCAATAGTAATTATTAAGTAGACCTCATTTTTTTCATTCTAATTTTGTATCTTTCTAACATCTTTTCTTGAGATTCATCTGATCCATTATGAAAGGTTCCAAAAAGTTTATCTAGTGGTATTGCTCCATCGGCATAATTACACTCAAAATATTTATGATGTAGATAATGAGCATGACTGTGAGTATCAATACCAATTTTTCCTATCTGAATTTTTTCAAAACCTATGTGTCCATGAAACAATGGACCTATTCC
This sequence comes from Alphaproteobacteria bacterium, assembly GCA_045560915.1. GTDB lineage: Bacteria > Pseudomonadota > Alphaproteobacteria > HIMB59 > MarineAlpha5-Bin3. The sequence goes on from JBJKYT010000038.1 coordinate 2,190, forward strand.
TGCATGAAGTAATTGAAAAACAGCATGTACTGGATGTGCAGGAATTATAAAATGAATTAATGTACCTGAAAAATATAATATATGTTCAAACCAGTGCATTGCTATTCCAGACCAAGGACCTGGGTTAACATTTTTATGATGAATGTAATGAGAAAAATTATAAAGCAAAGGGGTGTGCAATAATCTATGAAGAAAGTAAAAATGTACTTCTCTAAACAAAGGAAGAAATAAAAAAGTTAGACCTAAATAAATTGGATGCATATTCCATTCAAGTCCTAAAAAATAACCATTTGCAAAAGCCCATAAAGAAAAAGCTTCATAAGCTGTCCAAATAGGTACTCCACTGAATAAAGTCCAAAACATATTATCTAATGTTTGATCTTTAAAATAAAAATTTTTATTATTCTTTTCCATCCCTTTGGCATTGAATTTAAAAGCATTACCTTGTGTTTTTTTAATATATAAAAAAAAGTGAAGCCCTCCGGCACATACGATGGTTATTATTAAATTTCTAATTAGAAGATAAAAAAACCAGTTAAAATGAAAATTTTTTAATGTTTCAATTGGGGGAGTAAAATAAACCCATAGAATAACTGCAATTAAACCATAAAAAAATGTCCATGGTACAATGTATCCAGGAATACCTAATAACCATTTTAAATTTTTAGTTATGCTAAATGGCCAGTCAAAAAAAGGAATGTTTGTTGAAAGTTTATATGGCTTCCAATCACCTCTTTTATTTCTTGAACCATATTTATTATCATCAATCTGCATAAATATTATGCAGGTAGTTCTCTAGGTAAATGATATTTTGGATCTTTTGATTGTTTAATAATTGCAGGAATCATTTCTTTCATGCCATTAAAAAAACTCGTATTAGGAGGAGGCATTTGATTTTTTATAATTTTATGAAGTTTGGGTAAATTGTAAAATGGAATTTGTGGAAAAATATGATGTTCAATATGATATTGCATATTCATATACATACACCAACCTAATATTGGATTTAAATATACCGTTCTGGTACTTTCACGGTGATCCCACGAATCAGCTTTTAATCCTCCATGCTGCAGCATGGCAACAAATTGAAATAAAGTTCCCCCATAAATTAACGGTGTGAACCAAAACATTAAAGGTAAAAAACTTCCAATTGAATATGCCCAATAAATTACGCCAATTTTTATAAGCATATAAAATCTACAATTCCATATCATTTTCCATCTTTCAGATTCAGGAACGCAGTCTTTTGCAATTGGTGTCATAATTCCAAGAGAATGCCAAAAAACTGATTTGAATTCTGCCCATACCCGATCAATGGCAAAAGCATCAGTAACAAACAAGTTCCATAAATTAGCGGGTCTCGAAACTTGAATTTCGTAATCTACATCTAAATGAATTGTTCGGCTGTGATGATGAGTATGACTCCATCTCCATTTAAAGGCTTCGAAATAATCCATCAAACTAAATACTTGATAGAAAAAATCATTTAGCCATCTAGTACGAAATACTGATCGATGAACAAATTCGTGCCACCTTGCATTAGAAAAGGAATATATATTGCCGTACACTAAAAAAGCTGGAATTGCCCACCAAGTACCCCAAGTTAAATAGGCAATGTATCCTGTAACAAATAATAAAAATAGATAGCAAAAATTATTAATAAGACCAGGCAAGTTTCTTCTTTTCATCAGGCTTTTCAGAACTTTTGAATCAATTTCAGGTCTATACCAATTAGGCATATTATCATCTTGATTTTCGATAGATTTGTATGTGTAACTTACCATGATATTGTTAAAATTATATTTAACTTAAATATAGCTTAAAAAAATAAAAAAACAAACATCGAGAGCTTAAAAAATGATGGATAAAAAAAATTATTAAGTTTTATTTATTATAAATTTTATATATTTTTTTAATAGGTAATATTTATTATTAAAATTAAAAAAAAAATGTTGATTAACTTTAGCTTATAGGATTAGTTATCTGTAAATTTTTCAAATTATTATTAGGAGGTAGTATGAAAAAAATTATACTAATGACTTTATGTGCTTTAATGTTTTCTTTTACGAGCGCAAAAGCAATAGATAAAGATTCTGACAATGATTGGTCAGATATCAATATTTTATTTTTGATTTGGACTGCAGAGGATGTTGAATTCTTTGTACCATCTATTAACGGTGCACATGATGCAGCAGAAGATCAAGGCGTAAGTATCTATATGGAATTTGGAGATTCCGATACAGCAAAAACAAATGACATTTTAGAAACAGCAATTGCAAATGAAGTTGATGGAATTGCTATGACAGTTTGGGACGATGATGCATTTGATGAAATCGTTTGTAAAGCAATGGAAGCAGGTATTCCTGTGGTACTTCATAATATTGATGACTCTCAAAGAGGAAAAGGAAATTGTCGAATGGCTTACATTGGACAGTTTTTCATTGAAACAGGACAAACTCTTGCTGAACGTATGATCGCTGAGCACGGTTTAAAAGCTGGAGACCATGTCTTCACACCTGTTGAATTTCCAGAAGCAGTATATGCAGTTCAAAGACATGAAGGTGTTAATAATGGAATTACAGCTATGGGCGGCACAACAGAATTACTTGGAACTGGAACTGACCACTCTGAGGCTTTAAACATTATGACTCAATATCTTTTAGGACATCCTGAAACTAAAGCTGTAATAGGGCTAGGTTCAACTCCAACCTCTGTTGCTGTTAAAGCAGTAGAAGAGGCAGGAATGGATATTCCTGTAGGTGGTTACGATATTACCCCAGAAATTTTGGATAATATTGCAAATGGATCTTTAACTGCTACAGTAGATCAACAACCTTATCACCAAGGTTATATGGCGATTACGATGTTAGCTCAAAACTTAAAGTATGGGCTACTTCCAGCTGATATGAATACTGGTGGATCTGGTTTAGTTGATAAAACTAATGTTGAATCAGCTTTCAAATGGGCTGGTATAACTAGATAGTAATATTTTTATTAATAAAATTGTAGCGGCAATGTTTTTTTGCCGCTACATTAACCATTTTAAAAATTAAAAAAATTTATGAAAAGATTTATAGATAACATTCGAAGCAAACCTGCAGGAGGTATAATTTTACTTTTTGTATCAATACAAGTGGTAGCTATTATTGGTGGATTATTATTTCCTGAAAATTTTAGATATTTACTTCCAGCAAATATTGCTGTTTTACTTAAATCAATGGCTCCATTGGGTATAATGGCTATTGGAGTTGGAATTTTGATGATTAGTGGAGAGTTTGATTTATCAGTAGGTACTCTTTATACGTTTTGTGCAATCGTAACCGCAACAATGGTTAAAGAATATGCTTTAAGCCCTTATCTTGCTATGCTTGTTGGAATTTCTGTGGGAGTGCTAGCAGGTCTTATTCATGGAAACGTTGTTAATAGATTTTCTATACCTTCATTCATAGTAACATTGGGAGCTATGCTTTTATGGAAAGGTAGCACATTGCTTTATCATGGAGCAAAATCTCTTCGATATAAATATGAAAGTGTAAGTTATGAAATTTTACTTAAAGGAGATGTTGGTGTAATTGATGCAAGCTTTTTTTGGTTTATAGCAGTAGGAGTAGTTTTCTATTTTCTTCTTCATCATCATAAAATTGGAAATCATTTTTTTGCTGTAGGAGGAAATGCAGAAGCTGCAACAGCAATAGGGATAAATCCTAAAAGAGTAAAATTGATTGCTTTTGCAATTGCCGGTGGTTGTGCTGCATTGTCAGGTGTAGTTGCAATGAGTAGAGTAGGAAGTGTTCAACCAGGTGGTGGTCTAGGTTTAGAGTTAGAAGCAATTGCAGCATGTGTAATTGGTGGATGTGCATTAATGGGGGGTCGTGGATCAATCATTGGTATAATGCTAGGAACAGCTCTAATTTATACAATTCAAGATCTTTTATTGTTATTAAGAGCCCCAGGATTTTACTTTGATATGTTTGTTGGTGGTTTAATTGTTGTTGCT
>JBJKYT010000039.1:0-6041 GCA_045560915.1 Alphaproteobacteria bacterium
TACCATCAACTATAATAAATGATCAATTTCATATTGGTTGTACTTTTGGGAAAATTTGTCCTCAGATAATTCAAAGAGAAGGAAAAAAACCAATGCTGCTAAGTGATTTTTTAAAGGGATATAATTTTGAAATTGGCACTAAGATAAATGCATAAATATAAATTAAAAATAGAATATGATGGATCAAATTTCGTAGGTTGGCAAAAACAAAATAATGGTATTTCAATTCAAGAATCTATAGAGCAAGCTATCTTTGAATTAACTGGTGAAAAAACAATAGTGTTTGGAGCTGGACGAACAGATGCTGGCGTTCATGCTTTAGGTCAGGTTGCACACTTTGATTTAAAAAAAAATTTTAATATAGATAAAGTTCGTGATGGTTTAAATCATCATTTAAGACCTAACCCAATAGCAATATTAAAAGTTGAAAATGCCAGCGATAGTTTTCATGCTCGTTTTTCAGCTAAACAACGTACTTATGAATATCTAATAACCAATAGACGTGCACCATTAACAATTAAAAAAAATAAATCATGGTCAATTTTTAAAACAATAGAATTAGAAAAAATGAGATATGAAGCAAATTTTTTTATTGGGAAACATGATTTACAAGCTTTTAGATCCATAGATTGTCAATCTAATACTTCCATCAAAACTATTGATGAAATAAAGATATCTAAGAATAATGAAAATTTGAATATATCTATATCTGCTAAATCTTTTTTGCATTCTCAAGTAAGAATAATGGTGGGTACTCTAGTGGAAATAGGTAAAGGCAAAATAACAGAATCTATTACTCAGATTATAAAAAGCAAGGATAGAACTAGAGCAGGAGTTACAGCACCTGCACATGGCTTATACCTAGTAAAAGTTAATTATTAAAAATTTATTTTTTAGACTCTAATAAACGTTTTTTAAATAAAGTTACCCCAAATTTTTTTTTGTTTTCATATGATTTATCAAAAGCAATTTGTTGCCATCCAGAAAGACGATTTCGTATAGTAATTAAATTTTCTTCTTTCCAGTTATTACTAGTATCTGAATTATTCCATTCTACTTTATCACTGTTAGATCTTCCACAGCCATAACAATAACCTGAAATAGGATCTGATTTACATATTGATATACAGGGAGAAACAATTAAATTTTCATTCATCACGTAAAAATATATTTATTTATAAACTTTTCAAATAAAATAGTTTAGTTATCAACAAAACAGTTAATAGTAGTTTTATTATGATCAATTTTAATATTTCTCAAATAGATGAGGCATATCAAAGAATTTATCCATTTATTGTAAAAACTCCTTTGATTTATAGTGAATACTTAAATAATATTACCAAGGCTAAAGTTTTTTTCAAATTAGAAAATTTACAAAGAACAGGTTCTTTTAAATTAAGAGGAGCAACAAATAAAATTATTCAATTAACTTTAGAAGAAAAAAAAAGAGGTGTTGTTGCATACTCATCTGGTAATCATGCTCAAGCAGTTGCATATGCTTCAAAGCTTTTGGGAATTAATGCTAAAATTGTTATGCCAGAAAATGCACCAAAAATAAAAATTTACAATACAAAAAAATATGGTGCTGAAATTATTCTTTATGATCCTACTTCAGAAAGTAGAGAAAAGATTGGAGAAGAAATAGCTAAAATTGAAAAACGCATTTTAATTAAACCATATGATGATGAAAACATAATAGCTGGTCAAGGAACAAGTGGTAAAGAAATAGTAGAAGAATTAATTAATTTAGGGGAAAAACCAGATTTATATTTATGTTGTTGTGGGGGAGGTGGATTAATTGCAGGAACATCAATGTACATGAAACATAAGTTTAAAAATATTAAATGTTATTCCGTTGAGCCAGAAAATTTTAATGATACTCAAATTTCTTTAATCAATAATAATATTACTCCAAATAAGAAATTATCGTATTCAATATGTGATGCACTTTTAGCTGAACAACCAGGTGATATTACTTTTGCAATAAATAAACAAAATCTATCAGGAGGATTAATAGTAAGTGATGATGAAGTTAAAAAAACTATAGTTGAGCTTGCTGAAAATTTAAAAATAGTTGTAGAGCCAGGAGGAGCCGTTGCCGCAGCAGCTTTATTAAATAAAAAAATTGATGTTAAAGATCAAACTATTGTAGTTATGATTTCTGGTGGAAATATTGATAGTGATTTTTTTTATAATATTTCAAAAGAATTTAAATGATTTCATTATTAAAAATTCAAAAATGGATGAAAGAAAACAATAAGGATGTCCTTCTTATAAATAGGACTGATGAATTTTTAAGTGAATATATTGCACCTTATGCAGAAAGACTACAATGGTTAACTAAATTTTCAGGCTCTGCAGGAAGGGCTATAATAGAAAAAGATAAAGCATATATATATGTTGACGGCAGGTATACAAATCAAGTTAAACAGGAAGTAGATACAAATTTTTTTGAAATTAAACACTTAAATGAATATTGGACTAAATTAGAAAAATATAAGAAAGAAAAAAAAATTATTGCTTTAGATGAATCCTTACATTCTATAAATGAAGTAACTAAATTAGAAGAAATATTAAAATTTTCTAAATGTTCCTTAAGTTTTTTAGGGAGTAATCCAATTGATTTTTTTTGGAAAGACCAACCAAAATTTCCTAATTCTTTAGCTTTTTTACATGAAGAAAAGTATGCTGGAGATAAAACAATAAATAAAATTAAAAAAATACAATATAAAATTAAACAAGCTTCAATTGACTATTATTTACTAAATACTTTAGACTCAATAGCATGGCTTTTAAATATTAGAGGAAACGATATAAATTATACTCCTCTAATATGTTGTTATGTAATCATTCCAAAAACAGGAAAAGTAGAATTATTTATTGAAAAGAAAAAAATAAAAAAAATTATTAATAGAATAGATAAATATGTTAATATTAATACTTTTAAAAGTTTTAAATTATTTATAAATAAAATTAAAATTCAGAAAACTATAGGAATAGATAAAAAAGAATCACCATATTTATTTAAAAAAATATGTAAAGATACAGGTTTAAAGTTTCATTATTTAGAAAATCCCTGTCTTTATCTAAAAGCTAAAAAAAACTTAGTAGAAATAGAGGGTGCAAAGAAAGCTAATATTCGAGATGGAGTAACGATTTCAAAATTTTTATATTGGTTAAAAAACAAAATTGATATTGATAAAATGGATGAAATAAAAGCCTCTCAATATTTATTAGCATTAAGAAAAAAAAATGAATTATTTTATTCTCCTTCTTTTGAGACAATATCAGCTTTTGGCAAACATGCTGCCTTGCCTCATTATAGAGTTTCGAAGAAATCAAATTTATTTTTTAAAAAAAATCAAATTTATTTGTTTGATTCTGGAGGACAATATTTTGATGGTACTACAGATATAACTAGAACTGTTATTATTGGCAAACCTAATGATGAACAAAAAGATCGTTTTACTAGAGTCCTGAAAGGACATATTGCTATTGCTGTAGTTAAGTTTCCTAAAAATTCCAAAGGTTCTTCCATTGATCATTTAGCAAGAAAATGGCTTAACGAAATAAATTGTGATTTTGATCACGGTACAGGGCATGGCATAGGTAGTTTTTTGAGTGTTCACGAAGGACCTCAAAGGATAGCTAAAAATCAAGGTCAAAGTGATGGTATATTTGAAGAAGGTATGATGTTTCTAATGAACCTGGTTACTATAAAGGAGGAAAATATGGAATAAGAATAGAAAATTTAATTTTGTGCGTTGCTAATGGCAAAAACTCTCTTCAATTTGAGACAATTCTTGGGCGCCAATTGATAGAGATTTGATAAAGGTGAGTTTATTAACTAAAGATGAAATAGATTGGGTTAACAATTATCACAATAAAGTTTATGAAAACTTAAATAAATATCTTGATGAAGATGAGAGGAACTGGCTATATTTAGTAACAAAGCCACTATAAATAAAAAATGATATTAATTTTAACCCAATGTTTTCCTAGCCGAATTGGAGGAGTAGAAAATTTAATAAGTAATCTAGCTTTAAGTTTAAGCAATTCTAAAAAAATTATTGTTTTTGCAGATAGTCATCATTTAACTAATGATGCTCAGTATGATAATTTATATAAAAACAAAATAACAGTTTATAGAACTGGAGGTATAAAATTTTTAAGAAGAAGAAAAAAAATAAAAGAGGTTAAAAATTTTATTGAGTCTAATGAAGTAAAACTTATCATAGCTGATAGTTGGAAAAGTTTAGAAATTGGGATAGATTATTTCAATAATAAAAAGATACCAACGATTTGTCTTGCACACGGAAATGAATTATTGTCCTCTAATTTAAATAAAAATAAAAGGATAAATCAGACTTTAATCAAAACAAATAATATAATTTCAAATTCTAACTATACTAAAAGTCTTGTAAGTAGAGTAACTAAATCACACAGTAATATTAATGTTATATATCCGGGAGCTTCAGATTTAAGAAATTTAAAAGAAAATAAAATCAATAATATTAATGGAGATCCTATACTTTTGACATTAGCACGATTAGAAAAAAGAAAGGGTCATTTGATTATTATAAAAGTAATCAAAGAACTATTAAATGAATTTTCTAATTTAACATACCTTATTGCTGGAAATGGTCCTGAAGAAAAAAGTTTAAAACAATTTGTCAAAGAAAATAATCTTCAAAAAAATATAATTTTTCTAGGCAATATAGATGACTCTCAAAAAAAATATATATTTGATAAAACAGATTTAATGATTATGCCTACCCTTGATGAAACAAAAAATAATTCAATTGAAGGATTTGGCATTGCCTATATAGAAGCGGCATTCTTTTCTATACCGTCTATAGCTTCTAACGAGGGAGGCACTCCAGAAGCTGTTTTAGATAATGTTACAGGAAAAATTATCAATAATACTAATGAACTTGAAAGTTCAATTAGAGAATTAATTATAAACAAAAAACTAAGAGAAAAATTAGGAATAAATGCAAAACAAAGAGCTGAAAATGAACTTAGTTGGAAAATTATATCTAATAAATATCTATCGATAATAAAAAGTTTAACTAATCAATAAATTATGAAAATTTTATATTACAATCCATGGCCTAACCAAAATAAATGGATATTATCTATTAAAAAAAAGTTTGTTGGTTATCAAATATATACTCTTAAAGACAAATTTAAATTTGAAGATATAGAATGTGCAATTATTTGGAATTTACCCGATAACATATTTAAAAAATTAAGCAGATTAAAAGTTATTATCTCATTAGGTGCAGGTGTTGATCATATATTAAAATTACCAAGTTATAAAGACACACCAATTTTTCGCATTAAAGATACTAATATGTCTAAAAGAATGTTTAATCATATTCTTTCACAAGTTTTATACTATCAATTAAAATTAAAAAAATTTGAAAATGGAAAAATTAAAAAAAAATGGTTAGAAGAAGAAGAAACTTTACTTAATCAACAAATAACAATAGGAATATTAGGAGCAGGTTTTTTAGGAAATGAAGTAGGAAAAAATCTTAAAAAATTAAATTATAATATTATAGGTTATAAAAATTCTAAAAATAATACTAAAATTCCATTTGAAGTTTTTACAAAAAATCAAATTGATATATTTTTAAAAAAAAGTGATATTGTTGTTTCTATTTTACCGGCAACTTTAGCAACAAATAATTTCATTGATAAAACTTTTCTAAAGAAAATGAAAAGAGAAGGTTTATTAATTAATGTTGGTAGGGGAAATTCAATAAACGAAAAGCATTTAATTAATCATTTAATAAAAAATAAAGATTTTTATGTTTCTTTAGATGTTTTTAAAAATGAGCCCCTTACTAAAAATCATAAATTTTGGGATCTTCCAAATATTACAATTACACCCCATATCGCAGCAGTTACAGATATAGAATCTTCTGTAAATTACATTTTTAAAAGAATAAATAGTATAAAAAAAGTTAAAAAAATTAAAAGTGAGGTTAATTTAAAAAAAGGCTACTAAATTTTATTAAAATAATTTTCTAATA
>JBJKYT010000040.1:0-40052 GCA_045560915.1 Alphaproteobacteria bacterium
CGTATAAAATACCACCATCAGTCCATAATGCATTTAGACCTCTACCAATAGCTAGAGGAGTATCAGGACCAACATTTCTTTCATATGACTCAGAATAGTTACCAATTTGTTTAATGATATTGTAAGCAAAATCATTGCTTAATTCTAACATTTCACCGTAACCGCCTTCAACACCAAGAATTCTTAGTACTTCAGGAATATTAGAGCTCATATTATCATCAACATTAGCTTGGGTTATACCAAATTCTTCTGCGATAATCATAGTGTTTAAAGACCAACGAACAACGTCACCCCACTGATGATCTCCATGTCTAACTAGTGGACCAAGTGGTTCTTTAGAAATAATTTCTGGAAGAACTACCCACTTTGCAGGATTATCAGATTGAGCTCTTGTTGAAGAAAGACCAGAAGCATCAGTTGTGAATACATCACATCTACCTGCAAACAAGTTTTCTCTAGCTTCGTCGTTAGTTTCAATTGGAAGTGCTTCATAGCCAATGTTATTAGCTCTAAAGAAATCCGCAAGGTTCAACTCAGTAGTAGTACCAGTTTGAATACAAACAGTAGCACCATCTAATTCTGTTGCACTAGATACACCTAGTGAAGTTGGAACCATGAAACCTTGTCCATCATAAAAGTTAACACCTACAAACTCAAAACCAAGATTAACATCACGGCTTAAAGTCCAAGTAGTATTTCTTGCTAGCATATCAATTTCACCAGACGCTAATGTTGGGAAACGAGATTTACCAGTTGTAGTTGTAAATTCAACTTTTGAAGAATCTCCAAAAACTGCTGCTGCAACTGCACGACACATGTCAACATCTAGACCAGTCCAGTTCCCGCTATCATCAGGAGCTGCAAAACCAGCTAAACCAGTAGTTACACCACATTTTAGAAATCCTCTATTTTTAACATCGTCAAGAGTTCCAGCATTTGCTGATAGAGCAAAAACAGAAACTGCAACGATTGATAATAATTTTTTCATATTATTTCCTCTCTTTAAAAATTATTAAGGATCCTTTTGTCAAATTTGACAAAGATGTGTATCCATTATCAAATTTATAGGATATTCGAAATACTTAATTTATTAGAAATAAAAAAGTAAAATGTAGTAATATAAAACTTATATAACCACTATATATAGTAGTACATGAAAAGAAAAACAAGATTAACAAAAATAGGAAGAGATCCGAAAAAGCAAAAAGGATTTGTAAATCCCGGAATATATAAAGGCTCAACCATGATCTTTGATAGTTTTAAAGATTATTTAAATGATATAAAAAATGACGATGATAGAAAAACCTTATATGGAATTAACAAAAATCCTTTTTATGAACAATTAGAAGAAGCAATTTCAAAACTTTATAAAGCTTCAGATACAGTTATTGCACCATCAGGTTTAGCAGCTTTAATAATACCTTTCTTTACTTTTTTAAAAAAAAATGATGAAGTTTTAATTATTGATACAGTTTACAGTCCAACAAGAACTTTTTGTAATAATATCTTAAAAGATTATGGAATAAAAATTAAATATTTCCATCCAATTAGTAAAATAAATAATTTTGAAAAATTAATTACAAAAAAAACTAAATTAATTTATCTAGAATCACCTGGAACTGCTACTTTTGAAATTATCGATATTCCATTTATAACAAAAATTGCAAAAAGAAAAAAAATACCTACAGTTCTGGATAATACATGGGCATCACCTTTATTTTGTGACCCTATAAAACTTGGTGTTAATATTATAATTGATGCAGGAACTAAATATATAAATGGTCACTCTGATGTATTGATAGGATTTGTTTCAAGTGATAAAAAATATGCTAAAGAAATTAGAGTTGTAACTAAAACACTCGGTATATGCCCTGGATCCGAAGAAGTATATTTAGCATTAAGAGGAATACCAACTTTAGAACTTAGAATGAAAGAAATAGAAAAGAATGCTCTTAATATGGCTAAAAAATTAAAACAAAACAAAGTTATAAGTGAGGTGTATCACCCTGCTCTTCCTCATACACAAAATCATCATATATGGAAAAGAGATTTTACTGGTAGCTCAGGTTTGTTTGCCTTTTCCTTAAAAAAGAAATTTTCTAATAATTTAATTGAAAAATTTTACAAAAAATTAAAAATTTTTAAACTTGGTTATAGTTGGGGAGGTTTTGAAAGTTTAATTACTTTTCCTCCATTAGATAAAAGAATTTACAAAGATAAGATTCCTGGCAATTTAATTAGAATATATTGTGGCTTAGAAGATAGTGATGATCAAATCAAAGATATTACTAATGCTTTAAAAATTCTTAAATAAAAATGGATATAACTTTCTATTTGTATGCTTCCATTGGTGTAATTATTTTTGGTATTGCAAAAGGTGGTTTTGCTGGACCAGTTTCAATACTTGCAGTGCCTATAATGGCATTAGCTATGAATCCTGCTGTAGCTGCAGGTATATTATTACCTGTATTATTGATAATGGACTTTATAGCTATTTATTTTTATTGGAAAAAATGGGACATAAATCTATCTAAAATTATTTTACCTCCAGCAATTATGGGTATAATAATTGGAGGGTTAACATTTCAATTTATCAATGCAAATAATATAAAAGTTTTAATAGGAACAATATGTATACTATTTATATTTTTAACATTTTTTAAAAAAAGTAATTTTTTTTTTAAGCCAACTAGAAATAAGGGGAGATTTTGGTCTCTTATAAGCGGTTATACAAGTTGTATAATTCATGCAGGAGGTCAACCGATAAGTTTTTATTTATTACCTTTAAAGTTAGATAAAACTACATATGTTGGAACAGCTACTTTAGTTTTTTTATTTATTAATCTATTTAAATTAATACCTTACTATTTTTTGGATTTATTAGTTTTTTCAAATTTGAAAATTTCATTAATATTATCTCCACTGGCTCCTATTAGTATTTACTTTGGATACTTTCTTCATAAAAAATTTAATGACAAAATTTTTTATCTTTTGATTTATATCTTATTAGGAGTAAGTGGTGTAAAATTAATTTATGATGGACTTTTTTAAAATAAAATTATTTATTTAAAATCAGTATTATAATTCGCTCTTTTAGATTTTCTTAATCCAAAGGGACCAGGTATAAACAATGTCATTGTTTCTTTGTTTAAATCAAGATCTACTCTATGCAAGTGATCAGCTGATCTAAATCCAATGTATCCTGGTTTTCTCCAAAATTTACCTTTTGTAGTTGTTTCCCAATAACCACCTTTTAAAATAATTGTAATATAAGGACACATATGATTATGAACGCCATCTCCGTGATCATCATCTAACATTCTATGAATTATGATATTAAAAGGGAACCATTTAGGTCTTCTTCTAAATAATACGTAATATCTCTCTAACCAAGGCTTTGCTTTATCAAATTCAGGATGAGATGGGCCTCTATCTAAAACTATTTTCTTTCTTCCAAGTTTTTCTAAAATTTTTAAAATCATTTATTTGCAATTAGGAAATAAAGATAAGAAGTCATTAGCGCCTTTATGACAATTTTCTTTCCAATCATTTGATGACTGTTCATTTGCATAGTCTGAAATATATTTAAAACATTTGAAATCAATATTTTTTATCTTACAAATTTTTGCTAAGGCATAAGCTTCCATATCTACTATATCACAATCCATTTCTAATTTATTTTTGACAAATCTATCTCCAGTTGCACAAATATAACCTTCATTAGATAATGTAATTTTTGAAATAGGATCAAAAGGAGTTTCACCTAATTTAAAATCTAGTAAACCTCTTGCATCCATATCATGTTGAATAAAAGTAGTGCATTCTATAAGTCCACTAATTTCTCTTTTTACTGACCCTGCAGTACCATAATTAATTACTTGAGTTGGTTCATATAAATGTATTAACTCAATTAATTTTATTGCAGCATTAATTTTTCCCACTCCTGTGTGATGAAACTTACTTAATTCAGGTGTTTCTTCTTTTAATGCTGCAACGAAAATCATTTCCATTTATTTTGGTCCAAAATTCTTAATTATTTTTTTTGTGATTTTTGTAATTTCTGGAATTGTTGGTTTTAATAATTGTAATCTATCATAAATTCTTGGGTTATTTTTTACTTGTTTTCTTAACGCATTACCAAAAGTCATGCGTAATTCAGTTCCAATGTTAAATTTAGCAATATTAGTTTCTTTTGCTAATTTTTTTCTTATGCGATTAGGAATACCGCTTCCTCCATGTAAAACCAAAGGTGTTGATGTAAACTTTTGAATTTGTTTAATTATTTCTATGTCTATTTTTGCAATTTTATTAGTTTGTAAATGAGTATTGCCAACAGATATAGCCATTGCATCTACTCTGCTATTTTTAGCAAAGGATATAGCTTCATCAGGTATGGTTCCTTGTGAGGATTTTCCTTTATCATAACCAACAAAACCAATTTCACCCTCAACGGACACATTAGCCATATGTGCTTTTTTCACTATTCTTGAAGTTATTTTTATGTTTTCTTTTAATGATAGTTTTGAACCGTCAAACATTACAGAAGTAAATCCTGAATCAATTCCCTCTACACATTCTCTAACTGTATACCCATGATCTATATGGCAACAAATATGAGTTTTAGTTTGTTCTGCTAGATATCGGAACATTTTACCTAAAATAGGTACAGGTGTATGGGCTCTACATGAAGGACCGGCTTGTAAAATTATTGGCACACCCGTCTCATCAGCGGCTTTAGTAAAAGCTAAAGCATCATCCCAAGATAATACAACTAAACCTGCAACAGCATAATTATTTTTATTAGCATCATTTAAAATTTTTTTTAAAGATACTGCAGTCATTATTTATATTTAGCAATCATATCTTTAATACCTGGTATAGTTTCTATTTGGTATGCATGTTCAGGTTGAAAATATTGAACAAGAGACCTTTGAGAAAGCCCACCTAAAATTGTAAAATAATACATCTCATACCCAGGGGCAACAACACAGGGATGATATCCAGTTCTAATAGAAATTGTTGATCCATCAATTATATGTTCTGCCTTTCCAACTTTCTCATCAACTTGCTGAAATAATTGAAATCCAAAACCATTATTTGGTCGGAAACGGTAATTATATGTTTCATCATGTCGTGTTTCATCTGGAAGTCTGTCAGTATCATGCTTATGAGGTGGGAATCCTGACCAACCACCTTGCCCTACAGTATACAATTCATTGCATAGTAAACGACCAACTTTATCATGATGTTTTGCACCTAAAATATGTTTTATTTTTCTGTGTGTTTTAGTATCATCAGAACCGTATTGGACCATATCAATTTCATTAGCCCTCACAGCAAATGGTTCTAATGTTTTATCAAACTTTGCACCTGCAATAAAAACTTCTGAGTCATTTATTGCAACAAAAGATGCTTTAGTTCCTGATGGGACATATACACCTTCGGGTTCACCATCCCAAACATCAACAGTTCTTGTGCCTAAATTTTTTATCTCAAAACCCTCAACAAAAACATCAATGGAACCTGTTGCAGGTACTATGCATGTTTCATAACCTGGTGTAACAAATTCAAAACTTTGATCTTTATTTAATTTAACAATATTAAAGTAATTAAGTGGAACATTTTTATCGTCCATATCAACAATAGGTTTATTGATATTATCAAAAGGTGGTGTGTGCATTATTTCTCTCCTTCACTAATTTTTTTATCTTTCATAAAATCCAAAACTTCTTCTAAATCTGGCATTGCTGGTGAACATCCTACTTTTGTAACAACTATTGCTGCAGCAGCTGAACCTATTTCAATTGATTTTTCTATATCATAATCTTTTAATAAAGCACCAATTAAAGCGCCCATAAATGCGTCCCCTGCTCCCGTAGGTTTAAGAGGAGTAACAGGAAATATTCCTTTATAAATTTCTTTATTTTCTACAAAAGAAATAGATCCCTTCTCACCTTTTTTATAAATTATTAAATCACAAATAGATGAAAGTTTTTTTGCAAAATTAAAACCATCTTTAAAATTTCCAGCAAGAACTCCAAATTCTTCATCATTGCCTATTACACCTGAACAATTTTTAACTGCAATATTGTATATTTCTGACGCTTTTTCATGTGACTCCCAAGTATAGGGTCTATAATCAATATCCATAACTACTGGAATATTATTTTTTTTAGCTATTTCTAAAGAATACAAGACTGCACTTCGTGAAGGTTCAGCTGCTAAAGATGTTCCTGTTAATAAAATACATTCAAAATTTTTAATTTGAGCTGACTCAATATCATGATGATTAAGAAAAAGATCAGCTGCGTTGTGCCTATATATTATTGATTGATGATCTTTTATTGTTGATTCAACAATAGCAAAAGAAATTCTAGCTTCTTTTTTTTCAAATTTTATTAAATTTTTTTTTATTCCATACAAATCTAACTGATTTAAAACTAATTTACCTAAAGCATCATCTGAAACCCTTGTAAGCAAAGAGCAATAACCTCCAAATTTTACAAGTTCTACTCCCATATTTGCAGAAGAACCACCTAAATGACTAATAAAATTAGTTGCTTGCTCAGTCTTAGTACCAGGAGGATCAGGATATATATCAATACCTGCTCTACCTATAAGTAAAAAATTATTTTTTTTTATTTTTGAAATTAGAAATTCCAATGACATGGAAATTATTTATTTTTCATATCAAGAACATCAACATCATATTGAAATGAATCAATTTCATCAATGCAACCAATGTTTACGCCTATTCCATTTGGATCAGATTTTCTTTGATGATGGGTATATATACCACAATTTTTACAAAAATAATGTTTAGCAATGTTTGTTCCAAATTTATAAACAGATAAATTTTCTTCTCCAGAAATTGAAATTATAGCTTCTTTTGGAAGAATATTCATTTTGGCATTTTTTCTTTTGCAAATAGAACAATTACATTGTTTAATAATATTTAAATCAGTTTCTATTTGTAATTTAACATTACCACAGTGACATTTTACTTTATATTTCATAAATATGTTTTATCATGTATTAAAAAAGAATATACTAATTTTTTATGAATAACAAAATTGAAGGAATAATACATAGACCTTTTGCTCCACCAATAGGAAAATATGAATTATCTAAAAAATCAATTGAATATATAAACAAGTATGTTGATGAAACTAGAAAAAATAAAAAAAGAATGAATAAACAAAATCATGGTGGAAAACTGGCTGGTGAAATTACTCATGAAATATTATTATCTGAAGATTTTAATTACTATAATGATCTTATCCAAGAGTTAGGAAAAAAAGTTCATAATTATGTAAAATCAACTATTAATAAAGAAATAACTAAATTTAATGTCAAAGAAGGTTGGGTGGTATGCCAATATGAAAACGATTACAATCCAATACATTGGCATAGTGGTCACATTTCTGGAGTTGCTTATCTTAAAGTTCCTGAAAATTTTGGAGATTCATTAAAAAAAGAAAATAGAAATGGAAGAATTGCTTTTATACATGGATCAAGACAATTTCTTTCTAAATCATCGATAGAATTTACGCCCACAGTAGGCGATTTGTATCTTTTTCCTAGTTACTTAATGCATTCTGTTTATCCATTTAAATCAAATCAAGAAAGAAGGTCGTTTGCGTTTAATGCACATGTAGATGATGAAATGGTCTATAAAATATAAAATTTTAGATGGCGCGCCCGAAATGATTCGAACATTTGACCTACCGCTTAGAAGGCGGTTGCTCTATCCACTGAGCTACGGGCGCTATAAATTTATTAATATATTAAATTATTTAAAAGCACAAATATACTTTAATGAGTCCAAGGCTCTTTTCTATTAGTATCAAAATTAGATGCATAAGATTTAATTTTAATTTTTCTTTTTTTAGGTTCTTCTACAAAATATTGATATCCATTATTACTAGCCCAATCAATTGCTTGTTCTTTTGTATCAAAGAAAACTTTTATTTGAGATTGAGTATCTAAAGAACTATTCCATCCCATTAAAGTATCTTTCCTTGTATCGATATCAGAAATAAATTCAGCTAACCATCTTTTTGTATTTTTATTGCCAGATTGCATTGCTGTTTTAGAGGGTTTGTATATCTTAATTGTCATAATTTAAAACCAGTATCAAAATATTTATCCTTATAATGAATATAATTAGAAGCACCAGATAAAATAAATTCTTTTAAATAATTAGTTTTTGGAATAATCTTTTGAAAAAAATATATCCCTGTTTCAATTTTTGAATCAAGAAAATCTGATTTATTAATAGAATTTTTATCATAAGAAATTTCTAAAATCTTTAACCACATAAATCCAACTGAAACATATGAAAATAATTCTAAATATTCAACTGCTGTTCCGTTTTTCTCTGAAATTTTATCTTTATTAAATGATTTAATATAATCAGTAATATCAATTAAATCATTAAAAGATTTCTTAAATTGGTTAATCTCATTTTTAATATTTTCATTATTAGATACACTTGATAAGTATTTGTTAATTATATTAAAAAAATTTTTAACAACCTCCCCATCATTAATTTCCATTTTTCTGCCTATCAAATCTAATGCTTGAATTCCATTTGTCCCTTCGTATATGGGGGCAATTCTAGCATCTCTAACAAATTGTTCCATTCCATGATCTTTAATATATCCGTGTCCACCATAAATTTGTAATGCCAAATTAGAGGAAAAACAACCAATATCAGTTGCAAAAGATTTTAAAATTGGCGTCATTAATGAAACAATATTATCACATTTAGAAATAATTTTTTTATCAGTTGAAGAGTTTGCTAAATCAAAATGATAACCTGTCCAAAGCATTAAAGCTCTAATTCCTTCATTAAGTGATTTCATTTGTAAAAGATTCTTTCTAATTTCTGGATGAACTATTATTGGATCAGCAATATTTTTACTATTAGGACTTTTGCCTTGAAGTCTCTCTTTAGTATAATAAAGAGCAGACTGATAAGCAGCTTCAGAAATACCTAAACCCTGACTACCTACAAATATTCTAGCTCCATTCATCATTATAAACATAGCTTTCATGCCTTTATTTAAATCACCTACAAGCCATCCAGTAGAATCATTAAAATGCATAACACATGTAGGGCTTGCATTAATACCAAGTTTTTTTTCTATTGAACCACATTCTAGATTATTCTTTGAATCTATGTTTCCATCACTATCTAAAGAATATTTAGGTACTAAAAATAAACTTATTCCTTTTATACCTTCTGGTGCATTGGGAGTTCTTGCTAAAACTAAATGTATAATATTTTTACTTAAGTCATGTTCTCCGCATGTAATAAATATTTTTGTTCCTGAAATTTTATAGGATCCATCTTCTTGAGGTACTGCCATTGTTTTGCATAAACCTAAATCTGTTCCACATTGTGGCTCAGTTAAATTCATTGTGCCTGACCATTCTCCAGAAGTTAATTTCGGTAGATATAAATTTTTTAAATCTTGAGTTGCACTTTTTTCAATAGCATCAATAGCATTAGAGGTTAAACCGGGATATAGACCAAATGACATATTAGAAGAGCTTATCATTTCATCAAGTATCATATTCATAAAATATGGAAGGTTTTGTCCTCCGTAATCTTCAGATACTTTTATTCCTTGCCATCCATTTTCAGTAAAAAGTTTATAAGCTTCTTTGAAACCTTGAGGTGTATACACATTTCCTTTATCAAATTTACATCCCTCTTGATCTCCTATTTGATTAAGTGGCAATAATGTTTCTTCACAAATTTTTGCCGCTTCTTCAATTACCAACTCTAAATCATTAATTTCCAAATCTTTTTTTGCTAAAATAGTATCTTCTTTTGATAGTTTTAAAAAATCATTTATTAAAAATTTAATATCGTTGAGAGGTGCTTTATAAATTTGCATTACTATTACTATATATATATTTTTTTAAAAAATTTAGATAAATTAATACGATTTTAATATTGTTGCAATACCTTGACCCAAACCTATGCATTGAGTTGCAAGAGCATATTTTTTTCTCTCTCTCTGCATAATTTGAGCTGCTTTTGCAGTTATTCTTGTCCCTGTAGCTCCTAAGGGGTGGCCTAAAGCTATTGCTCCACCATCAATATTTACTTTTTCTGGATCAATATTTAGATCTTTCATACAAGCCAAAGATTGAGAGGCAAAAGCTTCATTTAACTCTATAATATCCATATCTTTAATATCTAAATTTGCTCTTTTAAGTGCTTTTTTTGTTGCTCCTATAGGTCCTAAGCCCATTAATTCAGGAGGGCATCCATTTACAGCAGTAGATAAAATTTTTGCTAAAATTGGTAAATTATTTTTTTTTGCATAGTTTTCATTGCATACTAAAGTAGCAGCAGCTCCATCTGTTAAAGGTGAAGATGTTCCAGCTGTTACAGAACCATTTTCATCAAAAACTAATTTAAGTCCATTTAATATTTCTTGTGAAGTATTGGGTCTTATTGCTTCATCTAGTTTAATAATTTTGTTATCTATATTTATAGAAGTTAATTCATCATTAAAATAGTTTTGATTTTGAGCATTAAATGCCTTTTTATGACTAATAATAGAGAAATCTTGTTGAACTTCTCTGCTAAAATCATATTTTTTTGCAACATTTTCTGCTGTATTACCCATAGATAAGTATACATTAGGATTTGATTCATTTAATTTTGAATGAGGAGAATAATTTAAACCGTTTATAGGTACCTTAGACATACTTTCAATACCACAACAAATAAAAGCATTACCAGCATTCATTGAAATTGCTCCAGCAGCTATATGGATTGCTTGCATAGAAGATCCGCACCATCTGTTAACAGTCATACCAGCAACATGCTCTGGCATATCTGTCATAAATGAAACTATTTTTGCTATGTTGAATCCCTGTTCTCCTTCTGGATAAGCACATCCTGCAATAATATCTTCTATATGATCTGTATTAATATATTGTTGATTTTACTAAGTCATTTATAACTTGGGACAAAATATCTTCAGGCCTAACATTGGCCAAGTTACCTTTTCTAGCTATAGTAAAAGGAGATCTTTTAAAACCTACAATAACAGCAGACGACATTTTTAAAACTCCATTAGTGAATGAATATTTATACCTTTATTTATCAATTTTTGATCACCTTTTAATTCAGGTAGATTTATAATAAATCCGGCACCTATTATATTTTTATTCTTAAACATATTCACTAATTCTATAGCAGCTAATGCTGTTCCACCTGTAGCTAAAAGATCATCAATTATAAGAAGATTAGTATGATTATCTAATGCATCTTTATGAACATGCATTTCAGTAGAGCCATATTCTAAGTCATATGATACTTTATATGTTTCACCTGGTAGTTTGTCTGGTTTTCTAAATGGTATAAATGCAGAACCAATATTATATGCAATTGCACCTGCCATAATAAATCCTCTAGATTCTATACTTAATACTGCGTCAATATTTTTATTCTTCCAAGGAGTTGTCATTTCATCAATGACTTGTTTAAAATGACCAGCATTTTGAAGTAATGTTGTTATATCTCTAAATTGAATACCTTTAACAGGATAATCAAGAATTGTTCTTACATAAATTATCTTTCATAAAATTCTTCATAAATTTTATATCATATTTTATACAAAATTCTTCATATCATTAATATCAAAAATAGTAATTGGTGCAAAATTCTCTGAACAGTCATATTTAACAGTGCAAGGATATTTTAAATATGCATTAGTTATATCGTTATCAATATTTAATAATTTTTCAAATAATTTAATTAAAAGCTTATTAGGATTAGCATGAGATGCAATAGATCTTATATATCTTATATTTCTATCAATTTTTGAATTATCAGATTTACATAATAAATACGTTGCTGCTGCCATTGATCTAGATACACCGCACCAACAATGGATAACAATAGGAGATTCTTTAGACCAAGTTTCGGAAAATTTTTTTATTGAATTTATATGATCTTGATTTGGAGGTAACTGAGGTATTTCATCTGTATTTAATCTAAAAATTTGATTTTTAGGATTTACCTCAACTATATCGTCAAAACCTAATTTTAGGTGATTAGAAACTCCAGGGGGAGTTTCAGGAGCATATCCAGGATCAATAACAGAAATTACATGAGAAGGATTAACTGACTCACATACTGTATTTAGATCTTTTAAAGAACAAACAATAATCATATATAAAATAAAAAGGGTGGTTTAAACCACCCTAGTAATAATTAAAATATATTTTTAATTTTCTATAGCATCTGCAAGAATAGCATTAGCTTCATCATTTAATGCATTTAGTGTAGACATAATATCATCACCATTAATAATAGCAGCATATGCTTTTTCAATTTCACCTCTTACAGAGTAATAAGCTGGAACTGAAGGCTCACCCTTTCCATATTGAATCAAACCTAATGATCTATCATATTGAGGAAGCTCATTTCTTTTAGCTTGAATTAATGGATGATCAGCGGATGAAGTTCTTACAAACCCATAACCACTTTCTGTTGACCAAACAGCTGAATTTTCAGTATTTGAAATATATTTCATCCATTGATATGCAGCAACCATTTTATCAACATTTCCAGTGTTGCCCATTATCAAACCTCCTCCATATAAATTCATTACAGGATTTTTAGTTGTATGAGGAACTTTTGAAATTTCCCATTGACCATTGTAACCTTCTTCAATAGCTTTTTGAAAATAAGTTATGCCTGAAGTTGAACTAAGTGCAAATAAATTTGATCCTAATCCTAAATATTGTTGATCTGCATATTTATCTCTAGTAACTTGAGCGCACCCTTTATTAGCCATTCCTTGAATAAATTCCATAGCTGCAACGGCTTCGCTGCTATTTAAAATATACTGACCGGAATCATAATCAAAAACATCTCCTCCATGAGCAAATACCCACGCAGCAAAATTGCTCGCATCTGTATCAATTTCATAACCTAAACTTGCAGTGTCACCTACTCTACCACTAAAAGTACTATTAGTAGCAGCACATGCGGCTTCTGCAAATTCAGCTGGAGTTTGTGGTTCAGATAATCCTAATTCATTCAACCAGTCTTTGTTGTAATAGACAACCTCTAACGATTTACCTACTTCATGAAGTAATTTTGGATTACCATCAAAATAAGCAGAAAATCCAACTGTCCAATTAGCACCCCAATCATCAATATCACTTTGAGTAACGCCCCACTTTTTACTTTCAGCTAATATAGTTTGATCCATAGCTGCACCTATTTGATACATATCAGCAGCGGCATTTCCATAACCTCTAGCAACATCAGCTTGATCTGATGTTCCTGCAGTAGTCATCATTGCAGATTGAACTTTTCCATAATGACCTTTGTAAGTTATATTAACTTTAATTCCAGTTTCTTTTTCAAATCTCTCAGCACGAGCCATCATAGCGTCTAATCTTTCATCAGAATACTGAACCCAAAATTCAACTGTTTGACCTTCTGGATTAGCATTTTCAATATCAGATGCTGTAATTGCAAATAAATATGATGAGAAAAAAAGTATTATTATAAAAAAAATTTTATTTAAAATATTCATATTGCACCCCTAAAATAATTTCACCAAAATGATAAAATAAACCTTTAGCAAAGAAATACTACATTTTTATTAAATATTTATAACAAATAATTGTTAACAATTATTATTAACAATTATTGTTTTATTCCAAAATTAGAAATACTTTCCAAAAATAATCTTTGAGTAAAGAAATAAAGTAAAAGAACAGGAAATATAGAAATTAATGAAGCTGCCATTAATAGATTATAATTAGTTCCTGCCTCTCTAATAAAACTATAAATGGAAACTGTAACAGGAAACCAGTCTTCTTTAGTTAATATAAGTAAAGGCCAAGCAAATGAATTCCAAGCAAGAATAAAAGCAAATAAAGATATAGTTACTATTATTGGCATACTCATAGGTATGACTACTTTTCGTAAAAATAAGAAGTGAGAAGCACCATCAATTCTTGCTGCATCCCATAATTCATTAGGAATTTTTTTAAAATATTGTCTTAATAAAAATATTAAGAAAACATTTCCAAAAAAAGGAATTGTTAAACCTTTTAATGAATTCATCCATGATGGTCCAAAAGGAAGGGGGAATATATCACCTCTTATAATTAATAAATGAGGTAAAAGTGAAATAATTTCAGGAATCATAAGTGATATTAAAAGGCCATAAAAAATTATATTCCTAAATGGAAAATCAATTTTTGCAAAAGCGTATGCAGCAGGTATGCTAGTACACAAAACTCCTGTTACAATTACAACACTAATAATAATACTGTTAAATGTATATTTTTGAAAATTATTTGAATTCCAAACCTCTAGATAATTTTCAAACATTAATTTTTTTGGAAACATATATTGATTAGAGGCTTCACCAGCAGTCATTAATGAAGTACTAATCATGTACAGCAAAGGATAAATAGAAAGAAGTAAAATAACAAAAAGTATAAAATATGGAATTATCAACTCTTTGTGATAAAATTTAATCATAATTTAATCTCTTTCTAAAAATAACATATTGTGAAACTGCCAGTACATTAAGAATAATAAACAAAACAACTCCTTCAGCAGCTGCATATCCAAATTTTACCCTGTCCCAAAAATGATCAAATATTTCAATTGTTACTACATCCATAGTTTCACCAGCTGAGGAAGTTTTCATAACTAATATATGATTAAATGCTTGGAAAGAATTTATAAAACCAGTTAGTAATAGAAAAAAAATAATTGGCATCAATAAGGGCACAGTTATTTTTGTAAAAGTTTGCCATCTAGAAGCGCCTTCAGCTTTTGCTGCTTCATATAAATCTGAAGGGATAATTGATAAACCAGCTAAAAGTATTATAGCGTAATATCCTGTATATGACCAAACACCATAAAATATTGAGGTTGTTAATGCTAAACTAGGACCGGCAAAAAACCCATCTATTTTAATTCCAAATAGTATTTCACTTAATTTTCTTTTATCAAACAGCCACATTTGTGGATCATAACCAAATAAACCTATGAATTCATTTAAAATAGAATTTTCTGCTTTTCCAAATATCAAAAAAAAGACAGCACCTCCCATTACCGCAGGAGTGATATAAGGTAAAAGAAGAATCATTTGAAATAATTGCTTACCTTTTAATTTTTGATAAAGAGCGTATGCAATTAATAAGCCTAATCCAACTTCAGTTGTTATTGCAAAAAAAGAATAATAAAAAATATAAATCAATGAATTTAAAAAATCTTCATCACCTGTACTCATCATTATTGACCAACTATAATTAATTAGAATTAAACTAATTATTAAAAAGACTAGTGATAATAAAAAAACATAAAACTTATTTTTAAATTTGTTTTTATATTCAGACCAAAACCAATAAGAAAAAATTAAAATCAAAAGTCCTAATATAAACAACCAAAAAGAACTAATATCTCCAAGAATTTTTTGATAATTTTCAAAACCTAAGAAACGCCCTTTAAATACTTTCCATTTATGTACACTCATGTACATTCCAAAAAAAACTGGAAAAATACCAAAAATACCTATAATCAAAAAAGCTGGTAATATAAAAATATAACCATTAATTTGATTTGAATATTTTGTAAAAAAATTCTTCATATATTTTAAAATAATAAATAAATAGATAATAATTAAGCTTGTAGATTATAACAATAGTCGATGAATTATTTAAACAAACTTTATGTTTATAATTTTTTTAGAAAATAGTTATCTAAAAAATAATCTAGCCATTTAGAAATTGAACTATTATATTTTATTCTAAATCTTAATTGATTAAATATACCTTGCGCACCTTTTTGATATAAAACATGAGGTTTTTTAATAAGAACTAAAAAAATCCATTTTAAATGTAAATAAATATTAACCTCAGGATGAAATTGTAATGCATAACAATTTTGGTATTTAAAAGCTTGATTATTAAAAACGTCGCCCTTAGCTAGTAATTCACAATTTTCATTTATAGTGAATCCTTCTGTATGAAATTGATAAAAAATATCATTAGATTTAAACATTTCAAGACCTTTTGATGTAGGTTTAATTTTGTAAAAACCTATTTCAGATAATTTTTCTTTATTTCTTTCAACTTTACATCCTAAATATTTTGCTAATAATTGAGCACCTAAGCAAATACCTAAAAAAGGAATATTTGTTTTTAAAACTTCACCAATCCATAAAATTTCTTTTTTCATATATTCATCTTGATCGTTAACACTCATTGGTCCCCCAAAGACCACTATAGCACTGTATTTATCTAAATTATTTGGAAGCTCTTCTCCTAATGAAGGTCTGACAATATCAAAAGTAAATCCTCTTTTTTTAAGTTTATTTCCAATATTTCCGGCTTCTGAAGTTTTTTGATGTAAAATAAATAGTGCAGTTTTCATAAATTTATAAATAGATCTATTATACAATTATTAAATTAAAGAAATATTATAAAATAATAATTTTATCTTCAATTGAAATCTCTCCACTTGAAAGAACTTCACATCTTAATCCACCTTTATTTAATAAATTTTTTACTAAATTTTTTTGAGATAATAAATCTTGTAAATATTTACAAGGATCACACAGTCTATGAACAAGCATGTTAACTTTACCAACTTTTATTCTTTTATTAATTAAATTATTTAAGCGTATACCTTTAGTAATAATATTTCTTCTAAAGTCACTTGCTACAAAATTAGTTCCAGATACTTTATTAAAATAATCGATATTTTCACTTTCAATTAAAGTAATCTGAGTATCTTTATCATTGTTATCCTTAAAATATCTATCATTTACAATACCCTTACTAGCAATAACTTTAATATTATTAATTTCTTGCATTTTGTTGCCTGAGGAATTTGTAATACAAATATTTGAAACTATTGACATGATTATATTTCTAATTTTTTATCAAATCTTTTCAATTAATGGTACAATTTTCATAGTATTTACATCAACTAAACCTTTATTAGTAATTCTGAAATTTGGTATTACAGATAAAGGTAATAAATTAAAACCCATGTAGGGTAATGTACATCCTGTCTTAACCCAATGTTCTTTAAATATCTTATTTTCTTCTGCTACATCTGAAGCTTTTTTATCAGATAATAAACCTGCAATTGGTAATTTTACACTTGATACAAGCTTACCTTTATTAACAATTACTATTCCACCTTGCAAATCATTAATAATATCTACTGCCAATTTCATATCACTTTCATTTAAACCTGCTACAATGATATTATGAGCATCATGTCCTACACTACTTGCTACAGCTCCTTCATTTAAATTAAAATTTTTTATAAAACCGTGTGCAAACTCACCAGTTTTTCCATGTCTTTCAATTACACATAAGTAACTAAGATTATTTTCTTTTACTATATTAAGCCAATTATCATCATTTTTTTTAATATGAATGGTTTCTTTAAAAGTCATAATACCAGGTAGTTCTGTTTTTATTACATTAATTTTAAATTCTGACTCTTTTGGCATATCAGGTATAAAATTTATTTTTTCTGGAAGAATAACAGTATTATAGGCTCTCTTAGGGTATTGATATCTGTTTTCAGATAATTGTTTATCTATAAGAGAAGTAATTTTTTTATTTTCAACAGCAAGATGTCCTCCTATCCAGGTATTAAGGACCTCTAAATTATCATTAATCATAACAATATCAGCTCGTCGACTATGACCCAATGCGCCATAATCTCTATCAATATTAAATCTTGTTGCAGGATGAAGAGAACCCATTGACCATGCTGTAGTATTATTAATTCCTAGTGTATTAGCTTGTCTTACTACCCAGTCTAATCCAAAATTAAATAAATCATCTGCATCTCTGTCATCAGTACATACACAAATCCTTTTCGTACTAGCTTCTGATTCAGTAATTACTTTAATAGCTTCTTTTATACTGTTCCATGGCGTTTTAGGATTTCCTCCTCTTAAAAAAATCCAAAGACCAGCATCTAATAAATCATTTGTAAATAATTTATCTTCAGCTTCATGAGTGTCTGTAATACCACTAGCTGCATATGCTGCTACAAATTCTCTGCCGAATACATGTCCACTTACTGGCAAATTTCTTTTCAGAGTTTCAGATATAATAGAATGTGATCTTTCATTACCTTCACATACAGATACAAAATCCATTTTTTCTCCAAGACCTTTAATTTCGGGCCACTTATCAAAAAGTATAGCTGTTTTTTTATCAGTTAAATCTCCCCCAGCTGTTTCTAAGTATTTATTTGTAGCAGGAATTGTACTTGGTAAAGTTAAAAAAATAGATATTGGAGATTCTCTGCAATCTTGTAACATCCATTCTATACCATCAGTATCACAAACATTTCCTATTTCATGAGAATCACAAAAAATAGTTGTGGTACCATTTAATAATGCTGCTTCAGCATAAGCACATCCGGTCATCATGCTACTTTCAATATGCATATGAGGATCAATTAAACCTGGTGCTAATATATTGTTATTAACTTCATAAATTTTAGATTTATCCATTTGAAAAAATTCTTTGTATGATCCTGATGGTTTAATACAAGCTATACGCCCTTTAAATATCCAAAGTTCTTTGTCTTTTAAAATTCTATCTGAGTATGTTGAAAGTATTCTTGCATTTGTTAGAACTGTCTCAGGCTCTATTTTATTTGAAGCTACATTTGCAAGATCAATAGTGCTAGTTTCTAGTAAAGGTACTGAAAATCTATTAATCATTATGCAGCTCCGGTTATAAGATCTTTTCTGTTTTTAAATCTTTGTAAATTTATCATAAAATATTTTTTTAAATTAACACAAATAAGAAAAAGAAAGAAGAATCAAAATTTTAATTTAGAAATAAAATTTATCAAATTTTCTGCTACTTTATGTGGTTGTTCTATTAAGATAGAATGTTTAACTTTTGATAAAATTACTATTTTAGAATTAATGATTTCATTTGCCATTTTTTTATTATGATTTGGAGAACAACCTAAATCATGTTCTCCTGTTAGTAATAAACAAGGTTTAGTAATATTTTTAAGATCAGGGAACATTTCAGTTTTTGCATAAATCTTAAAAACATTTAAAAAAACTTCAGGATCCGTTTCAATAACTTGTTTCAATCTTCTTTTAACAATATCTTTATTATGATTAATAAAATTATCAGTAAACCATCGTGTAGTTAATGTAGATAAAGTTTTTTCTATGCCATTCAATTCCATATTTTTAATTACATTTAATAAATTTTTTGTATCTTGATTTGATCTACCTGCTACTGTTGACAATAAACCAATTGATAAAGTTTTTTCAGGAAATTTTTTTGCATACATTGGAGCAATCATTCCACCTAATGAATGGCCAACAAAATGTCCTTTTTCAAATTTTGAAAGCTCTCTAATTCTCTCAAGATCCATAATTAAGTCATTTAAATTAAAATTTTTATGAGTAACTGGAGATTTTCCGTGACCTCTTAAATCATATGTTATTACAGTAAAATGTTTTGATAGTTTAGGAGTAACAAATCTCCAAGCATCTTCAGCTGCTCCTATTCCATGAATTAAAAATAATGCAGGACCTTTCCCTATAATTGAATAATGACAATCTATAGAGTTGTTCATTTAAAATTATTTATGCTACTTTAGATTTTGTATCTTTAAAAAATGGAATGACTTCTTCACTTATACGATACATAGATTCTATTAATTCATTTTGAGTTTGACCAAAATCAGAACTTAATATGATTTCATCTACACCAGCTTCAGCATATATACTCAGCTTATCAATCATTTCACTTGTTGAACAAATAATTAAATTTTCTGACATTTCTTTTAATGTTTGATTTCTAGGTAATGGATCAATTTCTCCAGCATGAACTTTGCCAGGTCCTGTAAACATATTATCAAAACGTTTATAGTATTCATAAGCTAATCTATTTTTTTCTTCAGCATCACTTTGATTTTTGGCGGCGTAAGCCATTCTTTGCATTGAAAGTTTAAGTGTTTTTCCTTTTTCACCTAATATTTTGCATCCCTCTTTAAAAGCATTAACTCTTTTTATTAAAAGCTCTTTTGTTCCGGATAGTACAGTTGATTGTACATGAAATCCTTTTGTTGATGCGTTTTTAATACTTTCAAGATCCATTGCTGCAATCATCATTGGTACCGGGCTACTAATCGGCCGTGGCATAATTGTAATAGGTTCAAAATCATAATATTTACCTTTAAAAGAAACTTCTTTTTCACTTAATAATAATTGCAAAACATTTAATGATTCAATAAATTTTTCTTTTGAACTTTCAATAGGAGTTCCTAATCTTTTCATCTCCCAAGAAAAAGCTCCTCTTCCCACACCTAGAATTAATCTTCCATCAGTTAATATGTCTGCAGTAGCTACTTCACCTGCATACGTTCTCATATCATGCAATGGAAGAACAGCAACACCAGTGGTAATTTTAATTTTTTTTGTTAATGATGCAATTTTAACAGCCATTTGTAAAGGTGAAGGCATCATTAAAATATTCACAAGATGATGTTCTGGTATTGAAACAGTATTGTAACCAAGTTTTTCTGCTAAAACAGATTGATCAATCATATTTTGAAAGTGAACCTTTGAACCAACAGATGGATTAGGCAAGTAACTTGTTAAGAAATGGCAGAAGTCCATAGTATCTTTATATAATTGTAAACAACTTTAAACAATTGATATTTCACTTTTTTATACTAAATATAGTTTTTTGATTAATCTAGTGATAAATTAAAATATTATATGGAAGAACAAAATTTTGGAACAAGAGATAAAAGAGGTTTTTGGAAACCAAATGAGCTTATTGGTTATGGTCCACTATTAGCTTTTCCTATACGTATTTTAAAAATATTATCCTGGTTACTTTTGTATCCTGGTTTTTTATTACCATGGGGAATTTTTTTTATTTTTTTAGCTTCAATTTTATGGCTTTATCTAACACCCTCGATGGAAACTTTAAAAAATTTTGATTTAAATTGGATCCTATATTTATTTTTTAGAAATTTAATTTTAATCTCTGTTTTATGGGGAATTCTTCATTTTAGATTATATTATAAACAAGTTCAAAAAAATAAATTTAAATATAATGGAAAATTTCAAGATAAACCTAATAAGAATTTTTTATTTAATAAGCAAATTTTTGATAATATTTTTTGGAGTGTATGCTCTGGAGTAACTATATGGACCGCTTACGAAGTATTTGTTTTATGGGCATATGCAAATAATATTTTTCCAACAATTAGTTTAAATTCAAATCCTATTTATTTTATTTTACTTACAGTTCTACTTGTTAATATGTGGCATGAAATACATTTTTTCTTTACCCATTGGCTTCTACATTGGCCTCCTCTCTATAAATATGTTCATTCTTTACATCATAAAAATACCAATCCAGGACCTTGGTCAGGTATTTCAATGCATCCAATTGAACATATTATCTATTTCTCAGGTGTATTGATATTTTTTATTGTTCCGGCACATCCTTTTATTGCTATATTTTTATTAAGTAAAATTGCAATAGGTCCAGGTCTTTCTCATTCTGGTTTTCACAAATTATTTATTGGTAAAGAAATGATAAATACAAAACATTATCTTCATTACTTACACCATAGATATTTTGAATGTAATTACGGAGCAGGACTTGATGGTTCTATTATACCTCTTGATAAATGGTTTGGAACTTTGCATGATGGCTCTGAAGAAGCAGAACAAAGAATGATGAATAAACTAAGAGAATCAGACTAATAAAAAGAGATGTTAAAAGTTTATTTATCTGGAGAAATTCATACAAATTGGAGAGATGAAATAATTAATAAATGTAAAGATTTAAATTTAAATATTACATTTTATTCACCAGTAACTGATCATGGTCTATCTGATGATGTAGGTATAAAAATTTTAGGAAATGAAGAAAAAAAATTTTGGCATGATAATAAAAGTGCAAAAATTAATGCAATTAAAACACGCTCATCTATAAAAAAATCAGATATAGTTATAGTTAGATTTGGAGAAAAATATAAACAATGGAATGCAGCATTTGATGCAGGATATGCAGCAGCATTATCTAAATCTTTAATTATAATTCAAAATGATGAACATCAACATGCTCTTAAAGAAGTTGATGCTGCGGCTTTAGCAGTAACTAAAAATACAGACGAAGTGGTGCAAATTTTAAAATATACTTTAAACGGCAATATTTAAAAATTAAAATTTAGGGCATATTACTTATTATATCCCAACAAGCACCCATTGTATGATAGTCTGTTTTTCCTAAAGGAGATTTAATTTTATCTATTTGTTTTCCTTTTCTAGTTAAAATATTAAACCAAGCTCCATATTTGTGATCAACAAAGTTTTTCCAACAGTATTCCCATAAAGATATATAAAAATTATAATAATCTTTCTTATTAGTAATTTTATATAGACGCCAAGAAGCAGCTAATGCTTCTGCTTGAACCCAAAAATATTTATTATCATTTGTAAAGTTACCGTCGGGAGAATATCCATAAACCAAGCCTCCATATTCTTTATCTATTGACATCGTAGTTCCCTTTTCAAATAAATATATTGATCGTTCAATCTTCCAATCTTCAGGAGAATGCACATTTAATTGTAAAAGAAGTTTTGCCCATTCTACTTGATGACCTGGTTGAAAACCCCAAGGTCTATATGCATCATCAGGTTTATCTTTATTATATTCCCAATCTATTTTCCAAGAACTGTCATAATGTTCCCAAATTTGATTTTGAGATTGAGAAGCTAAATTTACAGCAAATTGTTGTGCTATTAAATTTGCTCTATCTAAATACTTTTTTTCTTTAAAAATTTCATATGCAGCAATTAAAGCTTCAACTGTATGCATATTTGCATTTTGACCTCTATATGGGTTTAGTGTTTTAAGATCTGGACTCAATTCATCAGCATATGCAGAATATTTTTCTTCCCAAAAATATTTATTCATGAAATTCCAAGCTTCCTCCGCAAGTTTTTTTCCTTCTTTAATGCCAATTTTAAATGCAAAAGATCCAGCTAAAATTACAAAGGCATATCCATAAGCCATAGCCCTTCCATCAACAACTTTTTCATTAGTTATTTGCCATGAAAAATGATTAGTAATAATATTTCTATGTTTTTTAATAATAAATTCTAAACCATGATTACATAATTCTTTATATTTATTATCTTTTGTCATTAAGTAGGCATTTGCATAATTAAAAACAAATCTACTACTACTAACTAAATGTCTATTTTCTTTATCAAAAATAGATCCATCATTTAAAAAAACATTAAAAAATCCACCATTTTTATCAAATGAATTTTTATTATAAAATGATAAAATCTTAAGAATATGGTCTTTTAAAAAATTAATACTATCAAATTTCATAATTTTACCCATGGAGCTTATTTAAACTTTTAATAATTTTTATGAAGCTCTTTTTCTTTCATGAGGTATTAATATTTTTTTTCTTAATCGAAGATTTTTAGGTGTTACTTCTAATAATTCATCGTCTTTAATATAAGCTATCAGTTGTTCTAATGACATCTTTTTTGGTGGCATTAAATTTACTGCTTCATCTGTTCCTGAAGCTCGTACATTTGTTAATTGCTTACCTTTTAAAACATTAATATTTAAATCATTTTCACGAGTATGCTCGCCTACTATCATGCCTTGATAAACACTCATTTGAGGATGAATAAACATCGGTCCTCTATCTTGCAATTTCCATAATGCAAAGGCAACAGCTGTACCAGTTTCAGTTGCAATAAGTACTCCTGTTTTTCTTTTAGATAATTCTCCTTTGTATAATTCATAAGATAAAAAAATTCTATTAAGTACTCCAGTTCCTTTAGTTTGTGTTAAAAAAATTCCTTGATATCCAATTAAACCTCTTGAAGGTACATTAAATATTAATCTCGTTTTTCCAGAACTAGATGTACTCATATTGATCATACTACTTTTTCTTTTATTCATACTGTCTATTACAAAACTTGAATATTCTTCATCAACATCAATTGTAACTTCTTCAATAGGCTCTAATTTATTTCCTTTATTATCATTTTTATAAATAACTTGAGGTCTTGAAACAGACATTTCAAAACCTTCTCTTCTCATAGTCTCAATAAGAACCCCTAATTGTAATTCTCCACGACCACCTATTTCAAATGAATCTCTATTACTATTTTCCTTAAAGGTTATTGCTACATTTGTTTCTGCTTCATTTAATAGTCTTTCTCTTATTAAAGTAGAGGTTACTTTTTTACCTTCCAAACCTGCAAAAGGAGATGAATTAACTGAAATATTCATCGACATAGTTGGAGGATCAATAGGAGTAGATTTTAATGGAATATTATTTTCAGGATCCGAAATTGTATCTGATACAGATGCTAACTTTAGACCTGCTATACATATAATATCACCTGCCTGAACATAATCTACTGGAACTTTTTCTGTACGTTCAAAGCGAAATAATTTTGTAAGTCTACCTTTTTCAACAATTTTTCCATCAAGGTTAATAGAATTAACATTAGAATTAACTTTAACAGAGCCTTGCTCAACTTTACCAACAAGGCATCTTCCTAAAAAAGGATCATAGTCTAATAATGTTGCTAACATTGCAAATGGTTTTTGAATATCTACTTCAGGTGGCTTTACATAAGATAAAATTAAATCAAGAAGAGGAACAAGGTTTTTTCTTTCATTCTTTAATTCGTTTACACACCATCCATCTCTTCCAGATGCATATAATATAGGAAAATCTAATTGTTCATCATTAGCTTCTAATGCAACAAATAAATCAAAAACTTCATCTAAGACTTCTTCCGGTCTAGCATCATGCTTATCAACTTTATTAATAATAACTATTGGCTTTAATCCTTGCTTAAGAGCTTTGCCCAATACAAACTTTGTTTGAGGCATAGGTCCTTCAGCTGCATCTGTTAGAAGAATGACGCCATCAGCCATCCCTAAAACTCTCTCAACCTCTCCACCAAAATCAGCATGACCAGGTGTATCAATAATATTTATTCTTGTGTTATTCCAGCTTACAGATGTTGGCTTAGCAAGTATTGTAATACCTCTTTCTCTTTCAATATCTCCTGAATCCATTAATCTTTCATTAACTTCTTGGTTTTTTCGAAAGGAGCCACTTTGTTTCATAATATTATCAATTAAAGTGGTCTTTCCATGATCTACATGGGCAATTATGGCTATATTTCTTATGGATATATTCATTTAAATGATCTTGTATATTTTAAAAAATAATTCGCTAGTTTTTATTTAAACACTCTTCTTTTTCTAAAGTTATTTGAAGATACTGATGTTTTGTTTTTGAATTTTCTTTTCTTTAAAAAAGAATTTTTATTACCTTTACGCGAGGTAGAGGAATATTTTTTTTTATATTTATTATCAATATTTTTTTCACTAGATTTATCATTATTTCTAAATGACCTTTTTTTTGTAAATTTTTTTGTGTCTGGTTTTTTATTTTTTAAATCTAAATCTGATTTTTTTTTAGAATAATTAGATCTATCATCTTTTTTAAATTTTTTATTTTTATTAAACGATTTCCTTTTTGAAAATCTATTATTATTTTTTTTATATTCTACTAATTCATTATCTTTAAAAGATTTTTCATTTTTATGAAATTTTTTTCTTTTTTTACTATTATCAGATTTTTTTTTCTTAAATGAATTTTTCTTAGAAAATTTTTTAAATTTATCATTTCTTTTATCAGGATTTAATATATTTTGAATCTCTTTCCATTTACTAAAATCACCTTTAGTAACAAAAGTAAGTGCTACTCCTTTTAATCCAGCTCGCGCAGTTCTTCCAATTCTATGAATAAAATCTTCTGCTAATTGTGGAAGATCATAATTAATAACATGCGCTATATGAAGAACATCTAAACCTCTTGCGGCTACATCTGTAGCTATTAATATTCTAAATTTCATTTCTCTGAATCTTTTCATAACTGTATTTCTTTTACTTTGACGTAAGCCACCATGCAGAGCAAAAGATTTTATTTTATTTTTAGATAGAGATTTGGCTAATTTTTCAGTACCATATTTTGTTTTAACAAAAACAAGTATAGAACCGTTTCTTTCATTTATCTCGTTAATCAGCTGATCTAGCTTTTCATCTGATTTAAGTTCTTTTATTTCTTGAGTTATATTATTTGCAACAGTGTTTGAGCTTCCAATAGAAATACGAACTGGATTATTTAGGTATTTTGATGATAATTTAATAATATCTTTTGGAATTGTTGCAGAAAACATCAATATTTGTTTTTCATTTTTAATATGTTTTAAAATTTTATTAATTTGAACCTCAAACCCCATATCAAGCATTCTATCAGTTTCATCTAGTACTAAATACTTAACATCTTTAAAATTGACAGTACTACGTTCTAAATGATCATTAATTCTACCTGGCGTGCCAACATATATTCTAGGCTTTCTTTTTAATAGTGATAACTGTTTACTCATTGACTCACCACCTATTAATGAAACTGAATTTATTGGACTTTTAAATCCTAATAATGAGTGAATCACATTAAGAACTTGTTTAGCTAATTCTCGAGTGGGTATTAGAATTAATACAGATGATTTTTTTGACTTTAACAGTAATTCTAATATAGGAATTGAGTAAGCTGCAGTTTTTCCTGTTCCTGTTTGTGCAGATCCCAATATGTCATTTCCTTCTAATATTAAAGGTATAGATTTATCTTGAATAGGTGTAGGATTAATAAAATTAATATTTTTTAAAGATCTGCTTAAAGTCTCACTAAGCTTATATTTAGAAAATTCAGTCACAATTCATTGGAAAAATAAACAGTAGAAAAAAAGCAATTAATAGATTTAAAAATACTTATTTAATTTTTTCATCCCTATAGAGATTAATTATTAAAAGTAAAATTATATTATATAAATACAAAAATGATGGTCGGGGAGAAAGGATTCGAACCTTCGACCCCCTGGTCCCAAACCAGGTGCGCTACCAGGCTGCGCTACTCCCCGAATAGCAAGGCTTATAATGATTATCATATGAAAAACAATTATTTAGTTGGATATTTAAATGTTTTAAGTTAAATTAAATGTCTTTGGGGTGCTTAAATGCTGAGATTTATACCCTCGTAACCTGATCTGGGTAATGCCAGCGGAGGAAATATGAAAAAAATTTATATATTATTATCTTTAACTTTATTACTTTCATCTAATGTCTACGCAAATAATAAAGATACTTTAACTGTTTATACATATGATTCATTTGTTTCTGAATGGGGGCCAGGACCCATAATTAAAGAAATATTTGAAGAAAAATTTGATGCTAATTTAGAGTTAATTGCTGTTGATAGTGCAGCCACACTTTTGTCAAAAATTATTTTAGAAGGTAAAACTTCAAAAGCTGATGTTGTGTTAGGTCTAGATATGAATTTATTAGATGCTGCTAATAAATCAGATTTATTTCAAAAACACTCATTAAAGAATTTAGATCAATTAATTCAATTACCTATTAGGTGGGAAAGTGATAATTTTATTCCATATAATTATGGATATTTTGCTTTTGTATATAATAACAAAAAATTTAACAATCCTCCAAAATCTATGAATGAATTGATTAATGAAACTAAAGTGAGATTAGTAATTCAAGATCCTCGTACATCAACCCCTGGATTAGGCTTACTAGCTTGGATGAAAGCAATTTACGGAGATAGTGCTGGAGATGAATGGAGGAAATTAAACAAAAAAATTATATCTGTAACAAAAGGATGGACTGATTCTTATTACAATATCTTTTTAGCTGGAGAAGCTGATATGGTTTTAAGCTATACTACTTCACCTGCTGCACATATCATGTTTGAAGAAAATTATGATTATTCAGCAATAACTTTTGAAGAAGGTAATTATATTTCAATTGAATTTGCAGGAATTTTAAAAAATTCTAAAAATCATAATTTAGCTAATAAATTTTTAGAATTTATTTTAACTGATGATTTTCAATCTATTATACCCTCTACAAATATTATGTATCCTGTAACAAATAAAACTAATTTGCCAGAAGCATATAATTTATTAAATATACCTAAAGCTCTTCAAATAGATCCTAGTTCTATAAACGATAATAAGAATATATGGATTGAAGAATGGTTAAATGCTTCATAAATAATTGTATAATAAATATTTAATTTTAACTTTAAGTTTTTTAGCTTAATAATAATTTTACCATTTATTGGTATTTTTTCTAAATTAAATTTTGATTTTTATTCTTTATTAGTCTTTATTAACAATACATATATATTAAAA
This sequence comes from Alphaproteobacteria bacterium, assembly GCA_045560915.1. Lineage (GTDB taxonomy): Bacteria > Pseudomonadota > Alphaproteobacteria > HIMB59 > MarineAlpha5-Bin3. Next base: position 28,356 of record JBJKYT010000040.1, read on the forward strand.
ATAATTTATTTTACATTTTATCAGGCTTTTTTTTCTGCAGTTTTAAGTTGTTTAATAGCAATACCTTTTGCATTAGCTTTAAATAGACATAAAAATTTAACAATTATTAGATATTTAGTTTCCATATGTGGTTTTTCTTTTGTAATTCCATCAATACTTATTGTTTATGCCGTTATTAAACTTTTTGGGATTAATGGTTTTTATAATAATTATTTTAATTTCTATGAATTATTTGAGATCAATTCAATATATGGATTAAAGGCAATATTAATTTCACATATTCTATTAAACGCACCATTTGCAACAAGACTTTTTTTTCAAAATTTAGATAACATACCAAATAAATATTATGAGATATCTAGCTCTTTAAACTTAACTTTCTTTGGAAATATAATTAAATTAGAAATACCAGTAATAAAACAAAATTTATTTTCTGTTTTTTCTATAATATTCTCACTATGTTTTCTAAGTTTTGCTATTGTGATGGTATTAGGAGGAAGTCCATTAAATTCTACAATTGAAGTCGCTATATATCAATTTGCATTATTTGAATTAAATTTTAACAAGGCAATATTTTTAAGTTTTATACAAATTTTTATTTGCTCAATTTTTATTTTTATTGGTTTCAATAAAATGAAAGGTTCAAAATACTTTGAAATAAATAATAATAAATACACTCATCCATATAAGAATTATAAATTCATTAAATTAATTGATTGCATTTTAATATTAATATTAAGTTTATTTTTGTTTTCACCAATAGTTTTTATAATATTAAATTTTTTCTATAATGGTTTTATGGAAAATATTTTATTTACTGATGAATTCTTCAACGCACTATTAAATTCATTAATTATCTCTATAATTACAGGATTAATAGTTAGTATTTTAGGGTTATTAATAACAATTCTTTTAATCGAAAATTATAAGAATGTTATTATTCAACAATCTTTATTTTTATTTACTTCCTCTATATTGGTAATTTCACCTGTTATATTTAGTCTTGGCTATTTCATAATACTAGGGGAATATAGGTATAATAAATTTTTTAATTTTTTTGTTATAATTCTTATAAATAGTATTTTTTTAATACCTTTTTCAATATTAATTTTATTTAATAATCTTAAAAATATTTATTTAACTTATGAAGATTTTCAAAAAACCTTCAGAATAAAATCATCAGACTACTATTTAATTATATTTTCACTTATAAAAAATAATTTATTGTATGTATTTGCTTTTTCTTCTGTGATTACTTTTGGGGATTTTACAATAATTTCATTTTTTAAAAATCAAAATTTTGAAACACTACCTTCTTTATTATATAAATTGATTTCTGCTTATAGATTTAATGAAGCTTCTTTTGTAGCAGGATTTATTTTAGTATTAAGTTTAATAATTTATTTTTTTATAGATAATATTATTTATAAACTCAAACCAGCTAAAATCATATGAACATATATACTAGCAATGTATCCTAAAAATATTACAGGAGTCCATTTTAGATGTCCAAAAAAAGTATAGTATCCTCTTGCTTGTCCCATTAAAGCAACTCCTGCTGCTGATCCAATAGATAATAAACTTCCTCCTACTCCAGTAGTTAGTGTAACTAATAACCATTGGTCAATTGACATTTCAGGTCGCATCGTAATAACTGCAAACATAACTGGAATATTATCAACAATAGCAGATAAAATTCCTACTATGGAATTTGCAATAGTTGGACCTAAACCATCATAAAGGAATTCAGATACCAATGTTAAGTATCCTATAAAACCTAACCCTCCTACACTTAAAATAACACCAAAGAAGAATAAAAGAGTGTCCCATTCAGCTTTAGAAATTTTTCTAAAGAAATCAAATTTTTGATCTTCATTTTCAGGGTTATGAGTAATTTTAAGATAATATGAAAATAAACCCAGAAGTCCTAATCCAAACATCATACCAAGCATTGGAGGTAAATGTAAAAAATTGTGAAAATTAACAGCACTAAAAATAGTGAATAAACCTAAAAATATAATAAATTTTCCACCTCTTTTAATGTAAATTATTTCAGTACTTATTGTAGGTTTGTCTTTTGGAATAAAAAAATACATTATTGCTGCTGGAATTACATAATTTACAACTGATGGAATAAAGATTTTAAAAAAAGTAAAAAAATCTACTATACCAGCTTGCCAAACCATTAAGGTAGTAATATCTCCAAATGGACTATAGGCACCTCCTGCATTTGCAGCTACGACAATATTGATACAACCAATTGAAAGAAACTTAGTATTGCCCTTTCCACAAGCTAATAAAACTGAACACATTACTAAGGCAGTTGTTAAATTATCTGCAATTGGAGATAAAAAGAAAGTAATAATTCCTGTAAAAATAAAAAGTTGTCTAAAACTAAAGCCTCTTGAGGTAAGCTGATAACGAACTACATTAAAAACCTGTCTTTCCTCTAAAGCATTAATATAAGTCATCGCAACTAATAAAAACAAAAATAACTCTGCAAATTCTAAAACATTATGCTCTAATGCATATTCAATTTCATGAGCTATTTCTTTGTTTGATGAAAAATGAAATGCGATTATTCCCCAAATTAATGCCGCAGAAATAATTACAGGTTTAGATTTTCTCAAATGACTGAATTCTTCAGCCATTACAACAGCATAAGCTAGTATAAATACAATTAAGCTTAATATTCCAACGTATGATGTAGTTAAATTTATTTCCATATTTATATATTAAATTTTAAAACTTCTTTTTCAATTCCAAAGTCGTATAAATTATTATGCATTGCTTCGTCAATAAAAACACTATGTTTTGGTTCAATTGCTTTTGAATACAATTTTAAACTATGACTGTGAGGAACTATTTCATCATTTTTTCCACTAATTATAAGTAAAGGTGATAAAATTTTATCAATTTTGTTATAATTATTAAATTTATCTAAAGTTAAAAATTTTGCTGGATAGATCTTGTAACGCTGCTGAGCTATATCAGAGATTGAGGTGAAAGGAGCTTCTAGAATTACAGATTTAAATTGATATCTTGTCCCTATTTCAACCGCCACTCCAGTGCCTAAAGACTCCCCATATAGAATAATTTCTTTTTTTTTAGTAGAAGTATTATTTGCCAACCATAATAGGGTTGATTCAGCATCAATATACATATTCTTTTCATTAGGTTTACCTTTATTTCCACTATAACCTCTCCAAGCTACTAAAAGGACGCCCCAACCCATTTTTATATATCTATCTATTCTATTAGATCTTTCTCCAATATTATAGGAATTACCATGAAAATATACCATTGTAGGTTTATTGATTTTTGGTTCAGAATACCAGGCTAGTAAAGAAAGATCGTCAGAAGTTGGGATATGTATTTCTTTTACTGTGTTTAAACCGTAAGCAATAGGCTTATTAGGATGACCTGCGACATTAAAAAGAATTTTTCTTTGAAAAAAATATAATAAAAAACCGAAAAAAACATATATACATATTATTGAAAATATATAATTAAGCATATATATCAGATATATAAACTATAATTTAATATGGCAAATAATATAAAAACTTTTGATCCTTTAAGTAATTTTAATAAGGCTATAAAAACTTTAGAAAAAAACAACATTCGTACAACTAAACAACGAATGGTACTTGCTAAACTTTTATTTGAAAAAGGTAGAAGGCATATTTCTGCTGAAGAGTTATTTGATGAAGTAAAAGAAAATGACAGAAAGATCTCATTGGCAACTATATATAATACCCTGAGGCAGTTTACATCACTAGGTTTAATTAGAGAGATTGTTGTTGATCAGAATAAGTCTCTATATTGTACAAATAATGAATCTCATTATCATTTATATATAGAGGATGAGGGTAAAATTATTGACATTCCAACAAAAAATATTGATTTAAATATTGCTTCTATGCCAGCATGTTTAAATCTACATAATATTGATGTAATTGTGAGAATAAGAACTCTTAAGGAAAAAAATATTAATTAATATAAATGACCAATAAATTACTATGGTCACCAAGCAATACTAATACTAATTTAAAAAAATTTAAAAAAAAATATTTTAATAAAACTGAAGATTGTAATTATGAACAACTACATAAGTGGAGTGTAGAAAAAAAAGAAATATTTTGGGATAATGTTTGGGATTTTACACAAATAATTGGTCAAAAAAAAGAAAAAGTCTTTAAAGAATCTAAAAGGTTTATTGACTCAAGATTTTTTGATCAATCAATTTTAAATTATGCTGAAAACTGCCTTCAGAAAAATGATAAAGATAGTGCAATAATTTTTTATAATGAACAAAAAAAACAAAGAAAAATTTCATGGAAAGAATTAAGAAATAATGTTTTTAAGGTTTCGAATTTTTTTATAAATAAAGATATAAAAAAAAATGATAGAATTGCAGCAATATTGCCTAATATTCCTGAAACTGTCGAAGCATTTCTAGCATGTTCTCAAATAGGGGCTATATGGTCGTCTTGTTCATCTGATTTTGGACCTAAAGCAATAATAGATAGATTTAAACAAATTGAACCTAAAATTTTAATTATTTCTGATCATTATTATTATAATAATAAAAAGATAAATACTCTTAAAAATATAGATTTAATTTTAAAAGAAATACCATCAATTAAAGATGTAATTTTGATACCTTATGATAATTCTAAGATTGAAAAGATTAAATCTAATTATACTAATTGGCAAACAATATTAAAATCAAATGATAAATTTGATGTTTTTGAAAAATTTAATTTTAACCACCCTCTTTATATTTTGTTTTCTAGTGGAACTACAGGGTATCCAAAATGTATTGTTCATGGAGCTGGAGGATCATTAATTCAACATAAGAAAGAACATGCTTTACACTGTGAAATAAATGAAAATGATAAAATATTTTACTTTACAACATGCGGTTGGATGATGTGGAATTGGCTAATAACCTGTTTAGCTTCTAAATCTACAATAATTTTATACGACGGTTCACCTTTTTATCCAAATATTGATTATCTTTTTGAAATAGCTCAAAGAGAAAATATAAATTTTTTTGGTACTGGTGCTAAATATATTGATTATTTAAGACAAAATAAAATCAATATTAAAAAGAAATATAATTTATCAAAATTAAAAACAATTGCATCTACAGGTTCACCTTTGGTACAAGAGTCATTTAACTATGTTTATGATAAAATTAAAGATAATGTTCATTTAGCCTCTATTAGTGGTGGTACAGATATCGTGTCATGTTTTATGCTTGGAAATCCATTAAAGCCAGTTCATTCAGGTGAAATTCAATGTGCAGGACTAGGAATGGACATAGATATTTTTAATGACGAAGGAAATTCTATAAGATTAATTAAAGGTGAATTAGTTTGTAAAACCCCCTTTCCTTCTAAACCAATTTTTTTTTGGAATGATGAAAATAATACAAAATATCTAGAAGCATACTTTAATAAGTTTGAAAATATTTGGCATCATGGAGATTATTGTGAAAAAACTGAAAATAATGGTTATATAATTTATGGAAGATCTGATGCCACATTGAACTCAGGAGGAGTTAGATTTGGAACATCAGAACTTTATCGAGTTGTAGAAAACATTGATAATATTGATGAATGTGTAGCAGTGGAACATAATATATACTCTGATACTGAGGTTATATTATTTGTTAAAATAAATGGATCAAATAAATTGAATGATGAATTAATAAAGAAAATAAAATTAGAAATAAGAAATAATCTTTCACCAAAACATGTTCCAAGTAAAATTTTTGCAGTTTCAGATATACCTAAAACAAAAAGTGGAAAAATTGTAGAATTATCAATTAAAAATATAATAAATGGTATAAAAATTAAAAATATAAATGCATTACAAAATCCTGATTGCTTAAAAGAATACCAAGATGTATATAAAATACTTAAAATAAATTAAAATTATGCCCAAACGAATTGTAATATCAAAATTAGGTGGACCTGAAGTTTTAGAATATCAAAATTATGAATTATCAGATCAAATAAATGATAATGAAGTTAGAATTAAACATACTGCTATTGGTTTAAATTATATAGATACTTATCATAGAAGTGGGATATATCCATTACCTTCAGATTTACCTGTGTGTCCTGGACTAGAGGCTGCTGGAGAAATAATAAAAATAGGTTCAAAAGTAAAAGATTTTAATATTGGCGACAGAGTAGCATATGCCACTACACCAATGGGAGCTTATTGTGAAATTAGAGACTTTCCAAATGAAAAGCTTATAAAAATACCAGATAATCTAAATAATGATGAAATAGCATCTATTTTATTGCAAGGCATGACTGTAGAATATTTATTTGAACGTTTATACAAAATTAAAAAAGATGAATTTATATTATTCCATGCAGCTGCTGGGGGAGTAGGATTGATCGCATGTCAGTGGGCTCGTTCATTGGGTTGTAAAATAATTGGAACTGTGAGCAATAAAGAAAAAGAAGATTTGGCTCTAAAGCATGGTTGTAAATATGTTATTAACTATAAAGAAGAAAACGTACCTGAAAAAGTAATGGAAATAACTTCGGGCCAAGGAGTGCCTGTTGTATATGATGGAGTTGGACAAGAAACATTTGATGACTCAATTAAATCACTTTCAACAAGAGGATTAATGGTTTCATTCGGACAATCATCAGGTATGGTTGAAGAAAAAGATTTACATAAAACATTTAATCCAAAAAGTTTATTTTATACAAGGCCAACGTTAATGCATTATACTCTTAATAGAAATGAATTATTAAATTGTGCGAATAAATTATTTAAAAAAATGCATGATGGAGAGATAAAAACAAATATTTATAAAAAATATAAATTAAAAGAAGCTAAAATAGCTCATGAAACTTTGCAATCGAGAAAAAGTTTTGGATCAATTATTTTAGAACCTTAATGGCGACCCCTAGGAGAATCGAACTCCTCTTTTCAGGATGAAAACCTGATGTCCTAACCGATAGACGAAGGGGTCTATTGAAAAGGTATATAGTTTATAAGTTAAAATATTTCAAATTATTTAATTAATAATCATTGCATCATTAACAATAATTTGAGGCAGAGCAATATTGCTAAAATTATCTTTTTTTATAGTGCAACCAATTAAAAGTTTGTATTTTTTATGATTCAGTAAATAGTCTCCTAAAACACTATTTATACAATTAAAGCATATTCCTTTTAGATTTGTTGAAAAATTATTTTGAAAAAAAATCATTATATGTTTATTTTTAATTATTTGAGTTTTTTGTATCTTAATATCTTTAATAATAAATTGTGGTTCATTATTACCAGCGCCAAAGGGTTCAAGTTTTGAAATTTCTTCTATTAAATCAGAATTAATTTTATCTACAGATAATAATGAATCATATTTATTAATTTGAATAAATAAATTATTTGAAAAATCTTTAAAATAATCTTCTAGAAAAAATTTAAATGTATTTAGTGAATTTTTTTTTATTTTGATTCCTGCTGCCATTTTATGACCACCGCCATTAACTAAAATTTTTTTATCTTTCGCCAAAAGAATAATTTTAGATAGGTCTATAGATTGAATTGATCTAGCGGATCCAGTGCCAAAAGAATTACCAAATGAAATAACGATAGAGGGTTTATTAAATTTTGAAACAAGTTTGCTGGCAATAATTCCAATAACACCATTATGCCAATTATTTCCATAAACTATGATAAAATTTGAATTTTTTTGTTCTTCTGCTTGAGTTAATGCTTCTTCATATATTTGGTTTTCAATTAATTTTCTTTTTTCATTTAATAATAATAATTTTCTACTAATTTTTTCTACTTCAGACATATCTTTATTTGTTAATAATTTAAAAGGTAAGTATGAATCATCAATGCGACTTGCTGCATTTAACTGAGGCCCTATATTAAAAGCTAAATCAGTAGATGTAGGAGTTGAAATAAAATTAGAATTATCAATTATTTTAGATATAACTTTATTTTGTCGATTTAATATTAATTTTAATCCTTCTATTACAAAAACCCTGTTGTAATCAGTTAAATCCACTACATCACATACGGTGCCGATAGCAACTAAATCAATTAAGTTTAATAAATTTGGTTCTAAATTATGATTATCAAAATAATTTATGGATCTTAAAGATTTTCTCAAAGCCATTAAAAACAAATAGGTCACTCCTACAGCTGCTAATTTATTAAAACCACTATTATCTTCTAATTTATTTGGATTAACTATAGAGAAAACATTAGGGCAAATAGATTCACTTAGATGATGATCAATAATAATTGTATCTATTGAAGAATATTTTTTATTATCAATAATATTAAATGCAGTTGTTCCACAATCCAATGTAAAAATTAATTTGACATCTTCGTCTAACATTTCGTCCATTATTCTTATATTTGGACCATATCCTTCAATTAATCTATTTGGAATTTTAACAATTATTTTTTTAGAAAATTTTTCAAGAAATTTATATAAAATAGATGCAGAAGTTGATCCGTCAACATCATAATCTGCTATAATTCCAATTTTTTCTTCATTTTTTAATGCGCAAATAACTCTATCAACTGATTTTTTCATATCATTTAATAGAAAAGGATCTGGTAAATTATTCTTAAAATCAGGTAGTAAAAAATTTGAAACTAAATTTTCATCTATATTTCTTAATAATAGTAATTTTGCAAGTAAAGGAGAAATATTATTTTTTTGACTAGAAGATAATACTAGTCTTTCATCTACATTATTAATTTGCCAAATATTTCCTAATAAAGATTTATTATCAAATTCATTTTTGTCCATTATCTACTGGTATTACAATAATTTTATCTAGTACGAAACTTTGTTTTTCTATTTGTTTTAATGATTTAAGTAAAGTTTCTCTTTTAACTTTATGCGTTGTAATAATAATAGGTATAGGCTTATCTTTTGATTCCGGTAATTGTAATATTTTTTCTATTGAAATATTTGAGTCTTTAAAATAGCTTGTAATTTTTGATAAAACTCCTGCTATATCCTGTGTCATGATTCTTAGATAATAAGAAGATTCTAAATTAGATAATTCAAATTTAGTATATTTAATGAGATTATCAATCTTAAACCCTAGTGAATTAACATTTGTATTAGTAAATATCTCATAAATATCTGATATTACGGAACAGGCAGTAGCCTTACCTCCAGCACCCTCACCCTCTAAAAATAAAGATTCTAACTGATCAGTTTCAATATTAATAGCATTTAATACTCCATCTACAGAGGCTAAAGGTTTTTTTATACTAATTAATTTAGGACTTGTAATAGAAAATATTTTATTATTTACTAATAAAGATTCTGAAATTAATTTAATTTTATAACCTAAGTTCTTTGCATTTTTTATGTCCTCATATTTAATTTCTGAAATTCCAGTAATATAATTATTTTCAAAATCAATTTCTGCTCCAAAACATAATGATGAAAGCATCGTAAGCTTATGTGCTGAATCTAAACCTCCAATATCTAATTCAGACTCACTTGGAGAAGTATAACCTTTTGATTGTGCAATTGATATAGCTTCATCAAAAGATAAATTTTCTTGTTCCATCATAGTTAAAATATAGTTTGTAGTTCCATTTAAAATTCCTGATATTTTTTTAACCTTGTTTAAAGGTATATTATTTTTTAATGTTTTAATAATTGGTATCCCACCTGCTACTGCAGCTTCATATAGTAAATATGCATTGTTTTGGTCAGCTATTTTAAATAACTCTGATCCATTTTTTGCTAGCATTGCTTTATTAGCTGTTATTACATGTTTTCCATTTTTTAAGGAATTTTTAACCAAATCATAACTTAATCCTTTTTCTTCACCAATTAATTCAATAATTATATCACAATCAGTATCCAAAAAATCTAAAGGATTATCAAACCATTTATATTTAGTAATATCAAATATTCTTTTTTTATTTCTATTTTTAGCAGAAATACCTAAAATCTCGATATTAAAATTTGATTTTAGATTGATAAAATTTTTACTATCAAGTAGTGATTGAACAACACTAGAACCTACATTGCCTAATCCAGCAATACATATTTTAATTTCTTTCATATTTATTTTTCAATATCTATATTTTTTATACACTCTTCTATTTCTTTAATATCAGTATTGCTTAAATAACACAAATCTTCTAATTCTTTTTTAGTTATAATTGTAGACTCAAATTTAGGAACTGAATCTATATCAGGATAACCACATGATAAAATAAATAAAAAAATAATTAAAAAAAAATATTTCATTTAATTTTTTAAGGATAAATTCTCATCAAAATTATATATTATATTAAAACATTGTATAGCTTGCCCTGCTGCACCCTTAATTAGATTATCTATAAGTGAAACAATAATGATTTTATTATCAGAGGTATGCGTAAATAATTTTATTAAACAATTGTTAGTATTTTGAACTGAAAATAAATCAAATTTTTCTTCATCTTTTTTAATTTTGATAAAAGGCAAGTCCAAATAATTATTATTATAACAATTTTTAATATCGTTAATTGTTATACCAATATTAAGATCACAATATATAGTAGACATGATTCCTCTAAATACAGGCAGGATATGTGGATTAAATGAAAAATTAATATTTTTTTTTGAATTATACTTTTCTAATTCTTGTTTAATTTCACAAATATGCTGATGATTATTAGTTTTATAATTGTAAAAATTTAAATCATTTGAATTTTTAATATTTGAAATTTCAAATTTTTTTCCTGCTCCACTATATCCTGATTTAGAATCTATAATTATATTATCTAAATTAATTAATTGTTCTTTTATCAATGGTATTAGAGGTAATAATATAGAAGTTGGATAACACCCAGGTACTGCTATATTACTTTTATTAATAATTATTCTTTTATTAATTTCAGGTAATCCATATACGAATTCTTTTAATAAATTTGAACAAGAATGATTAGTTTTATAGTTTTCATTATAAATTTCTTCTGAGTCTAATCTAAAATCTGCTGACAAATCTATTATTTTAATTTTATTATAATATTCTTTTACATATTTGTGGGAAATACCATGAGGTAAAGCTAAAAATACAACATCAGATTTAGAAACATCAAAATCAATATTCATAGATAATTTAGGAAGTTTTGAAAATTCTAAGTTTTTATCTTTATTAAATATCGTATCATTTATTTTACTATCACATCCTAAAAAATTAATATTTACTTTTGGGTGATTAACCAATATCTTAACTAGCTCATACCCCACATAGCCAGTAGAGCCTAAAACGGCTACATTTATTTCAGAAAACATATTGAATTATCTTTTAGAGAATTGATAACTTCTTCTAGCTTTAGCTAAACCTGCTTTTTTTCTTTCAACAACTCTAGAATCTCTAGTTAGAAAACCTACTTTTTTTAATGCCGGCCTAAGTTCACTATCATAAAATGTTAAAGCTTTGCTTATCCCATGTCTAAGAGCACCTGCTTGTCCAGATAATCCACCTCCTGAAACGGTTGCCATTATATCATATGTTCCAGTAGATTGAATTGTTTCTAGAGGTTGATTTACAATCATTTGAAGAACTGGTCTTGTAAAATATTTATCTAACGATTTACCGTTAATAGATATCTTGCCTTCCCCTTTTTTTAGCCAAACTCTAGCAATAGAGTTTTTTCTTTTACCAGTTGCATAGG
>JBJKYT010000041.1:0-39942 GCA_045560915.1 Alphaproteobacteria bacterium
TGACTCTCCACAGCCACATGTACTTTTTTCATTGGGGTTATGAAAAACAAAACGAGATGCAAATTTATCTTTAGAATAATCCATTTCACTTCCAATTAAGAACATAGTTGCCTTAGGATCTACATAAACTTTCACACCTTTGGATTCAATTAAATCAAAATCTTTTATTTTATCATCAATTGCATAATCTATTTTATAAGCATATCCAGAACATCCCGTCTTATCAACGCCTACTATGATTCCATTAACATTGGTAGGTCCTTTTAAAAGTAAATCTTTTATTTGCTTCGCAGCTCTATCAGAAATAGAAATAATATTATCCATAAATTATATTATAATTCATTTAAAAAATATCTAAAGCTAGTTTTGCTTCATCTGACATCATTCTTTTATTCCATTTTGGGTACCATACTAAATTAACCCTAACAGACGACAAATTATCTAGATTTTCAACTGCTAATCCGACATTTTTGGGCATAGAACCAGCTACAGGACAATTAGATAGTCAGAGTCATATTAATCAATACATTATTATTTGAGTCTATATCAATATTATAGATTAGTCCTAAATCATATAAATTAACAGGTATCTCTGGATCCATTACTGTTTTAATTTGATCAACAACATTTTTTTTTGATATTATTTGATTAACTTCATTATTGTTTAATTTTTTATAATATGAAGAATTTTTATTAGGTAAAAAATCATTTAAATTTTTATCATTCATTTTGTTTAATTAAAAAATTTTTTGGCCTCAAACAAGGCACTAACAAATATATCAGCATCACTTTTATTATTATAAATTCCAAAAGAAGCTCTTACTGTTGAGTTTACATTCAAATATTTCATTAATGGTTGGCAACAATGATGCCTGTTCTAACAGCAATATTTTTCTGATCTAAAAACATTGCAAGATCATTTGCATGTATACCATTTATATTAAAAGAAATAATAGCACCTTTATTTGGGCTTTTTCCATATATCAAAACATCGTCATCAGAGCTCAATTTTTCAAAAGTATAATCATGTAATTCTTTTTCATAATTAAAAATATTTTTCAAACCAATTTTATTAACAAAATTAATACTAGCACCTAAGCCTATTACCTGAGCTATAGGGGGTGTTCCGGCTTCAAATTTTTGAAAACCTCTAGCAAATTTTGTATTTTCAATTTCTACAGTATCAATCATTGACCCTCCTCCTTGATAAGGATTAAAAATTTCTAACCATTTATCCTTCATATACAAAACCCCGACACCTGAAGGACCATAAATTTTATGACCAGAAAAAACATAAAAATCACAATCTAGTTCTAAAACATTCAATTTGGAATGTGCAACGAATTGACATCCATCAATCATAATAGGAATATTAAGTCCTTCTATACGCTTTTTAATAAGATCAAAATTAGTTATTGATCCAGTAACATTTGACATATGTGCTAAAGAAATAAATTTTGTTCTTGAATTAATCTTATCATTAAAATCATTATAATCAATTTCCCCTATTTCATTTAACTTTATAGGAACTATTTTAAATTTGTATTTTTTTGCAGCTATGTGCCAAGGTACAATATTGGCATGATGCTCTAAATAAGAAATAAGTACTTCATCTCCTTCAGATAAATATTTTTCACCAAATTTATCAACGACTAAATTAATTCCTTCAGTTGCACTCTTTGTAAAAATAATATTTTCTTCAGAATTAGCGGAGATAAAATCACTTACTTGTATTCTTACATTCTCAAAATTTTTCGTTAAATTTGAACTTAAAGAATAAAGTCCCCTATGGACATTAGCATATTCATAAGAATAGCAATTATTAGTTGCGTCTATCATTTCTTTTGGTTTTAAAGCAGAAGCCGCTGTATCTAGAAAGACTAAATTGGGGTTTTTTTCAAAAACAGGAAATAAATTTTTTATACTTTTAAACATTTTATAAATTATTTTCTTTAAGCCAAATACCAGAATAATAATTGAATTTTTCAATAAACTTTTTATTTTCAATATCTGATATTATATTATGAAAGAAAGATTTAAGTAATAAAGCCATTGATTTTTTTTTGCTTAATCCTCTTGAGCGTAAATAAAAAAGCAAGTCTTTGTCAATGGGCCCAATAGTTGATCCATGTGAACACTTTACATCATCTGCATAAATTTTAAGTTCAGGCTTGGAATGAAATGTTGAAGAATCTGATAATAAAATTCCCTTACTTAATTGATAAGCTTCTGTTAATTGAGCTTCTTTGTCTACATGAGTCTTACTTAAATAACTTGCCTTTGAATTATCAGTAAGAATGCCCTTATATCTTTGACTACTCCTAGAAGAAGGAGCATTATGATTTATTTGAGTTTTGTTATCTATAATTTGATTAGAAGAGGCAAAAAAAATACCATCAAGATCAACTGAAGCCTCTTTTCCTATAATATTTGCATAATGATGATTTCTAACAGAACTTTTTGAAATATTTATAGTTACTTGTTTATAATTAGAACTACTTTTGCAGTTAGTAAAACTAGTAGATTGAAGTTTTGAGTTTTCTGAATTATTTTGAAAAATTAAATGAGTAACATTTGAATTTTCTTCTATATCAATAAAATTAACAATATTATTGTTAGACAATTTATCTGAACTAAATTCTTCTAGAATTAAAACATTAGAATTTTTTTCACATTTAATCATATTTTTTTGAAATAAAGTTATGTTGTCTTTACTGATTAAATTATTAATATGAATTATAGCTTCTTTATTTTCATTAATATTTAATTCATATCCTGAATTTAAAAAAATTGAATTTAAGTTTAAAATATAATCGTCTGAAAAAAATTTTTGAAAAGATAAAAATTTATTACAAATATGATTATTATTATTATCAATATTGTTAATTGATAAATTTTTTTTATTTAAATCATTAATATCAATTTTATTTATTCTCCCATTAATAACATTAATATTTATAAAATCTTCTTTGCTATCATAATATTCTATATCATTTACTTTTGTTTGATATTCATAATTAAATTTTAGAACATTAAGATCTAAATGCTTTAAACTCTCATTATTTCTTACATTTTTTTGGAGATAAATCAAATTTTTCTATAAGTTTTTTTCTTAATATTTGAAATTCATTAGAGTCATGAAATAAAAAACTCTTTTTTTTATTTTCATAAATTTCATTAACGTTCATAATATATTAAAAACTTTGAAAGCCTTCTTTTTCTATTTGTTTTGCTAGAGTTTTATCTCCTGTTTTAATAATTTTACCTTCTTTCATAATATGAATAAAATTAGGCACAATATTTTCTAAAAGTTTTTCATAATGAGTGATTATTAAAAAAGAATTATCTTTATTTTTAATCTTGTTAACACCTTTTGTGATAGTTTTAAATGCATCTACATCAAGACCAGAATCAGTTTCATCTAAAATAGCTAAAGAGGGATTGAGTATACTCATTTGTAAAATTTCATATCTCTTTTTTTCACCGCCTGAAAAACCTTCATTTACAGAGCGAGATAACATTTCAAATGGAATACCAAGATCTTTTGCGGTTATTTTAAGTTTTTTTGCAAATTCTATTGCATCAATTTCTTTCTTATTCTCTTTTAATAACTTGGCATTTAAAGAAGCTTTTAAAAAAGGAGTTATGTTTACCCCCGGTATTTCGATTGGATATTGAAAAGCTAAAAATAAGCCAAGCTGAGATCTTTCTTCAATATTTAAATCTAGAAGATTTTGATTTTTAAATATTATTTCTCCTGAAGTAACTTCGTAATCTTCTTTACCAGCTAAAACATTTGCTAAAGTACTTTTCCCACATCCATTTGGCCCCATGATAGCGTGAATTTCTCCTTCATTGATATTAAGAGAAAAATCATTGAGTATGTTCTTGCCATCTATGGTTGCTGATAGATTTTTTATTGATAAAAACATTATCCTACACTTCCTTCTAGAGATATAGAAACTAATTTTTGAGCTTCTACAGCAAACTCCATGGGAAGTTCTTGTAGAACCTGTTTACAAAACCCATTGACAATTAAAGATACAGCGTCTTCATGACTTATTCCTCTTTGACGACAGTAATATAATTGTTCTTCATTAATTTTTGAAGTTGAGGCTTCATGCTCAACAATAGCATTGTTATTTTTAGAATCAATATATGGAACAGTATGAGCTCCACAACTATTACCTACTAACAAAGAATCACATTGAGTATAATTTCTGGCATTGTCAGCTTTTTTTAAAAATTTCACTAAACCTCGATAAGTATTTTGAGATTTTCCTAAAGAGATACCTTTAGATATAATTTTGCTTTTGGTATTTTTTCCAATATGAGTCATTTTTGTTCCTGTATCAGCCTGTTGAAAATGATTAGTTATAGCTACAGAATAAAATTCACCAATAGAATTATCACCTCTTAAAATACAACTTGGATATTTCCAAGTTATAGCTGAACCTGTTTCGACTTGAGTCCAAGAAATTTTGCTATTATTTCCTTTGCACAAACCTCTTTTAGTAACAAAATTATAAATACCACCTTTGCCATCTTCATCTCCAGGATACCAATTTTGAACTGTAGAATATTTTATTTCTGCATCTTCAAGAGCAACTAACTCAACATTTGCTGCATGTAATTGATTAGTGTCTCGCTGAGGGGCAGTACATCCCTCCAAATAACTTACATAACTTCCTTTATCAGCTATGATTAAAGTTCTTTCAAATTGACCAGTTTCCTCAGCATTAATTCTGAAATATGTTGAAAGCTCAATTGGACATTTTACATTTTCAGGAATGTACACAAAAGAGCCATCAGTGAAAACTGCAGAGTTTAAAGCAGAAAATGAGTGATCACCAGGAGGAATCACTGAGCCAAGATATTTTTTTACTAATTCAGGATGAGTTTTAACAGCTTCACTAATTGAACAAAATATAATGCCGAGTTTTTCAAGTTCGCCTTTGTAGGTAGTAGCTACTGAAACACTATCAAATACAGCATCTACTGCTACACCAGCTAAAACTTTTTGCTCCTCAAGGGGAATGCCTAATTTGTTATAAGTTTCTAGTAATTTTGGATCTACATCTTTTAAGCTTTTTGGTTTTTCATCAAATCCTTTTGGTGCTGCATAATAATAAATATCTTGATAATCTATTTCTGGAAAATCTATGTTTGCCCAGGAAGGAGTTTTCATAGTTTTCCATTTTTCAAATGATTTTAATCTCCACTCAAGCAACCATTTAGGTTCATTTTTTTTAGATGAAATATATTTTATTGTGTTTTCGTTAAGACCTTTTTCAGGTCTTTCTAGTTCAATCTTTGTTTCAAACCCATATTTGTATTTATTTTGAGCATAATTATCTATCTGATTTTGTACTTTACTTGAATTCACAGTTATCAAATAACTAAAAAAAACAAAAAATCCAGTTATTTCAATAAAAAATGAGTAAATTTAGAATTAATTCTAAATTATTATATTTTTTTTGTTATCCATCCTCCACCCAAAACCTGTTCATTTAAATAAAAAACGCAAGCCTGTCCTGGAGAAGTTGTTAAAATATTAGAGTCGAATATGAATTCAGCAGAATCAGAAAAAATATTCAAAGTTCCTGGGTTTTCTTTTTGTGTTGATCTAATTTTAGCAGAACATCTTAAATTTTTTTTTGAAATTTTATTTTCAAGCCAGTTGAGATTATTTAACTCAATTACTGTTTTTTTTAATAATGACTGTTCCCCTAAAACAATTTCATTTTCTTCTTTATTTATATCAATTACATATAAAGGAAAATCTGAACCACTTATTCCTATACCTCTTCTTTGGCCAATTGTATAATTAGCTATACCTTTATGTCTGCCTATAATTTTACCATTGATATCAACAATATTTCCTTCTTTAATTAATTCTGGTTTGAGTTTTTGCAGTAAATCTCTATACGATTTTGAAGTAACAAAACATATATCTTGACTATCTGGTTTATCTTTAACAGGTAGATTAAAATTTTTTGCCATATCTCTGATCTCTGATTTTAGAAAATTACCTAAAGGAAATCTAAGATAATCTAATTGCTCTTGAAGAGTGGCAAAAAGAAAATAGCTTTGATCTTTTTTTTCATCTTTAGCTTTAAACAATTTAGCATTAAAAATATCTTTTGAACGTCTTACATAATGTCCAGTAACCAATGTATCTGCATTTAATTTTTTGGCTTCATTAAGCAGATCTCTGAATTTAACAGTTTGATTACATTGTATACAAGGAACTGGTGTTTCACCACTTGCGTAACTATCAACAAAATTTTCTATTACTCCTTCATAAAACTTATCTTGATAGTCCAAAGTTATATGCGGAAATCCATATTGATTGGCAACTTCTTTAGCATCATTGATATCTTTTCCAGCACAGCAAGATTTAGAGCTTTTAGAAGATGTTTGACTATATAAATTTAGAGTTATACCTGTAACGTCAAAACCTTCTTTTTTAAGCAACACAGCAGCAACTGAGCTATCTACACCTCCAGACATAGCCACTACTACTTTTGTATCCTTACATTCTTTATTAAATCCAAGACTATTCATATAAAATAAGTTTTAATCTATATTTACAAAATTGCTTTAGTTCAATAATACCATTATTTAAATGGTAGATTTATTAATTCCTGGTCCAGAAGGTAAAATTGAGGCGAAATATAGTCACAATAATAATGACAAATCTCCGATTGTATTAATTTTACATCCTGATCCTTCTCGAGGAGGTTCAATGAATACTAAAATAGTCTTCAATTTATATAAGCTTTTTGCAAATAATGGATTTTCAACAATAAGATTTAATTTTAGAGGTGTCGGAAAAAGTGAGGGAATATTCGATGATGGAGAGGGTGAGCTCAGTGATGCAGCCAGCGTATTGGATTGGTTGCAACAATATAATACTAATTCTAAAATAGTATGGGTTGCTGGCTTCTCTTTTGGAGCCTGGGTTGCTATGCAGTTATTAATGAGAAGGCCAGAAATAAATGGCTTTATAAGTGTTTCACCTCCAGCAAACTTAAGAGATTTTAGTTTTCTTGCTCCTTGTCCGTCTTCTGGTTTAATAATTCATGGAGACAAAGATACTATTGCTTCTTTTGACTCATCAAAAATATTATCAGAAAAACTTCAAAAGCAAAAAAAGGTTAATATTCAGTTTAAACCTATCAAGGGAGCTGATCATTTTTATGAAAATTATGTTGATCAATTTTTATCGACAATTGATACTTATATCAAAAGTTCTTTAGATGTATTAAAATGATTTTAAATATTATATTTAAATTTTTAAATGAATTATAAATCTGATTTTTTAAATGAAATAAATTCAAGAGGATTTATATATCAAACAAGTGATATAAATGATTTAGATATTGAATTATCTAAAAAGAAAATTACAGCATATATAGGGTTTGATATAACAAACGATAGTCTTCATATTGGTAGTTTAGTTCAATTAATGTTGCTTCATTGGTTAGATCATTATGGTCACAAAACTATTGCACTTATGGGAGGTGGAACAACATTAGTCGGAGATCCTTCTGGAAAAGATGAAACAAGAAAAATACTTCAAAAAAAAGATATAGAAAAAAATATTAACAATATAGAATCAACTTTTAATAAATTTATTGACTTAAAAAGCAATGCAAAACTAATAAATAATTATGATTGGTTATCAAATTTAAATTACATTAATTTTTTAAGAGATATAGGATCAAAAATAACTATAAACAAAATGTTAACTTTTGATTCTATCAAGAATAGACTCGATAGAGAACAACCACTTTCATTTTTAGAATTTAATTATATGCTACTTCAAGCATATGATTTTTTTCACTTAAATAAAGAATATGGTTGTAAGTTGCAATTAGGTGGTTCTGATCAATGGGGAAATATAATAGCTGGAATTGACTTAATTCGTCGTCTAAATAATAAAAAAGCATTTGCAATAACTTCACCTTTAATCACCAATAATGATGGATCAAAGATGGGTAAAACAGCAGATGGGGCAATTTGGTTAGATGAAAAAAAATTATCAAATTATGATTTTTACCAGTTTTGGAGAAATGTAAATGATTCAGATGTTCCAAAGTTTATTAATTTATTTACAAAATTACCTATTGAAGAAAGAAAGAAACTTTCTAAACTAAAAGATCAAGAAATTAATGAAGCAAAAAAGATTTTAGCTTTTGAAGTAACCAAAATCACCAGAGGTGAGAAACAAGCAAAAGAAGCTGAAGAAATAAGCACAAATATTTTTTTAAATAACAAGATTGATAATCGTATTAATTCTTTTGAAATAGAATCAAATAGAATTAAAGATTCTTCTTTTTCTATAATTGATGCCATTGAAAAACTTAAATTGGTTAAAAGTAGAAGTGAAGTAAAAAGATTAATTAAATCTAAAGGAATAAAAATAGATAATGAAAATTATAATAGAAGTGATTTTTCTTTATCAAAATATTTTTCTAAAAATGAAATTAAAATTAGTGTTGGTAAAAAAAATTTTGGTATAATAAAAATCTCCAAAAAATAAGATATTTAATTCAAATAATTTTACTAAAAATTAAAGTGTTAAAGATTTTTCTAAAAATTTATCTATATTACCATCTAATACATCATTAACGTTCGATGTTTCATGATTAGTTCTCAAGTCTTTAATTAATTTGTAAGGATGCAAAATATAAGATCTTATTTGATTGCCCCACCCTATATCTTTTTTTTCACTATTGATTTTATTTCCTTCTTCTTTTCTTTTTTGAATTTCTAATTCATAAAGTCTTGATTTTAGCATTGCCATAGCATTAGATTTATTTTTATGTTGAGATCTATCATTTTGACATTGAACAACAATATTACTAGGAAAATGGGTAATTCTAACAGCGCTATCTGTTTTATTTACATGTTGACCACCAGCCCCAGATGCTCTGTAAGTATCAATTCTTATGTCAGTTTCATTGATTGAGATATCTATATTATCATCTATTTCAGGATATACCCAAACACTAGCAAAACTAGTATGTCTTCTTTTATTACTATCAAAAGGCGAAATTCTAACCAATCTATGAATTCCACTTTCTTTTTTTAACCACCCATAGGTAAAATTTCCTATAATTTTCATGGTTGATGATTTAATTCCTGCTTCTTCACCTTGTGATTCTTGTAATAAAATTACTTTTAAATTCTTATCTTCAGCCCACCTAATATACATTCGCTGTAACATCATTGCCCAATCTTGACTTTCTGTCCCTCCTGCGCCAGCATGAATTTCTAAAAAAGCACTATTTGAGTCAGCTTCATTATTCATTAAATTTAAATATCGCACTTTATTGGAGTCATTTAAAATTTTTTTGGAATCATTAACTAAAATGTCTAGAGCTTCTTCGTCTTTTTCATCAATAGCTAATTTATAAAATTCTTCTAGATCTTGTAAAGAATGCTTAATTCTTTTGAAATCACTTATTCTAGTTTCTAATAATTTAATTTCTTGAAAAAATATTTTTGCTTTAGGGTTTTCCCATATCTTAGGATCATTAGTTTTTAATTTTAAAGATTCAAGCTCTTCAGATAATTTTGAGTAGTCAAACACCCCTCCTTAAAAGATTAAAATTATCTTTTATTAATTCTATATTTTTTTCTATCTCTTCATTAACCATAATTATTGTATTAATAAACTACCTGTACCTGAAATGGAATTATTATTAATTGAGCTAAGGCTATCTAATTTCATTATATTATTATTATATGGTTCAGTACCAACTATAAAGGGCTCTAAAATTCCATATAAATCTTTTGTCATCATTCCAGTGTTTTGATCAATTTTGACAAAACTAAGTCCAGAAGGAATTCTAAAAGGTACTTTATTTAAATTAATATTGGCAGCTTTCATAAATTTTTTAAAAATTGGTACAGCAACTGCTGAACCTGTTTGTTTATAACCTAAGGTTTTTGGTATATCAAAACCTACAAATACTCCAAGAGCCAAATCTGGAGAAAACCCAATAAACCATGCATCTTTATTGTCATTAGTTGTTCCTGTTTTGCCAGCTAATGGAATATTTAATGAAGATATTTTTTTTCCTGTACCTCTTAATACTACTCCTTCAAGCATAGAGGTTATTTGATAAGCAATTCTTGGATCCAAAATATTTTTTTGTAAAGATATAATAGCAGGCAAATTATAATCTAATTTTTTTTTATTTTGTAAACAATTAATACATTTATTTATTTCATTATTAATTATTTGTTTCCCATTTTTATCATGAACACTTAAAATTAATGTTGGCTTGATATCTTTTCCACCATTTACAATCATTGCATAAGCATTGGTTAAATCTATTAAATTAACTGATCCAGAACCTAGTGACATTGATAGGTTTTCATCCATATGATCAGCTATTTTAAAATCCTTTGCTGTATCTAATATTTTTTCCATACCTATTTTATCTGACAATCTTATAGTCATTAAATTCCTAGATTTTTCTATTCCAGTTCTCATAGTACTTAATCCATAAAATTTATCGGTATAGTTAGATGGTTTCCATTTAGGCAGTCCTGGACCTTGATCAACTACATATGGAGCATCTAAAACAAGTGTTGACGGACTATATCCTTCTTTTAAAGCAGAAATATATACAAAAGGTTTAAATGCAGATCCTGGCTGCCTATAAGCTTGAGTAGCTCTATTAAACTCACTTAATTCAAAACTAAAACCTCCAGATAATGCCAAAACTTTTCCAGTATGAGGATCTATTGCTACGATAGCACCATTTACCTCTGGAATTTGTCTAATAACTAAAGATGAATTTACAAATTCAGCAAAAATAATATCATTAAATAAAAACTTCTCATCTAAAAGCCATTTATTTTCTTCTTGATTCAAATTTATCTTATATTTTTTTGAAGTTTCATCTACTACTGTCAAAAAATCTTTATCAACATTAATGACTTTAAATTTTAACCATTTTTTTGGAAAAGGATTTTTAACATTTTCAGCAAAAGAATCATTAGTACTTGTATCATTATGTTTTGTTATTGAACCTCTCCAGCCATATTTTTTATCCTGATTAATTAAACTATCAATTAAAACTTGATCTAAAATTTTTTGTAAATTTGTATCTATAGATGTTTTTACAATTAAGCCTTCTTCATAAAGCAATTTGTTACCAAGAGTATTTTTGAGCTGTTTTTTTACTTCAGCTTTATAATAATCAGCTTCTTCAAAACTTTCTTCAAATCTTTTTGAAGTAACAAGTGGCTCATTAGATAATAATTTCATTTTCTTTAAATCTATAAATTTATTAATTTGCATTTTTTTTAAAACCCAATTTCTTCTTTCTATAGCTTTTTTATAATTAGCTTTTGGATTATAATTATTTGGTGCTTTAGGTAGTGCTGCCAAAAAAGCACACTCAATAATAGACAATTCATTTAAAGCTTTATTAAAATAATTCATACTTGCTGAAGCAACTCCATAAGAACCATAACCTAAATAAATATCATTTAGATAGAGTTCTAGAATATTTTTTTTACTAAGTATATTTTCAATTCTTATAGCTAAAACTATTTCTTTAAATTTTCTTTCAAGGCTTATTTCATTAGTTAATAGTAGATTCTTAACAACTTGTTGAGAAATAGTTGAAGCTCCAATCATTCTTTTTTTTTGTTACTTTATTAAATAAATTTGTATAAATTGCTCTTAGTATAGCCAAAGGATCTATTCCTTTATGATAGAAAAAATTTTTATCTTCAGCTGAAATAAATGCATTTATTAAATTATCTGGTATTCTATCAATAGGAACAAATATTCTCTCTTCTATAAAATACTTATCTAATAAAATTCCATCTGATGTGAAAACCCTAGATGATAAATTAGGATTATAATTTTTTAATTCCTCATAACTTGGAAGTTCAGAACTGTATTTCCATAAAAAAAACAAAATTGTTGAAAAGGAAAAAAAACCAAAAAAGAGGGATATAATTATGATTTTTTTTAGAAAAATAAAGAAATATTTCATGATAAGAATTTGTAGATTGTGAAAGAGTTAAAAATATGACAATAGGCAAATACAAAAAACTAAATATTCTAATAAACAAATAACACACATTTACTAAAGAATAAGAAATAATGAATAATATAATACAAAAAATTAATGGAGTTTCAAAATTATGGCCAAAAGAATACTTATCGATACATCAAAAACTGAGGAAACTAGAATTGCTGTTACAGCCGATGAAAAGTTAGATGATTACGAAATAGAAACAGAAAAACAAATTGCAGTAAAAGGAAATGTATATTTAGCTAAAATTACAAGGGTTGAACCATCCTTACAAGCAGCATTTGTTGATTTTGGTTCTAACAGAAATGGTTTTCTTCCATTAACTGAGATACATCCAGATTATTTTAAGATTCCTATTGCTGATCAAGAAAAATTATCAATTCTATTAAAAAATCTCCGCTCTAATATCGATGAAGAAGATAAAAAAGATAATAAAATTGATGAAAATGTTAAAAAAAATGCAGACGAAGAAAATAATGAAGAAAATAATTTAGAAAAAAAAATTAATATAAAAGATCCTAGAAAAGAATATATTAATTTTTTTAGAAAATATAAAATTCAAGATGTTATAAAACCTAGGCAGGTTCTACTAGTTCAAGTTAATAAAGAAGAAAGAGGTTTCAAAGGAGCAGCTCTAACTACCTTTCTTTCCTTTGCAGGAAGATATTGTGTTTTGATGCCAAATAGTTTGAACAATGATGGAATTTCAAGAAAAATTGGAGACATTGAAGAAAGAAAAAAATTAAAAAATATTTTATCAAGTGTTAATATTCCAGAAAATATGTCAGTAATAATTAGAACAGCTGGAATTGGTAAAACAAAAAAAGAAATCTCAAAAGATTTATCTTATTTAACAAATCAATGGAATAAAATACGTGAAAATACTATTAAATCACAAGCACCAAATTTAATTTATGAAGAAGGTACAATTATTAAAAGAGTAATAAGAGATTTATTAACAGATGATGTAGAAGAGATTTTAGTAGAAGGAAAAACCGGTTATGATACTGCAAAGCAATTAACTAAAAATATTGTTCCAACAAAAGTTACAAAAGTAAAACTTTATAAAGGAAAAGATAAATCATTATTTAGTGAACACAATATTGAAAATCAGATTAATGAACTATTCAGTTTATCTGTCAAATTACAATCTGGAGGTTCGATAGTAATAAATACTACTGAGGCATTGGTTGCAATTGATGTAAATTCAGGAAAAAATACTTCTGAAAGAAACATAGAAAGTACAGCTTTAAAAACTAACCTAGAAGCTGCTACAGAGGTTGCTAGACAACTTAGACTTAGAGACTTAGGAGGATTAGTTGTTATAGACTTTATAGATATGGATGATTATCGAAATAATTTTAAAGTTGAAAAAGCTATTAAAAATGCTCTATATAAAGATAGAGCTAGAGTGCAAATAGGCAGAATTAGCATGTTTGGACTACTAGAATTATCAAGACAACGTCTTCGTTCTAGCCTCATAGATAAATCTTTTGAAAAATGCCCCTATTGTAATGGTACTGGATTAATATTGAATACAAACACAATTAGTGAGCAAATTATTAAACTAATAAATGAAAAATTAATTTCTAACAAATCTTTAAAAATTCAAGTTAAATGTAATTCAGCTCTTGCTGAAACATTAATGAATGAAAAAAGAATAATAATCAATAAACTTGAAGAAAAGTATAGCTCAAAAATTCTTTTTGATTTTGATAATCATTATTCACTTCATGAACCTGTTATTAATGAATTAGAAGATCATAATATTGCAAAAATAAAAAATAAAAGCTCTGAAAAAAAATCTTTAAAGAAAAAATCAGCAAACTCAAAAAAAGATATAAAAATTAAACCAAAAGTTAAAAAAAAAGCAATTAAAGAAAAAAAAATGAAAAGTAATAAATTAATTAAAAAAAAGAAAATTAATATAGTTACTGCAAAAGATGATGTGGAAGTTGCGCCAAAAAATGTTAATGAAATATCAAAGCCTAATGATGATGAAAAATCAGGATGGTGGTCAAAATCATAAATGAAAAAAATTGTTTTTTTTATATTTTTTTTTTTTCAAATTTACAAGCTAGTACTGTTTATGATTATGAAACAAATATTTTTTTTAAAGAAATTATAGACTCAATTACTAAAGTAAATAATTTTAATAAAAATGTTTCCTTTATTATAATTTTAGATGATAATCCCAATGCATTTGTTACAGAAAACAATAGCATTATTATTTCTTCTGGTTTAATAAAATTTTCAGATTCATATGAAGCAATAGTAGGTGTTTTTGGCACATGAAATAGGACATATTGATAAATTTCATGTAACTAAAAGGAAACAATCTATAGAGGATTTGTCTATTTTAAATAATTTAACAAATATTTCAATTTTAGCTGGTTCATTAATATCTAATAATAATGAATATATGTTTCAATCTTTAATAGGAAACAAATTAAGTATTCAAAATTATTTTCAATCTTTTAGTAGAGAACAAGAAAGAGAGGCTGATTTTTATGCAATTAAAACACTAACTAAACTTAATCTATCTAGTACCCCATTAAAAAATCTATTAAATAAATTAGAAAAAAATGCCATAACACAAGGAATGAAAGATGAATTTTACAAGTTTTCATCCCATCCAATTTATAAAGAGAGATATGAAATAATTAATAATGCAGATAACTATAAAATAATATTTGATGAAAATACTAATTCTAGATTTAATTTTATTAGAGCAAAATTTTTTGGATATACTGAAGAAAATCCTAATGATATTAAAGAATTTCTTAATGATGAATATTATGATTATGCCAATTCAATAATCTTATCAAAAAAAGGGAAGCTTAAAAAAGCTCTTTTTAATTTAAATAAACTAATTAAAAATAATAAAAACAACATACATTTAATAGAAACAAAAGCAGATATTCTATACTCACATGGGTTTTTTTCTGAAGCTTTACTTTTTTATGATATTTCAATTAAAAAAAATCCTAAAAATTATTATGTTAAAAAAAGAATTTTTGATATAAAATTTTCAATTCTTGATATTTATGATAACAGTGAATCAAAAGCATTATTTCATGAATATAAATTTTTATTAAGGATTTTTAATAACAATAAAGATTTAAAAAAGAAATTAGAATTTATAGCATTAAAAAATAACTTTAAAAATTGGATAGATTATTTTTATATTCATAATAATCTAAATAATAATGATTATAACAAAGAAAATTTACTTAATGAACTTAAAAGAATTAAAAAAATTACTTCTGATTATGAATTAATTAGATTAATTGATAAGGTAATTCTTTAAATCAATGTCAAAATATCAAGGCTCTCTTATTCATGAAGACTATCATCAGCTGGTAGATAAAAAATATATTCTTTCTAATAATTTTGCCAATACTCAAATACAGCCTTCTAGCATTGATCTAACATTAAGTGATGAATGTTATGAAATTAGTGCAAGTTTTCTTAGTCCCTCCAAAAATGTAAGGGAAGGCTTAAAAGACGTTATGATTAAGAAAATAAGTTTAGATAAAAAATATATTTTTGAAAAAAATAAAATATATTTGGTCAAGTTAAATGAAGAAGTTAATTTACCAAATGATATATTTGGTTTTTGTAATCCTAAAAGTAGTACTGGCAGATTAGATATTTTTTGCAGAACAATATTAAATCATAATGATGAATATGAAAAAATTCCAAAAAATTATCAAGGAGAAATGTTTATAGAAATTACTTCACGATCTTTTGATATTAAGTTCCAAGAAGGTGACTCACTTAACCAAATGAGATTAATATATAATAAACATGTTTATTTAAGTGATGAATATTTGAAGGAGTATCATAGTAAATTTTTTTTAACTTTAGATAAAAATAATGCTAAAATTCACCCTAATCTTAATAAAGGTTTAAAAATAAGTGTAGACTTATCTTCTGAAAATCAAATTAATGGATATATAGCTAAAAAAATGCGCCTATACTTATATTTCAGAACGCTAAATGTCATAAAAAAGAATTATATTGGGAAAAACTTAAAATTTATGAAAAAAAATTAGTGATAAAAAAAAATAATTTTTATATTTTAAAGTCTAAAGAAAAAATTCAAATTCCTAAAAATATGGCTGGCGAAATGGTTCCATATGATACAAATATTGGGGATTTTAGAGTTCACTATGCTGGTTTTTTTTGATCCTGGTTTTGGTTATAAAAATGGATCCTACGCTGTTTTAGAAGTGAAAACAAATGAAGTCCCTTTTATTTTAGAAGATGGTCAATCTATTGCAAGAATAAAATTTGAAGCCCTTAATAAAGAATCAAATGTATTGTATGGTGATCAAATAAATTCCAATTATCAGCATCAAGGTCTTGCGTTGAGCAAACACTTTGTTTAAAATTAAATAAATGAAAAAAATTATAATTATTAATGGGCCAAATTTAAATCTTTTAGGAAATAGAGAACAACAAATATATGGTGATAAGTCACTTAATGAAATAGAAAAAATTTCAAAACAAAAATCAAAATCATTAAATATTGATTGTTTTTTTTGCCAAAGTAATGATGAAGGAGAAATAATAAATCATATTCATTCTGTAGAATCTTCATATGAAGGCTTAATAATTAATCCAGCTGCTTTTACCCATACATCAGTAGCCATATTAGATGCTCTTAGATCTATAAATAAACCTAAAATTGAAATTCACCTATCTAATATATACACTAGAGAAGAATATAGAAAAAAAAGTATTACTTCTGAAGGAGTTGATGGTTTAATTTGTGGATTTGGGAGTCTAAGCTATATTCTAGCTATAGAAGCATTAGGTAATTTAATCTATAATAAATAACTATGCCAAAAATAGATAAAACTGATTTAGAAAATATTTCTTTAATAAAAAAAGAATTTAAACTTAAAAATATTACTACTATCAAAATAAAAAAAGGAAACTATGAAATAGAACTATCATCAGAAACCAAAGGCATAACTAAAAGTGCTATAAATTCACAGAATATAGAAGAAAAAGTAATAGATAAAAAAACTACTAAAGAAAGCATAATAAAACCAGAAAATATAGTCAAGTCACCTATGGTTGGAGTAGCTTATTTGTCAGCTGATCCAACTTCTCAACCATATATAAAAATAGGTCAACATGTAAAACAGGGAGATACTTTACTTTTAATTGAAGCTATGAAAACTTTTAATGAAGTTAAAGCTCCTATCTCAGGCATAGTAAAAGAAATAATAGTGCTTAATAGTCAGCCTGTAGAATTTGGTGACGATTTAATTATTTTTGAATAAATGTTTAAAAAAGTCTTAATCGCTAATAGAGGCGAAATAGCTCTAAGAATATTACGTGCTTGCAGAGAACTTGATATAAAAACTGTAGCAATACATTCTGAAGCTGATGAAACAGCAATGCATGTAAGAATGGCTGACGAAAGTGTTTGTGTTGGGCCAGCTTCTGCTCAGTCAAGCTATTTAAATATCCCAGCAATTATAACTGCAGCAACTATATCCAACGCTGATGCTATACATCCTGGATATGGTTTTTTAAGTGAAAACAAAAGATTTGCAGAAATCATTGAAGAACATGGCATAAAATTTATTGGCCCTAAATCAGAGCACATTGAAATGATGGGTAATAAAATAGCTGCGAAAAAAATTATGGAAAAGAACAAAGTACCTACTGTGCCAGGGCTAAATGATCTTTCAGATATGAAAAAAGTTTTAGATTTTATAAATGATATTAAGTTACCTGTAATAATTAAAGCAGCCAGCGGTGGTGGTGGCAAAGGCATGAGAGTGGTGAATAAAATAGAAGATCTAGAGGAGTCTATTAATGCAGCTAAAATAGAATCAAAAAAATCATTTAATGATGACACAGTTTATTTAGAAAAATTTTTTGTTAATCCAAAACACATAGAAATTCAAGTTCTTGCAGACACTAATGGTAATGTTTTAACTTTAGGAGAAAGGGATTGCTCTGTTCAAAGAAAACATCAAAAAATTATTGAAGAAAGTCCAAGTATTGTCTTAACTAATGTTGAAAGAGAAGAAATTAGCAACCTATGTATCAAGGCAATTAAATCAATAAAATATGAAGGGGTAGGTACACTAGAATTTTTATATGAAAATAATAAATTTTATTTTATGGAGATGAACACTCGACTTCAAGTTGAACATCCTGTTACTGAAATGATAACAGGACAAGATTTAGTTAAAGAACAAATTAAAGTAGCAAGTGGAAATAAAATTAAACTTAAACAAGAAGATATAAATTTTAATGGTCATTCAATTGAGTGTAGAATTAATGCTGAACACCCGGAGACTTTCATTCCATCTCCAGGAAAAATAACACAATATCATCAGCCTGGAGGTTTAGGTGTCAGAGTAGATTCGGCAGTTTATCAAGGCTATATTATACCCTCTCATTATGACAGCATGATCGCTAAACTTATTGTTTATGGTGAAAATAGAAATGAATGTATTCAAAAAATGAAAAGAGCCTTAGAAGAATATGTGATTATTGGAATAGATACAAATATTCAACTTCATCAAAAAATTATTCAATCAAGTGAATTTTTATCTGGAAAATATGATATAAATTATATGTCAAAATTTGAATAAAAATTTGTTTTTTTAATATTAGATTATCAAATATTGTTATTTACATTCAACTAACCACAAATCATAAATGGGATGTTCTAAAGGAGTTGTTGATGGACTTGATGAAATCATCCAACCTTGATAGATAGCTTGATCTTCTGAATTGATGATTTTGTCATATATTTTTAAAAGAACAAAATTTTCAGGAATATCTTCAGGAGGATTTTTATAACAAGCAAATATTTCTATAAGAAGAGAATTAAAATTTAATGAATCATTTACATCGATCTCAAAAGTTTCTACTTTTGCAGTTATCTTATCTAGAATTTTTATTTCAACTTTTTTACTTTCTATGTATTGAGAAAATAAAGGTGGAGAAAAAATTATAAATAAAAAAAAGAATAATGACTTAAGGGCTCCAAGATTCATATTCATTTTTTTTTACTTTATTATTTGCTTTTGATAAAGGGTGTTCATCTGGATAATAAGCTTTTTCAGTACCAGTAAGATTTTCTTCATGATTTTTTTGCCAAAAATATTTATGAGAATAATTTAAAGGTGGATCTTCAATTGTTTTGTGTAACCAAGCATGCCAATGAGGAGGAACTTTAGTCGCTTCAATTTTACCATTAAAAATTACCCATCTTTTAAAATCTTTATTTGAAAAATTTTTTGAATTACAATAATATTTATTGTCAAAATCATCTTGGCCTACAAATTTACCAAAGATCCAAGTGTATAATAAAGTGCTTAAACTCATAAATATATCAATATAATATTATTCTTTAAGTTTCCAGTTTATTTCTTTTCCACCCATAAAATTTTTTATTTTAATTTCTTGATACATTGTATATTCAGGCACAGTCCATCCTTCCTCTATTAATTCTATTTGATCTGCATTTACTGGTAGTTTATAAAATTTAGGACCATTTATTGAACAAAATTTCTCTAAATTATCTAGAGATTTTTCTTCATCAAATATTGAAGCATAAATTTCAATTGAACATGGTGCAGAAAAAATCCCAGGTTTAGATTTAAGATTTGGAACCTTAAATTCTATTGGATGAGGCGCTGAATCAGTCCCTAAAAAAAACTTTTCATTTCCAGATGAAGCAAAATTTCTTAATGCGATTAAATCTTCTTCATTTTTTACAACAGGCATACAAAAATGATGGGGATTTATAGATTTATCAAAAAAAACATCTTTTTTTGTAAGCATCATGTGATGAGGAGTTATAGTCCCTGCTATATTCTTACTATGATTTACATACTCAGCTCCATATTTAGATGAAACATGCTCTAAAACTATTCTTAAGCTGGGAAATTTTTTCTTATAAGAGATAATTCTTGATCAATATAGTATTTTTCTCTATCAAAAATGTCAATTTCACTATCTACCTTTTCTCCATGTATTAATAAAATTTTATCTTTTTTTTCTAATATTTCTAAAGCTGGATATATTTTTTCAGTACTTGATATTCCGTATTTTGAATTTGTTGTAGCTTCACTTGGATATAGCTTGGCTCCGATAAATATATTCTCATCGAGACCTTTGCTAAAATCTATTAAGTTTAAATCTTCAGTCAAATAACATGGCAATAAAGGAGTAAAATTATTATTTGAAAGTAAATTGATTTTTTTTATATAATTTATGCCTTTTAAAGTAGTTGTTATAGGATCATTTAAGTTAGGCATGACTATACACCTTTGATTTACTCTTGTAGAATGATTAATAACAGCTTTTAATAAGTCACCCTCTCTCAAATGAACATGCCAATCATCTGGTCTAGTAATTTTCAAAGACTTAACGTTCATAATAATTTATTATCTATTATTAAATCTAATACTTTATTAGATTCTATTGAATTCATATAAGATTTTTTTGGATTTATATCCATCTTATTAAAATCTTTAAAAGTTTCTTTAGTTCGAATAACAAAGCATTTATTTTTTCTATGTCCGTAAAGTTTATCATTAGTGGGACCAAATAAACTAATTGTTTTTAAACCAGAAGCAAAAGACAAATGCATAAGTCCAGAATCATTTCCTATAAAGAGGTTGCTTTTTTTCATATATGCCGAGGTTAAAGTTATAGACTTACCAAAAAGATCAATGAAATGATTTTCATCAATTTTTTTAGTTATTTCTTTATAATACTTATCTTTTTCAGATTGCGATCCAACAAGTATAAATTTAATATTACTAAATTTATTACAAATTTTCTTTATCAAATCATTATACATTTCTGATGGCCATATTTTTGGTGCCCAATTGCCTCCTGGAAAAATAACAACATATTTATTATTTAAACTTAAATCTTTTTTAACAATGTCTTCTTCTTCTTTATTTGTGTAAATATTAAGTGAGGTATTTTGTATTTTAAAGTATTTATTTAATTGATCAATATGGTGATATTTTTTATCTTTTTTAAAAATAAACCTTTTTTTTGTTTTTAACAAATAAGATAATAATGAACTTCTTAAATCTATTATGATATCCCATTTAGTTTCCTTACACTGAGCGTACATATCAAGCCAATGAAGGTTGAATTTTTTCTTCTTAATTATAATTATTCTTTCTAAAGTAGGAAAATTCTTATAAATTTGAGAAGCGCTTGGGCCAATTATAAAAGTGAACTTAGAATTTTTGTTATTATTATTAAAGTAATCTACAATACCTGTTGAAAGAATAGTATCTCCTATTAAGTTTGATGATATAATTAGTATTTTCACAAGTTGTTATTATATAAATTTATTATAAATAGAATATATATCACTTTATTTATGAAAGAAGACTTCTTTATATTAAATTCTTTTTCTAAATTTTTAGAAATTTCTGGAGAAGATACGGCAGAATTCCTGCAAGGTTTAATATCTAATGACATTTATAAATGTAAATCAGATACTCCTATATATTCTTGTATGCTATCACCTCAGGGCAAATTTCTAGCAGATTTTTTTATAATTCAAGAATCTGATAAATATTTAATTGAAATACATGAAAAATATTTAGAATCTTTTATTGCTAAAATACAAATTTATAAACTTAGATCTAAGGTAGATATTATTGAAAATGAAAACATATGTTCCCTTATTTTATTTTCTAAAGAAAATATTAATTTAGATAATATTATAAGATCCTTTGCTGATCCTAGAAATGAAAATATTGGTCATAAAATTTATATTGATAAAAATGAATTAAAAAAAATTAACAATATGAAAACAGAGCCTTATGAAACTTATAAAGAAATATTAATGAAAAATTTAGTTCCAAATTCAACTGATGATTTAATAGTAAATAAATCTTTATTATTAGAAAATAATTTTGATAATTTAAATGCTATTGATTGGGATAAAGGATGTTATGTAGGACAAGAAATAACTGCAAGAATGAAATATAGGGCGCTATTAAAAAAACAACTTTATTCACTTGAAATAGTTAAAGGTGAAATCAATATTAATGATGACATTATTTTAGATGAAATTAATTATGGCAAAGTCATATCTAAATCAAATCAATACATACTATGTATGTTAAAAATAGAATTAGTAGAGAAAGCATTAAATAATAAAGAAAATTTTGAAATTAATAATTCTATAATTTTAAAAATTTTATAATTTAAATTCTTTTTTATAAATAATCATTGGTATAATTAATAATATAAATATTATTAATGTTGGAGTAAAAACATTATTTACGCCAAATGAATTGGCGAGTAATCCTAAACTTGCTGGGGCCCCTATAAAAGTTCCATAAACTGCAACTGATACAATTGTAATGCCTACCCCGCTATCAATTCCTTTAATTTTACCAGCCATACTATAGGAAATTGGAACAATTGAAGATCCTCCAATTCCTAATATAGCAAAACCAATAATAGATGAAAATATTGAATTAAAATTGATAAGAATTAACAAGCTCAAAATAGTTAAGAAAAATAATATTGATAATAAATTAAATACACCTATTTTATCCCTAATCTGATCTCCATAAAGTCTACCAATAACCATAAAAATATTAAAGCTTATTGTAGCTATCCCAACTTTAAAACCATCTACTTGAATAAAATCTTTCATATAAAGCGCTCCCCACGAGTCAACACTACCTTCAGCCAAAGCATTTGACATTGCAATTACTGCCAACAATAATAACAAAATAGGCCATATAAAAAAAATATTCTTTTGATCTGAAGAGGAAGATCTTTCATCTTCCTGTAATTTAAAAGCAAAATAAAGATTAATTGGCAACATAATTATTATATAAGTGAGAGTATTAGTTAAAATAGAAATTTCTAATTGAAGAAAAATACTTGTAAAAAATGAACCTATTAATACACCCAAACTCCAAAAAGCATGGAAGCCAGACATCATAGATTTGCCTTCACGAGTTTCTATTTTTGATGCTTTAAGATTAATACATATTTCAAAAAGTCCAAAACAAAAACCAAACATAAATGCTAGAATCATAAATGTTACTAAATCTTTTATAAAAGGAACAGGTAACCATAATAGCCACTGAGCAATAACAATATAAATTATAATTTTTTTAGATGAACTTTTTGAAATGAAATAATTTGCACAAAGCATCATTATTATTGATCCTATTGCAAATGTTGCCATGATATAACCTATACCTAAGTAATCAGTTTGAATTTGATCTCTTATGGTTGGAATTCTTATTGTCCAAAGACCAATTGAAAAGGCCATAATAAAAAAAAAGTGCTTTGCAGGCAATAATATCATTGATTTTTTTCATAAGATTTTTATAGTTTTATTTTAAGAGATTAATAATTGATCGAGTTAATTAAAATAATCTCTATAATAATTTTCTAAACCATCTAGGTTAATTCTTTTTTGCTCCATTGTATCTCTATCTCTTACAGTTACTGACTTATCTTCTAATGTTTCAAAATCTACAGTAATACAAATAGGAGTTCCAATTTCATCATGTCTTCTATAATTTTTTCCTATATTTCCTGAATTTTCTAATACTACTCTCCCTAATCCAAGCTTTTGCAAATTTGATTTAATTTCTTTAGATAAATTAACTAATTCGTCGTTATTTTTTTTAAGAGGAATAACAGCGGCTTTAATAGGCGAAAGATGCGGTTTTAGAGATAAAAGAATTCTTTTATTATCTTTATCAGTATTTTCTTCCTTATAAGCTTCATTCAATAAAGCGAGAACACCCCTATCAACACCAGCTGAAGGCTCAATCACATAAGGGATATACCATTTCTTTTCTTCTAAATTTTGAACAGCCAATTTTGTAGTGGATGAAGAATTTTTCATGACTTTTGACTCAATTTTAAATTCATTTTGATTTTTAGTATGGGACCCTAAGTCAAAATCAGTTCTATTCGCAATACCTTCGAGTTCCTCTTCACCGTGAGGAAATAAATAATTAATATCAACTGTTCTTTTTGAATAATGAGCAAGTTCACTTTTTTCTACTTCAATTGTTTTTAGATTTTCTTTGTTAATTCCTTGATCTATCCACCAATTTATTCTTTTATCTATCCAATATTCATGCCATTTATCATCCGTTCCAGGTACTACAAAAAATTCTAATTCCATTTGTTCAAATTCTCTTACTCTGAAGATAAAATTACGAGGTGTTATTTCATTTCTAAATGCTTTTCCCATTTGAGCAATTCCAAATGGAACAGTCCTAGAAGTAGAATCTAATATATTTTTAAAATTAGTAAAAATTTGCTGACATGTTTCTGGTCTTAAATATGCAAAAGAAGAACCATCATCAACTGGTCCAATCGCAGTCTTAAACATTAAATTAAACGGTCTTGGTTCAGTTAGATCTTCTGATTTACAGTTTGGGCATTTATTATTTTCTAGCAATTGATCTGCTCGCCATCTAGATTTACAAGACTTACAATCTACAAGAGGGTCTGTAAATGTGTCTTCATGGCCAGATTGTTTTAAAACAACTGGGGCGCTTAAAATACTTGCATCTAGTCCTTCAGTATCATCACGTTCATAAACCATTGATTTCCACCAAGCTTGTTTAAGATTATTTTTCAGCTCAACACCCATAGGACCATAATCATAAAGACCTTTAATACCGCCATAGATATCGTTTGATTGAAACAGAAAACCCCTTCTTTTACAAAGAGAAACCAGTTCTTCCATTGTTTTCGCTGCCATCAATTAATCCTTAGGTTTATATTGATTAGTCTTGGGATCTTTTTCCAAATCTACAACTTTCTCATCTTTTTTTGCTTCATAATTATTATTAAAATTAATTTTTTTAAGAAAACGTAAGCCATAAAATACTATACCAAATACTAAAAGTGTAAGAACTATTTTAGTAATCATAATCCAAATCTAGACCACATTGCTTTTTCTTCAATTTTTTGTAAAATTGTTTCACTATCAATTAACGAAGATGATAATTTTCTTTGAATAAAAGATTTTTTTTGATCTATTAATTTAATTTTGACTTTTTTTCCAAATTTTTGTCTCAAAATGTCATTAATGGATCCAATACCATCTGCTAAACCTAATTCTATTGCTTTGTGACCAACCCAAAATAATCCACTAAAGACTTCATCATAGTTTTCTTCTTTAATTTTATTGCCTCTTCTTGATTTAACATAAGATATAAAATTTTCATGTATTTGCTCTTGAATTTTTTTTAATCGATTTATATCTTCTTCTTTTTCTTCTTTAAATGGATCTAAAAAGCTTTTACTTTTTCCAGAAGTATAAACCCTTCTTTCAATACCTGCTTTTTTTAATAGTTCTACAAATCCAAAACCTGGAGAAATAACACCAATGGAACCTAAGATTGAGTTAGTATCTACATAAATTTCATCACTCGCGCATGCCAGCCAATATCCTCCTGATGCAGCGACATCTTCTACAAAAGAAAAAACTTTTTTATTTTTTTCTTTTGATTTTTTAATTATTTTATCAGCAATTAAAGATGATTGAGTAGGAGATCCACCCGGAGAGTTAATAATTAAACATACAGCTGGGCTTTTTTTATCTGCAAATAATTTTTCAATTAATTTATCTAAAGTAGATATATTTAAGCCAGATCTCATAAAACCAGCCTGACCAATAACGCCAGATAAACGTAATGTTGGAATATTTATACTCTTGGAAAAAAAAGATTTTAACATAGCTTCTCTTATCAAATCTTATATTGACTAGAAAGCCAATTATTCAATCTTTTTTTATTCAAAATGGACTGTTTTTTTCAAAAAAAACTTGTATCTAATAATATATTATTGATAAGCATTAATAAATATGGCTCAAATCTTAAATTTAAAAAAAACAAATGATGATTTTAATTCAGAAATCAGAAAAATGTTGTTGTTATGCCAGGAAGATATTGAATCTACTAATACCTTAATACTTGAAAAATTAGATAGTAATGTCCCTCTTGTTAAAGAAATAGCATCATATTTAGTTCTTTCGGGAGGTAAAAGACTTCGCCCCCTTTTAACTTCATGTAGTTATCATCTTTTAACTAATGATTTAGATAAAAATAAAAAACATATAGGTCTAGCTGCAGCAGTAGAATTTATTCATGCCGCAACTCTCCTTCACGATGATGTAATCGATGAAAGTCAACGAAGAAGAGGTAATCTTAGTGCAAATGAAGTGTGGGGAAATAAAACTAGTGTTTTAGTAGGTGATTTTCTATTTAGTCGAGCATTTCAATTAATGGCAAAATATGGAGATATTGGAACTTTAAAAATTTTATCGGACACTAGTGTCGTTATTGCAGAAGGAGAAGTATTAGAATTAAGCAATGATAGAGACCCTACTATCAATGAAGATTTATATTTCAAAGTCATAAATGCCAAGACTGCTTCACTATTTAGTGCTGCATGTCAAGTTGGAGGCATAAGTGCTAAGGCAACTAATAAAGAAATTGAATCACTCAAATCTTTTGGTACTAACTTTGGAATGGCATTTCAGCTTATTGACGATGCTATAGACTATGCTTCAGATAAAAATTCATTAGGAAAAAATATTGGAGACGATTTTAAAGAAGGTAAAATTACATTACCGGTAATTCTTGCCTATATTAGATCTAATAAAAAAGAAAAAGAATTTTGGAAAAGAACAATTATAGACTTAGATCAAAAAGAAAATGATTTCTATGAAGCATTTTTAATTATGACAAAATATAAATGCATTACTGATACTATAGAACGTGCAAAACATTTTGCCAATGTTGCAATAGATAGTTTAGGAATATTTAATGAAAATGAATATAAAAGTGCATTAATGAATTTAATACACTCAAGTCTTAATCGAATAAGTTAATATTTTTCATATGACTTAACTTCAACTAAAGTTGAGC
This sequence comes from Alphaproteobacteria bacterium, assembly GCA_045560915.1. Classification (GTDB taxonomy): domain Bacteria; phylum Pseudomonadota; class Alphaproteobacteria; order HIMB59; genus MarineAlpha5-Bin3. Next base: position 27,011 of record JBJKYT010000041.1, read on the forward strand.
CAAAAAATTCATTAATTTCTAATTTTATTTCAGATCTTTTGTCATTTGTTTGGTAAACTGCTCTCGCAAGATCAATAAATTTTTGATCAAATACTTTATCTTTTTCACATTTTCGGATATCATCTTCTATCTTCCATAGAGTAGAATTGATTTCTATCAAACTATCTCTAAATTCTTTAACTTTTTTATCGTTAACTGATTCAGATAAAGTTGACTCTAATAAAGATAATTCTTTTTCTATATGTTTGAGCTTATTAACATCTATTATATTTTTCTTTTTAATAATTAAAATTGATATTTTATCTATCAATTCCCCAATGGATATAGGTGTATTAACTAACATGAATTTTATCTATTATATATATCTTCATATCTAATTATATCTTCTTCATCAAGCTGATCTCCAAACCAAAGTTCTATAACGACAAGGTCCAAAGATTGATGATTTGCTAGACGATGCTTAGCTTTTAAGGGAATAAAAATATTTTCGTTTTCCTTACGCTCGAATACATCGTCATTGATTGTTATTTCTGCAATACCCTTTACTACAACCCAATGTTCAGATCTAAATTTATGACTTTGTAAAGAGAGTATACCACCTGGCTTAACAATAATTTTTTTAATAGCATAATTATCACCTGTATGGAGAACTTCATACGACCCCCAAGGCTTTGAAACAATTGATGTCATAATTGATTAAATGGTATATATTATAATTTTAAATTTCTTATAATTTTTTTATGGTCAAAATAGCTCCTTCTATACTTGCTGCGGACTTATTAAATATTAAAAATGAAGTGATTAATGTAGATAATGCTGGGGCTGAATTCATTCATATTGATATAATGGATGGCCATTTTGTTCCAAATCTTTCTTTTGGTTATAATATGGTTAAAACTCTTAGACCTATTACTAATAAAATTTTAGATGTTCATTTAATGATAAGTCCAGTAGAACCTTTTATTAAAGAATTTATAAATGCGGGATCTGATATTATAAGTTTTCACCCAGAAGCAGATAAAAATACAAAAGAAATTATATCAATAATAAAAAAATCTAATTGCAAAGTTGGAATAGCTGTTCATCCAAATATAAAAATAGAAGAAATAAAAGAGTTTCTTAATGATGTAGATTTAGTCATTATAATGACTGTGATCCCAGGTTTTGGAGGTCAAAAATTTTTAGAGGATCAAGTACAAAAAATTTCTGAATTAAAAGAAATTCGAAAAAATATAAATGCAAATTATGAAATAGAGATTGATGGTGGAATTAATTATCAAACAAGTAAAATCTGCATAGATAAAGGTGCAGATATTCTTGTTGCAGGATCATATGTATATGGTGCCCCAAAAGAAGAATATAAAGATAAAATTAATTCAATTAGACATTTGACTTAATTTGTTAATTTTGTATATGTAAGCTCATTATTATGGGATATCCTAAAAAACATAGAGGAAGACGCAAAAGAGGCTCTAAATATAGAAGAAACAAAAGGCGTCAAAAGAAAAAATAATAATATTTTCTATCTAAAATTATAATTTTATTTTATCATTAGTTTAATAGTTTTATATTTTTTAAAACTAATGGAGGAAATATGTCTATTCTAAAACCAATTACGGAAAAAAAAGCTAAGGGCAAAGTAAAAAAAATTTATGAAGATATCAAGTCAAAAAGAAAAATAACTAAAATACCTAATTTTTGGAAATCACTAGCTAATGATCCAGATACACTGGAGCGTACCTGGAATTCATTACAACAAGTCATGCAAAAAGGTGCTTTAGATCCTTTAACAAAAGAAATGCTTTATGTTGCTGTTTCTATGACTAATAGTTGTGAATATTGTATTCGCTCTCATACAAAAGCAGCTCAAAAAAAAGGCTTAACTGATAAAATGTTAAAAGAGTTAATTGCAGTTGTGGCTATGGCAAATGAAACAAATAGGCTAGTTGAATCTTATCAAGTAGAAGTTGATTCTTTTTTAAAATAAAAAAAATTAAGTTTTTTGATTTTGTAGTCTTTCAACTGGTTTTTCTATTATAGGCATATGAAGTAATGCGGCTACAATGCCTAAGATTACACAAATCCACCACATTAAATCATAGGATCCATAAATATCAAAAAGTCTACCTCCAAACCAAGAACCAAAAAATGAACCTATTTGATGAACAAAGAATGCCCAACCATAAAGCATAGACATATAATATGGGCCAAAAAAAACAGTTATTATACCACTTGTTAATGGGACGGTAGATAACCAAAGAATTCCTAAAAGACTAGCAAAAATTAAAACTGTTAATTCTGTTTTTGGAATAAAGATAAATAAAAGAAATAACAATCCTCTTAATCCATATAAAAGTGCAAGAAGATTTTTTTTTGATAGTCTATCTCCTAAGTATCCAAAATAAATTGTACCAATAACATTAAAAATTCCAATTAAAGCTAATGCCCAGCCTCCTACCCAAAAAGGTAAATTTTCATCTTTAACAAATGCTGGTAAATGTACAGCCACAAAAGTAACATGAAAACCACAAACAAAGAATCCTAATGATAAAAGATTAAAACTTTTACTCTTAAACGCTTCTTTAATTGCCTCAGTTAAAGTTTGACTAGTACCTGATTTTGAAGATTCAGATTTTTCAGAAAAATTTAAAAAGAAAGAAAAAATAATCATTATTGAAGCTACAAAAGATAATAAAAAAAGAGAATATGACCAACCAAATATTTCTATTAAATAACTAATTGAAGGCACCATTATAAATTGACCAAATGAACCAGCAGCCATTACTATCCCTAGCGACAAAGTTCTATTAGCTGAATGAACTGATCTTCCAACAGCACCTAATACTACTGCAGTTCCACATCCAGCACTTCCTAAACCAAAAAGAGTTTGACTTCCAATAATACTAAATGCGCCTTCAATATTAGCCATCCAAAATAAACTTATTATTACTAATATTATTCCAAGTATTGATGCTTTTCCTGAACCATATTTATCAGATAATGCTCCAAACAATGGGGATCCAATACCTATCATCAATACATTCAAAGCAGAGGCAAAAGAAAAAAGCTCTCTTCCTGTATTTAAATATTCTGATACTGGCACAAGATACAAGCCAAAAGAATGTCTTAGTCCAAATGAAATTAGTAATAATGCACTTCCACCAATAATTACTAAAAGGGGAATTAAATTTTTGTTTGAAGATGTCATTTAATTACTCCTAAACAATACTCAATTGCTTCTAAAAATTTATCATTTTGAAAATTGTACATATATGCTGTAGTAAACATAAATAACAGAATAGCTATTATTCTTAAATTTTTTATAAATTTTTTATAGCTAATTATACCTGCTATAGAAGTAGATTTAAAATTTTTATTTGCAAGAAAAAGGGTTATTTCAATAAAAAACCATGTTAAAATGAATGCTAAAAAAACAATTATATAAACCATCAAAATTTAAGAAAAGATAACTATGTTTAGATTTTTTACAACTAGAAAATGGGCTTTATGGGGTTGGTTGGGTTCAGCTCTCATATTATCGACTCTATGGATACAAGTTAAAATTGATGTAATGATCAATGAATGGTTTGGTGAATTTTATGATATGATTCAAAAGGCATTAGGCGCACCAAATTCAATTACAATATCTGAGTACTGGATGAGTTTATTCTCATTTGCTAAACTAGCAATAATTTATGTTGGTATTTATGTTGTAATAAGTTTTTTTACTCAACATTTTTTATTTAGATGGCGTACGTCAATGGTAGAGTGGTATCATAACGTATATGACAAAGCGAGGAAAATAGAAGGAGCTGCTCAGAGGGTTCAAGAAGATACTGTAAAGTTTTCACGTTTTTTAGAATCCTTAGGCACAAGTTTAATTGAATCAATTATGGTATTAATTCAATTTATTCCAATATTGTTAGGATTATCAATTGGTATTCCAATTTTCTTTTTTGGAGATTGGCAATACGGTTTAATTACAGGAGCATTAATATGGACAATAGGAGGCACTATATTCCTGATAGCGCTAGGATGGATATTGCGGCTTGTTGGTATAGAATATGACATACAAAAAAAAAGAAGCAGCTTACAGAAAATTACTTGTTATAGCAGAAGATGATGGAAGTGTTAGACCAAAGACAATAGAAGAGTTATTTATTGAAGTTCGATCTATTTATTTTTTAGCTTATCTTCGATATCTATATTTTAATATTGGTCGTATGGCATATTTACAAGCCAATGTATTATCTGCTTATGTTTTTTTGGCTCCAGCGATAGTAGCAGGAGTTGTTACTCTTGGTGTGATGCAACAAATTATTAGAGCATTTGGAAGAGTGGAAGGATCAATGCAATATTTATTAAAATCATGGCCTGCAATTATTGAATTAGCTAGTGTTTATCGCCGTTTAAGAGAATTTGAAAATCAAATTAAAATAAATGATTCTGAAGAAGAAAAAATTAATCAAGATATTTAATTTATGATTTTTTTAGCATTTATATTTATTCCAATAATAGAAATTTCAATTTTTATAACTATAGGATCAAAAGTAGGAATATTAAATACAGTTTCCATCATACTTCTTACTGCAATTGTTGGAATATACTTTGTAAGAAGACAGGGTTTAAATTTACTATTTAACGCTCAGAAAAACTTGTCTGAAGGAATAATGCCAACTGAAGAAATAAAAGGAGGGATATTTTTATTAATTTCAGGACTGCTTTTAATCACTCCAGGATTTTTTACAGATTGTATAGGATTTGCAATGTTTTTAAAACCAGTTCAAAATTTTGTAGCTCTAAAAGCTAAAAATTTTTTTCAATCACGAAGACGGTATTAATTCATCCATTTTATTTGTTAATTCAATAAGCCTAATAATTGTTTTGTTATTAGAAGGATTATCTAAAGATCTTAAAGGTGGCATTACCTTATTCCAATTTGGATTCTTATTAATAATTGAAAAATATGCCTTCATGACACTTATAGGCTCTTCTAATGTTATCGTTTCTCTAATTTTCTCTAATAAAGCTTGATAACTATTAAAATCCTCGATCTCTTTTTCTTTGTTGCTATTATTAATTATAAAAGAAAGGAGTCTTCCAGCTATATTTGTTCCAGCAGTAATGGCTCCAGCCCCACCTCTTTTATATATTTTTAAAGCTAAACTATCATGACCACAAAATAATGCTAAGTCTTGAAAATATTTAACTGTCTTCAACATACTATCTATATTGCCACTTGAGTCTTTAATCCCTACAATATTGTTTGGATATAATTTTATCAATGTCTCAATAATATTAAAGTTTAGCACTACAGAAGTTGTTTGAGGGATATTATATAGTAAATAATGAAAATCAGATGACCCAACTGTTTCAATAATTTTTCTAAAATAATTTATTATTCCTTCATCGCTAACATTTTTATAATAAAAAGGTGGTGATAAAAGAACAGCTCGGCTTTTATTTTTTTCAGCAAATTTTGTTAATTGAATTGCATCTTCTACGGAGGAAGATCCGGTTCCTGGAATTAGCAAATTAGAGTCTAGGTTGTTTGAAAGTAAAAAATCAATTGCATCACATTTTTCTTTTATACTAAAACTATTTGCTTCTCCTGTCGTTCCAAATATTGCCAAACCATCATGATCTTGTTTCATCAAATATTGACAGTGCTCAAGATATAAATTCTTATTTATTGATAAATCATCATTTATAGGTGTTAAAGCAGCACTATAAATACCATTAATTTTATGCATAAATTGATAATAGAGTAATACCGAGTATAATTCTATAGATTATAAAAATATTAAAGTTCGTATAATGCAATATTCTCATCATAAAATGAATAGATATGAAAGCTGTTATAAAAGAAACAATTGTTGCCACTAGTGGACCTATCAAATTAAGTTCACTGTTATTTGATGTATATATATCTATTACACTTAAAGCTAAAGAAGCGATAATAATAGGAATGGATAACAGCATAGAATAAATTGCTGCTGATTCTCTCTTGATATTTAATATTCTTGCACCTGTAATGGTAACGCCTGCTCTGCTAGCTCCAGGTATAAAAGCTAAAACTTGAAAAAAACCTATAATGATTACTTCCAAAAAATTTAAATCTTCCCATTTTTTAGTTGAATATTTTTTTCTATCAGCAAAATACAAAATAATACCAAAAATTATACTGGACCAGGCTATAACTATAATATTCCTTAAATAATCAATTAAATATTCATGAACAATGAATCCGACTACAAGTGCAGGAATAGTAGCTATAATAATTTTAATTCCCCATAAATGATTTGTCGTAAAATAATTTTTTTTAAAAGAAAAAAAATCAATAATAATACTTTTAATGTATTTACGAAGATACATCACTACAGCTCCTAATGTTCCTGCATGTACAGCTATATCAGTAAATATTCCTTGATCATTCCACTCTGTAAATGCTGAAATTAGAATTAAATGACCGGAAGAACTGATTGGTAAAAATTCAGTTATTCCCTGAACTAAACCAATAACAATGTATTGAATTTCAAACACTATTCAAAAATTTGTTTAACCAATGCAGGTCCTGTTTTAAGTGGCTTTGCATTCTTATCTTGAAAATATTTTTCTAAAAAAACTAAATATTTATTATAATCATTTAAAATTTGTAATTTTTCATCTTTTAATTCATCTTCACTATCTTCTAAATTTGAAAGTTCAGTATCAATTTGCATCATCGCTTCTGGAATAGTGGTAAAAGGTCTTTCTTGATTAATTACTAGTCTATCATGAAGTTCACGGTGAACATTTCTAAAATCATCCTCCGATAACGTGTTTGGACTTTCATCAAATATTAATCTTTTTAAAATAAAACTAGCTCTTTCATCTCGTATAGTAAGAGCCACTTTATATTTTTCTTCCCAAGTTTTTTTGTCATGAAATTCTCTTAATATTTCTCCTTGACCAAATTTTGTAAAGAAATTTGCTTTACTTTCAGGAAAAATATTATCTTGAGATGATTCATCTTCTTTTTCAATTTGACGATCAATTTCCATATGTTTAAATTTATCTGCTAGAACTTTATTCTTATAAACCTTTTTAGCCCGCTCATTTAATATTTCAGCACCTAGTTCATTATAAGGCTCATAATTGATAGCTAATTTTCCTGAAAGTAATATTGGATGTTGGTTGCATATCACATATCTATTTTTCTTTTTAATAAGCTTTTTAAATTCCTCGTGATTTGCTTCTATTAATGGATCAGGATCATGAGCTAAATCAATTGTATGAAACCAACCACTGTATTGTGATTCACATACCATGGAGAGTGCTTGAAGTTTAACTTTTCCAGCAAAACTTGTCATATAACAAAAACCTTTATTGTCATTAACATATTTAATTGCGTTTTCTTTATTCATGGTCATTTGTAACTGCTGCCAATTCTCTTGATCCATATCATGAACAAATTTAGTCAAAGCTATTGATGTTTTTACATCACTAAATGCATCATGAGCGAACTCAACAGGCAAATTATTTAACTCTGCTAACTTATCAAGTTTAAAACTTGGATTTCCCCGTGCCGTTATCGGAGTTTTAATACTTGATGGATTTAAAGCATAAAGCGCTCTTGCTAAACTTAAAGTATCTCCCCTATTCTTACGAGTAATATAAGGAAAAAATAAATTATTAAATAAATTATATTCTAAAACTGACTCATCAAAATCAATAATATTATGACCAATAAAAACAGTTTCATCATTGTCTTTTTTCCATTCATCAAAAGTAGAATTAATTTTAGTTATAAGTTCATACGAAGATAATTTTGCATTCAATGCTTCTTTAATTCCTTTTCTAGTTGTAATTAATGCTCCTGGTTGAGCAATGATAGAAGTTCTAGGTCTACAAAATTCATTTATATTTTTATTAGTAGGTTGAAAATTTTCATCTGTGACAATTGCTGCAATTTGTAATATTTGTTCCCATTTTGGTGTTGTACCAAAAGCATTGCGGCTTTCTTTTTTACCTCTTCCAGTAGTTTCTAAATCATAAAAAATATATTTAGACATATAAAAAATAGAGATAGATTAATTATCTCTATTTGCCCAATAAAAGTGATAAAAAGCTGCCGAGACTATAGAGACAAATAATGAAATAAAGGCAACATATATTATTGTAGAAATTGCCCACCAGGCGACAACAATTAACAATCCTATAGCTGTAATAGCTGCCCAAAAATAGAATAATCTCTCAAGAAATAACTGCATTACACTATTCTATAGTATTTAAAGTAATTTATCAATTTCCTCTCGCGTTGGCATTGATTTTGCTGTTCCAACTCTTGTCGTAGAGATGCCTGCAAAAGTATTGGCAAATATCAATGAGTCTTTGATACTTTTATCTTCACAAAGAGCAGTTGCAAAAGCACCGTTAAATGCATCCCCTGCTCCAGATGTATCAACTACTTTATTGCCTAAATCTAAAGGGGGGACATAAAGACTATTATCTTTGTTTTGAAAATAAACTCCTTTTTCACCTAAAGTTATTACTACATTTTTTATACCAAGATCTAATAAATCTTTAGATGAATTTTTTGCATCTTCTTCATTGGTAATTTCTTTATTTAAATAAAAACTTGCTTCTGTTTCATTGGGTGTAAAATAATCAATTAATGGAAATACTTCTTTGTCAAGTTTTGCTGCAGGTGCAGGATTAAGTATCGTTGTCACATTATTATCTTTTGCTAATTTTAAAGCATAAATAACAGGATCAATTGGTAATTCTAAATTTGTTAAAAAGAAAGAAGCATTTTTAATTTCATCTTCAGCTTTTTTAACATCATCAATTGTAAGTGCTCCTGCAGCTCCCGTAACTACAGAAATAGCGTTGTCTCCTGTTTCTTTATTAATAAGTATTGCCGCTACGCCTGTATTATTATCATCAGTAACAAACAAATTTTTTGTACCAACATTAGACTCAGCATAAATTTTTGTAGCCATTTTGCCATAATCATCATTTCCTATTTTTGAAATAAAACTAACATTAGCCCCAGCTTTACCAGCAGCTACTGCCTGATTAGAGCCCTTACCTCCGGGACCTGTAACAAATTCTTCTCCCATCACTGTTTCGCCCTTTACTGGAATTCTTCCAAAAAAAGCCAAATCAACTACAAAGATTCCTAAAATACTTAAATTTTTCATTAGATTGTTTTCATTTAAAGATTTTAATTAAACTAAATTTTTTTTTAATAACTTTCAAGCACCTTTTATTAATTTGAAATAAATTCTGCAGCTTTTTTATTAGCTATAATGATAGATTCATTCACGTTATTACCTGATATCCAAGCAGCACAAAAAGTGCCTGCGAAAGTATCTCCAGCTCCGTGAGTGCTTTTTACTTTAACCTTAATACCTTCAAAATGTATTGGTTGTTTGTCTTTTTCGCAGAAGACTGCTCCTTGTTCGCCTGCAGATATAATAACATTAGAAATACTATTTGATAAAGATTGAGAGCTTTTTAAAATTTCCTCTAATTTTGTAATTTTCATTTCAGTGATATCCTCAGCTTCAATAATATTAACCAGCAAAATATCTACATATTGATATAAATCAGAATGTATTTTTTTAGCGGGAGCAGCATTATAAAAAACTTTAATTCCTTTTTCTTTTGCTTTTTTAGCCGCTAATAAATTTAATTGTTCATCCACTTCATTTTGAATCATCAATACTCCTATATTTTTCCATAAATCATTATTTAAAAGAGCGTTATGATCTATATGAAGATTAGATCCAGAAACAATTATAGCACCATAATCTCCTTCATTATTTGAAATAGCTACACTCATACCAGAATTATGATTATCTAATTGTTGAATATATGAAGTATCAACATTAGTTTTTTGTAAATTGTTTAAAATATAATTTGCAAAATCATCCTTGCCGATAGCACTTAAAATCTTTGTTGGGACAGGATAAAGAGAAGCTGCAAGTGCTTGATTGCCTCCTTTTCCTCCTAATTTTGGATACCATTTTTGACCACTTATTGTTTCACCTATACGAGGTAATTGTTGTGATTCTAAAAAAATATCATAATGCAAACTTCCAATAACTAATACTTCTTTTAAGGACATTCTAGCTAGAATTTAAATTGTATAAAGCTTTATTAAATATTTGATTAGAGGTTATAGAATCTTGATTGGCAATTGCGTGCGTTAAATTATTGTCTCCAGATAATTTTTTTACCACCTCTAGCATTTTCTTAACAGTCCCAATATTTGCTTCACATTCTTTAACAGGATCCAAACCTGTTGAATCAGGAAAAGTATCAAAGTAAATTACACCATCATAGCCATCTTTATAAACCTGGTATAATAATTCCATAGTTGCTAATTGGTGTACTGATCCAACCATAAGACCGTCATCTCTTTTTGAATATCCATCATTTAAATGCAAACCTAATATTTTTGAATTTTTAGAAATCATAGCTGCTGAAAAAGCTGGCTGTTCATCAGCATACAACACATGAGCAAAATCAAGAGTAACTCCTAAATTAGGAAGATCTACTTCTTTAATAGCTAATAAAGTAGAAAAAAGATTTGATAAAAGAGAGTATGCTCTTGGTTCATTAGGTTTATATTCAATGCTTATCTGACATTCCTTATCATGTAATGCCACTTCTCGAATTCCATCAATTTCATCTTGCCATAATTTTTTATAATCAGCTTGAAAACCATAATCAAAACCATCTTGTCCAAGCCATAGTGTCATCAAATTTGAATTAGACTGTCTGGCAACATCAATACCTTTTTTAGTTAAATCAATTGCTTCTTGTCGGATTTTTTTATCAGGATTAGTAAAAGCACCTAATTTGAAAGCAGGATTGGTATAATAACGCATTGCAAAACCATTAATTCCAAGACCATTTGCATTCATAATTTTAAAAATTTCGCTAAGATTATTTTCTGAATGGTCTGGATAATTTAAATCTAAATCAGTAAGGCCATTTACAGTGCCTGCTCTTTCGATGAGTTTTTCAGGAGTAAGGGTTGGAATGCCACTTTTCCAAAAGATTTCCGGTCTAGAAGCAAAAGAGTTCAATCTAGTTGCAAATTTTTCACCAAACATCAATCTTTTTCCTTAATTTTTTTAATAAATATAGGATTTTTGTTATTGTTCATATGTCTCAGTTATGTATATTAATTTTATATAAAAAATATATTTTATTGGTTTTATATCCAGTAATATATGTTTTTTTTTGTAATTTTTCATAGGAGGGAAAATGAAAAAATCACTATATGAATATGCCATAGCTAAAAGCAAAGCTTCTAGACGTACTTTTCTAAAAGGTGCAGCTGGTGCAGGTGCTGTTGCAGCTATGAGTGGCGGTTTATCTTCAGTTGCAACAAATGCTTTTGGTGCAAGTGATCTTAGATCAGCTATTCTGAAAATACCAGGCGTAGGCGTTGGTTCTCCAGGTGATGCAGATTGGCAAAAAGTTGGAGAAATGTGCTTAGGCGGAACTAAAGAAAGAGTTAAAGAAGGTGAGTTTAATGGTGTGGAAATAAGCTTTTTAGGTTTAGACAGCTTAAATCTTCACAATATGCTTCATAGAGGTTTTTTAAAACCTTGGGAAAAATATACTGGAGCAAAAATTAAATGGATTGATTTAGCTCAAGCTGATTACAATGCAAGACTTCAACAATCTATTGCTACAGGTACTGTTGATTTTGATATTGTTCAATCAGGAGCTCCATATGAAGGAGATCTTTGTGGTAAAGGTTTAACATCTGAAATGCCAGGATGGGTTGCTGATCAAATTGATTTAGCAGACTATGTTGGATATCTTCAAGCTCCAACTGGAACTTGGGATGGTAAAACTTACAGAATTTCAATTGATGGAGACTGTCATAATTTCAACTATAGAACTGATTACTTCGAAAATGAAGATTTAGCTAAAGCTTGGAAAGATGAAGGTCATTCTGGTAATTGGGAAGTTCCAACAACTTGGCAAAAAGTTACAGAAGTATCAAAATTCTTAAAAGGTAAGAAGCATGCTGGCTTCCCTGCTTATGGATATCTAGATGTCCAAAAAGGTTGGGGTGGATTTGGTTTTTATTTCTTAGGAAGTATTGCTACTGCTTATGCAAAGCATCCAGATAGTCCTGCGTTCTTATTTGAGCCTGATACGATGAAACCTATGGTTAATAATCCAGCTTGGGTAAGAGCTATTCAAGATGTTCTAGATAGAAGAGACTGTCAACCACCAGATCAAATTAATGCTGATCCTGGTGTAACTGGATTTAGTCAATTCTTAGCTGGAACAGGATCTATGGTATCTTGGTGGGGAGACGTTGGATCTAATGCCAACACTTCTGATGAATCACTAGTTCAAGGTAATGTAGGTTTTGACATCTTGCCAGGTTCAGATGATGTATACAATTGGAAAACTGGAAAATGGGAAACATTATCTAGTGGTCCAAACTATGCTCCTAATATGGCTTATATTGGTTGGGGTTTATACTGCATGAAAACTGTAGATATGGACACTACAAAAAGAAAAGCTGCATGGTCTGCATGTGCACATATTGGTGGAAAAGATCTATCATTATGGATGTCTATGTATCCATCAGGATTCCAACCGTATCGAAACAGTCATTTCAATATTGATGAATGGGTTGGAGCTGGTTACACTAATGCATTTGCTTCAGATTATCTTGCATCAGAAGCTGATTCTTATAATCATCCAAATGCAGCTATTGAACCACGAATTCCTGGTATATTCCAATATTACAGCATAGCGGAAGATGAATTGTCTAAAATTTATGCTGGTGAATATGATGCTCAAACTGGTGCAGATAATATCGCTGCAGCTTGGGACAAAATTACAGACCAAATTGGTAGAGAAAACCAAATAAAGCTTTATAAAGCTTCATTAGGTCTTTAATTTTT
>JBJKYT010000042.1:0-5618 GCA_045560915.1 Alphaproteobacteria bacterium
CTGAAATGAAACAGAACAAAAGATAAATAAATAGGATTGCGAGTATATGCAAAAATTCCAGTTTTAATTAATCTTTTAGAAGCTGAGGTTGGGACAGGGTTTTCTTTATAAGATTTAAAAATTTCAAATCCAGAGAAGAAAAATATTAGACTGATAATTAAACCAGTTATACCTATTAAATTAATAATATAAATTAAAGGATACTTTGGTAAAATAAATTCCCCAATAATATAACAAAATAATAATGCATAGACTGAAATTCTTAGAGGATTTCCTTTGACTAATGGTCCTTCATTCATAGGTCTATAATTTTTTTTGATAAATCAATATAACTATCAATAATTAAACTAGCTCCTGCATCTAGTAATTCTTGTTGTGATCTATGAGGAAACCAATGTCCGCCAGCAGTAAATCCTATAACTTTTACACCTGCTTTTACACCAGCAGTGACTCCAACTGCACTATCTTCAATAATAATTGTTTCATCTTTATTAAGTTTATAAGTTTCAATAACTTTTAAATATACATCTGGCTCTGGTTTTGGATTGCTTACCATATCAAAAGAAAATATTTTATCTTCTTTAAAATAACTTTCGAAATTTACTTTTTTTAAACCTATAAGAATTCTTTCTTTCATACTATTAGATCCAATAAAAAAATTACAATTTGAACTCTTTAAAAAATTTTCTGCTCCTGGTACTGGCGTTAATTCATTTACAAAAATATCTAAGGCAATTTTCATAATATCATCAAAAAAATTTTTTTGATTTTCAATATTAAATTTTACAGAAAGTTCTTGGATTATATGTATAGTTTTTTTACCAGCATAAAGTGCAAATTCTTCTTCAGAAAATGGGATATTTCTATCTACCAAATATTGTGCAAAAGCCCGGCCTACAAGTTTCTCACTATCAACCAAAACTCCATCAAAATCGAATATTATATTTTTGATCATTAATAAATTAGAGCTTTTATTAAATAAATTAGCATTATCACAGTTTTAATTAACAATTTATTACATATTTATTGTTTTTTTCTCAGTAAAGAATAATATAGATATTGCGATACATAACTCGTCGTAAGATACGAAAGTGGGATCGGTCGCCTACAAAAGTTGGAGGGTAGGTATGAAATTTGGTTATTTTTGTAATTCAACAAATTGGAATAACACAAAAGAATATAGCCAAATCTTAGAGGAAATAAGGGAAATATCCATTTATTGTGATCAAAATAATTGGGACTCTATTTGGTTTACTGAGCATCATTTTAGTCATGAAGGAATGGAAATATGTCCAAACCCACTAATGTTAAGCGCAGATATAGCTGCAAGAACAAATAATATTCGTATAGGTCAAGCTGCAAGTATTATTACTTTTTGGAATCCAATAAGAATAGCTGAAGATATTGCCTTATTAGATCAATTATCAAATGGAAGAGTAGAGGCTGGAATTGGAAGAGGAATTTATGGAAGAGAAGCCTTAAATATTAATCCAGAAGCAGATACAAAAAATAATGAAAAAAATTTTAGGTTATTTGAAGAAACAATAACAATATTAAAAAAAGCATGGTCTGAAAAATTTTTTGAACACAAGGGTGAATTTTATACATACCCTACTCCAAATTTTGAATGGAATCATAGTATGAGTCCACCTAATGAAGAATTTATGGATACAAAAACAAAAATTTTAAAAAAATTAAGTATTGTACCTAGAACCATTCAGAAACCCCACCCTCCTCTTTGGCAAGTAGTAGATAGTAACAGCTCTATAGAGTGGGCAGCAAAAAATAATATTAATACTATAATGTGGATACCTACAGTTAAAACTCTAAAAAATCGTTTTGAGGTTTACAAAAATGCTAAATCAAAAATTGAAAAAAGAAATGTAGAAATGGGTGAAGGAATATGTTTGGTAAGAGATATGTTTTTAGCCAATTCGATGGAAGAAGCTAAGGAAAAAGCCGGGGAACAAATGATAAATTATATTAAGTGGGTATGTCATTGGAGGGGCTTAGGTAATCATATGAACCCTGATGAAGAACTTCCAAAAACTGAAAATAAACTTGATTTACTTAATTATGACTTTCTCCATGAACGCAATATGCTGTTCGGTACAATTGACTATGTTATTTCAAAAATTGAAGAATTACAATCAGAATTAAACTTAAAATACTTGCAAGTGTGGTCAAATTTTCCAGGTGTAAATCATAAAGATTGTATGAATAGTATTAAAATGTTTACTGAAAAAGTAATACCTCATTTTAAAGATAAGAGTAAGGCTAGAATTAAACAAGCATCTTAATGCAAACCATAACCAACAAATTTATAAAAGGTTATGATAAAAATGATACTTACTACGAATACCACCTAGATAAAAAAAAGATTCCCACAATTTTTATACATGGCGTTGGATTAGATAATTCTGCTTGGTCTAATCAAAAAAAATATTTCAAAAAAAATATTCTTTTCTATGATTTATTAAATCATGGTAAAACAAAAAAAAAATTAAAGAAAATAAACTATCAAATTTTAAGTCTTCAATTAAACAATCTTATAAATTATCTAGGTTTTACAAAAATTAATTTAATAGGTTTTTCAATAGGAAGTTTAATTGCTCTCCAATTTTGCAATAATTTTAACAAAAAAATTAATAAGTTAGTATTAATTTCTTCAGTTTATAAAAGGTCAAAAAAAGAAAAAGATTTAGTATTTTCAAGGTATCAATTGGCACTTAAGGGAAGTAGTATTTCAAATATAGCAATTAAAAGATGGTTTTCAGAAAAGTATTTAAAAGAGAACCCTAATATATATAAAAAATTTTATAAAATATTAGAAAAAAATGAGAGAGAAAATTTTTTACCAGTATATGAATTATTTACTAAATCTAATCATGAAAAAATTAATTTTAATAAATTTTCTTTTCCAACTTTAATAATTACTGGTGAAAAGGATATAAATTCTACACCTAGAATGAGTATTAAATTAAATAAAAAAATTAAAAACAGTCAAATAAAAATTATTAAGTCAATGAAGCATATGGCGTATTATGAAAAATCTAAATCGGTAAATTTAGAAATTAAAAAATTTTTAAAATAGTTTTTTTATAACGTGCAAGACATATCTTCACCACAACAACTTGGTGATTTTATTTTGCCATGATCATTAGGGCATTTTGAAACTTGAACAGAAGTACCATTTACATCAATTGTATCATCAACTAATGGATCATCACATTTACCACATGTTGCGTTTACAGACATTCCACACTTAGCGCATTCATAAGTAGCCATATATAATTACCTTTTTTATAAAGATTATATATTTTAACTTAATTCAATTCAATCTTATTCAGAAATTTTATAATCTGATGTTTCAAGCCAATTTTTATTAATTTCAACGCCCCATCCAGGATCATCAGAAATTTCAACATTTCCTTCAATAATATTGAATGGATGTTTAGAAAATAAATTTTTCTGCCATGGATAATAATCTTCACCCTCAATACTATATTCTAAGTATTTACCAGCATTGGGTATAGCCTTTAAAAAATGCATTGTACAAACTGTGACAAGAGATAAATTTGCAGCATGAGGTGTGCACGTAAAACCAGACTTATTAATCATATTAGCTAGTTTTAAGATTCTTGTTAATCCTCCCATGTACATAACATCTGGCTGAAATATATTAACGATTTTTCTATCAATCATATCTTTCCATATTCTAAAATCACAATCTTGTTCTCCTCCTGTGACATCAATTTCTAGTGCTTCTGTAACTTTTTTTGTTTCTTCTGGGTCCCAATAAGGGCACGGTTCTTCAAAATGAGTTATATTATTATCTATAAGTAACTTGCCAATCTCTATTGCTTGTTCAGAAGAGTAGCAGCTATTTGCATCAACTAGTTTAGATGTAGATATATCAAGTTCTTTGTTAATTAATCTAACAATTTCTTCTGTTCTACCTTCCCATTCATCTTTTCCTCTTCCACATTCTGATCCAATCCTAAATTTGAATGCACTTACACCTTTTTCATCTTGAAGAGTTTTAAATCTTTTTGCTTCATCATAAGGCTGAATATCTCTTTTCATAGATGATCCATAAATTTTTAGAAAACCAGGATTGCCACCAATTAATGAAACAACTGGTAACTTTTTTAGTTTTCCTTTTAGGTCCCATAATGCTGTATCCAAACCAGCAATTGCACGTAATAAATAAGAACCAGGAAATTTATGTTCTTTTTCTAATATTAAGTTTTCAATGTCTTCAAAATCTTCATAGTTCTTTCCTAAAATCCAAGGACAAACCTGTTTATGAAATATTTGTGCTGTTATATCAGCATGATAAGTTGACATTTGCCCAATTCCAGTTGAGCCATCTTCTAAAGTAACTTTAACAAAACTTACAAATGGTTTGGTAAAAGTTTCTAATTTCTTTATTTTCATTTATATTTTTGTTTTAATTCTTCTATAATAATTTTACTAGATAAATATGATAGCATCATAACAGGGGCATTGATATTTCCTGATGTAATATTTGGCATAATAGAAGCATCCACTATCCATAAATTTTTAATACCATGAACTTTTAGTTTTTCAGAGACAACGCCTGAATTAATATCTTTACTCATACGACATGTTCCACAAGGATGATAAACAGTGCCAGCATTTGATTTAAAGTGGCCAAGTAATTCTTCATTATTTGCATTTATTGGAGTAATATTTACTGATGAATCAATTATTTCTTTTAAGTGTCTATTATTTGAAAAGTTTCTAATAAAATCAAAAGCCGAATATAAATCATGAATATCTCTTTCATCACTTAAATATTTTGGATCTATACTTGGTAAATAATCTGTTTTAGATGCTCTTAATTTAACTTCCCCAAGGCTTTTTGGCCTACATGAATTAAAGCCAATGATAAAACCATTAAATTTATCAGTTTTAAGTAAAGGTCTATTTTTTTTATAAGAAACTGAATAAGTTAATGGGTTAAAATATAGTTGAATGTTAGGGTAAGGGTCTAAAGAATTCCAATTAATATACCCTCCTCCTTGATTGAGGCTTAATGCAAAAGGACCTGTTCTATTATATAAATATTTTAAAATTGATTTTATTCTTCCACTCCAAGTACCTAGATCATAATTTAAAGTCGTCATAGATGTTTTGTATAAGTAATCTAAACCTAAATGATCTTGTAAATTTTTACCAATATGAGGACTGTGTAAATTGATAGGGATATTATAATTATTTAGTTCTTCGGCATTACCTATACCTGATTTTAGCAAAAGATAAGGCGTCATTATTGCTCCACTTGATAAGATTGTACCTATCTTTGGTTTTACTGAAATTACTTTATTTTTGTGCTTAATCTTTAAACTTATTATTTTATTATTTTCATAATTTAATTTTAAAACTTCTGTTTTAGTAAAAATAGTTAAATTAGGATGTTTGATTATAGGTTTTAAAAAAACTTTAGATGATGAAGTTCTAAATCCGTTAAATATATTAACATTGTAATTTCCAACTTGATTTTCTAGAGATGTTTTTAGTTGTTTATTAAAGTTAAATTTAAAATCATTAGCTGCATCAAAAAAATTTCTTAATATGAGATGATGTTTTTT
>JBJKYT010000043.1:0-5583 GCA_045560915.1 Alphaproteobacteria bacterium
GAGATGGGATCTGTTTGGTCAAGACTTGGAACAAAAGTAACAGTAGTAGAAGCATTAGACCGCATTGTTCCAACTATGGACGGAGAGATTGCATCTAATTTTATGAAGGCTTTACAAAAACAAGGTATAGAATTTAAATTATCTCATAGAGTTAATAATGCAAAAATAAATAAAGATAATATTGAAGTATCTATAGAATCTTCTGAAAAAAAAGAACTTAAAGAAAAATATGAAATTGTTCTTATGTCAGTGGGGCGAAAGCCAAACTCAGAAGGATTAAATTTAGAAAAAATTGGTGTTAACTTAGATGAAAAAAAAGCAATAAAAATTAATCAAGAATTTAAAACAAGTGTTGATGGCATTTATGCAATAGGAGATGTTGCACCTGGACCAATGCTAGCGCATAAAGCAGAAGAAGAGGGTGTTGCATGTATAGAATTAATTCATGGTCAAAAAACACATATGAACTACGATATTATCCCAGCGATAGTATATACAAATCCTGAAGTTGCTTCTGTTGGCAAAACAGAAGAACAACTTAAAGAACTTAAAATTGAATATAAGGTTGGAAAGTTTCCTTTTATGGCAAATGGCAGAGCCTTAACAACATCGGCCACCGAAGGTTTTGTTAAAATTTTAGCTGATAAAAAAACAGACTCAATTTTAGGTGCACATATTATAGGTCACGATGCAGGTCAGCTAATTGCTGAAATTGTAACTACAATGGAATTTGGCGGTAGTGCTGAAGATATTGCTCGTATTTGTCATGCTCATCCAACAACTAGTGAAGCAGTTAAAGAAGCTGCAATGAATGTAGATGGTAGGGCTATTCATATTTAAATAGTATTAAAGTTTAATTTTTTTGCTTTTTCTTCTGACTTTTTGCCAATAGCTATTCCATACTCGCATTCACCATCACTTACGACGACATACATAGAAGAATGTTTATCCTTTGCCTCATCTTGATATTCTTTAAATGGTTCGTCCATTACCCAACCACATATTTTTTCATTGGCGTGAGATGAAGAGTAAAAGAACAGGAAAAAAAGAATGAAAGCTATTAGCTTCATAATTGATGAATTTTATTCTCAATAATTTTTATTAAATATTCGATAAGATCAACCTGTTGATTAGGATTAAATTTATTGATATATTTTGATCCCATAGCAACAACAAACATGTCTTCCTGAAAATTAATTTTTAATAAAATATAGGATTTTATTTGTGGTGATTTATTGGGAAAGAACAACAAGACACCTTTAGGATTTTGATTTAAGTTTGTCATCACTTTATCACGAAAATAACTTTTTGCTACGCGCGTATCTATTTTTTGAACTTTATTGATACCAATATTATTATTTGTACTAAAGCAATTAATATATTCACAACCAAGAAGTATTTTAAAATCTGATAAAATAACACTAAAGACTTTTGTTAGTGATTTGCTGTTAAGAATTTTAAGTGATGATTTGAGAATTCTTTTTTGAGATTGCATGTGACTTTTGCCAGCTAAAAGAATTTCAGTCATTTGATTTTGCAGATCTATATTTTCTTGAGAAATTTTTTTGTATCTATATGCATCTAAGTCGATAATCTTTTCAGAACCATTATCTTTTAAAGGAAAATTAAGACCTTTAATCAATTCTGGATACTTAATTAAAAAATTTTTATTTTTTTTTAAATACTCTATGACAATCTCTTCCGAGGAGTTTTTGTCATTTTCTTTTTTCATACTTATTTAGGAAGTATAGATTGCCCAGTTTTTGCCCAATCATCAAGAAAAGCTTTGAGGCCTTTATCAGTTAAAGAATGGTCGTATAATTCATAAATTACTTTTGGAGGTAAGGTTGCAACGTGAGCTCCAATGACGGCTGAATCAATTACATGCTGTTTAGTGCGAATAGAAGCAACTAAAACCTCTGTTTCAAAAGCATAATTTTCATACATAATTACTATATCTTCTATAAGGTCCATCCCTTTTTCTCCGATGTCATCTAACCTTCCAACAAAAGGTGATATGAATGAAGCACCAGCTTTAGCAGCTAATAAAGCTTGAGCAGCAGAAAAACATAAAGTGACATTCACCATAATTCCTTTTTTGCGAAGAGACTTGCAAGTTTTAAGACCATCAACAGTTAAAGGAACTTTAACAGCAACATTTTTTGCCAATGAAGCTAAATACTCACCTTCTTCAAGCATTTTTGTAAACTCAGTAGCTGTAACTTCGGCACTAACAGGGCCATTAACAATTGAACAGATGTTTTTAATAGTTTCAGCCATATCTGCCCCTTGTTTAGCAATAAGGGAGGGATTTGTTGTAACTCCATCCACG
Source organism: Alphaproteobacteria bacterium (assembly GCA_045560915.1). Lineage (GTDB taxonomy): Bacteria > Pseudomonadota > Alphaproteobacteria > HIMB59 > MarineAlpha5-Bin3. Next base: position 2,333 of record JBJKYT010000043.1, read on the forward strand.
AATCCAGTAGGAATCAATTTTTCTATATCCTCTATATTTGCTGTATCTACAAAAAACTTCATAGATTTATCTATAACATAAAAGTAATATTTAAAAAAATAAGAAATAAATTAATTAGAAAAAATATGTTTTGTAATATCATTATCACTAGGCCTTTTGATCAATATTTCACCTATAAACTAAAAAAAGGACAAATTGTAAAAGAAGGGAGTATTGTTAAGGTTCCGTTTGGGAGAACAAAGAGCCAATTGGGAATGGTCATAGAGACTATGCAAAGATTACCTAAGAAAAATGAATATGAAATTAAAAATGTTGAATACGTTTTTGAAGGAATTTTATTAAACAAGCAAATAGTAAAATTAATTAATTGGGTTAGTGATTACACGCTTGAGCCTAGAGGACTTGTGCTTAAACTATTTTTAATTAATAATAAAATTATTGAGCAAAATAACATTGAACAAAAAAACAATTTATTTAAACCTAATTTTGTCAAATTAAATAATGATCAAGAAATTGCATCAAAAAAAATAAAAGACTTATTGTTTAACTTTTATTCACCAATTGTTTTGGAGGGAGTGACAGGCTCAGGTAAAACTGAAGTATATTTTGAAATTGTAGAGGAGGTATACAAAAAAAATAGACAAATATTAATTATGGTACCTGAGATTTCCTTAACACCTCAATTAGAAAAAAGATTTTTAGAAAGATTTGGTTTTAAGGCAGAGGTATGGCATTCGAAAATTTCAGACAAAAAAAGAAAAAGCATTTGGTTTCGTTGTTATTTAGGTGAGCCCATAGTAGTTATAGGTGCTAGGTCTTCATTATTTCTTCCATTTAAAAAACTAGGTTTAATAATTGTTGATGAAGAACATGATATTTCCTACAAGCAAGAAGATAACATTCGTTATCATGCAAGAGACATAGCTACTGTAAGGGCAAAAATTGAAAAATGTAATATTATTTTATCTTCTGCTACTCCATCTTTAGAGACGCAAAACAATATAAATAAAAAAAAATATAAACATGTTTTTCTAAAGTCACAATTTTCAGGAATAGAATTGCCTAAAATTGAATTAATTAATTTAAATGAAAATTTATTAGAAAAAGATAAATGGATTTCTCAGCCAATTATTAATGAATTAAATTCTTGTTTAAATAAAAAAGAACAAGCATTATTATTTTTAAATAGAAGGGGCTACTCACCATTAAGTTTGTGTTTTGAGTGTGGATATAGATACCAATGTAATCAATGCACGTCATGGTTAGTAATGCATCAATCAAAAAAACGTTTATTATGCCATCACTGTGGCGTAATTTACCCTATAAAATCAGATTGTCCAAAATGTGAATCGAAAGAATCAATAAAATTAATTGGACCAGGCATTGAGCGTATTCAAGAAGAGCTTAGTATTTTGTTTCCACAATACAGTATCGGAGTAATGTCAAGTGATGTTGCTAACACACCAAATAAAATTAAAAACATAGTAGAAAATTTTGAAAATAATAAAATAGATATTCTAGTAGCCACTCAGATTATGGCTAAAGGATATCATTTTCCCAATTTGTCTTTTGTAGGTGTTTTAGATGCTGATGCTGGTTTAACTGGGGGAGATATGAGGGCGATAGAAAGAACTTATAATTTATTGCAACAAGTAAGTGGCAGAGCTGGAAGGACCAATAAAAGAGGAAAAGTTTTAATTCAAACTTATTTTCCAGATCAAGAAGTTATTCAGTCTCTAATAAAAAGGGATCGTAAATTATTTGTACAACAGGCCCTCAAAGATAGGAAAACATTTAATATTCCTCCTTTTACTTATATGACATCAATTATTATATCTGGTCACGAGAAGGGCCAGGCAGAAAGTTACGCTCAAAAATTAGTGCAGCACAATTTTTCTTCAAAAAATATTACTATTTTAGGCCCAGTAGAGGCACCTATTTTTTTACTCAGAGGTCAACACAGATATAGAATTTTAATTAAAGGCAGTTCAAGAAAACTTCTCAATGAATACACCAAATTTTTGCTTAAAAAATACCCCTTACCCTCATCTCTAAAGCGAATAGTTGACGTTGATCCCTATACTTTTATGTAATTTACCCACAGATTCAAAAAATTGCGTCGAAATACTCACTTTAGTACATAAACTCACAGTTTACCTTGATTTTCTGATATGTTAATACCCATTCTCAATTCCAAGTTTGGAGAATATTAATGGCATCACAATTATCTTCTGGAGACCTAATATCTGATCGTTATGCTTCTGCACTATATGATTTAGCATCAGAAAAAAAACTAGTAGATGCAGTTTTAGATGATCTTTTATTTATTCAATCAATGATAAAAAATAATAAAGATCTAAAATTAGTTGTAAAAAGTCCTCTTATAAAATCTAATGATAAATTGGTAATTTTACAAAACATATTAAAATCTAAAAAACCAAATGAATTATCTTCAACTTTTTTAAAAGTTTTATCAAAAAATAAAAGATTTCAAAAAATACTTGATATCATTTCTCAATTTAAAAAAATTAATGCACAAAAGAGAGGTGATGTTTTGGCAGATATAACCTCTGCTGAAAAACTATCTAATGAACAACAAGATAATATTAAAGAACAGCTAAGAACAATTTTAGGTGATAAGTTATCACTTAATTATAAAGTTGATGAGCAAATAATTGGTGGATTGATTATTAAGGTAGGTTCCAAAATGATTGACACATCTTTGTCTAACAAAATAAATAAACTTAAGATCGCAATGAAGGGGGCATAATGGAAATTAAAGCTGCAGAAATTTCATCAGTAATTAAAGACCAAATATCAAATTTTGAGACTAAAGCAGATGTTGCTGAAGTTGGAACAGTTTTAAGTGTTGGAGATGGAATAGCTAGAGTCTATGGTTTAGATCAGGTTCAAGCAGGTGAAATGGTAGAGTTTCCTGGTGGAATTAAAGGCATGGCTCTAAATTTAGAAATGGACAATGTAGGTGTTAGTATTTTTGGTGATGATACAGGCATTAAAGAGGGAGATACCGTTAAACGTACAGGAGAAATTGTTGATGTTCCAGTAGGAAAAGAATTATTAGGCAGAGTAGTTGATGGTTTAGGTAACCCAATTGATGGAAAAGGTCCAATTAACTCCAAAGACAGAAGAAGAATTGAATTAAAAGCTCCAGGAATTATACCAAGACAAAGTGTTTCGGAACCAATGCAGACTGGAATAAAAGCATTAGATGCCCTTGTCCCTATTGGAAG
>JBJKYT010000044.1:0-39559 GCA_045560915.1 Alphaproteobacteria bacterium
AAATTATTTAATTGATGATGAAAAAAAATATTGATGAAATTATTCAATTAATTTCAAAAAAACTAAAACTTGAAAATGGAAAAATTCTTATAAACAACTATGAAGATAAATATAATTTATTTAATTTAAATTATATTAATTTTTTTAATAATAAAATAGCTAATAAAGATTTGAAAATTATAATAAATGAAAAGTTTTGCAATAACTATTATAATGAATTTAGTAGCATAGCACAAAATTACATATCTATTAATTGTTAAAGTTTAATATGTTTTTTAATTTTTGAACCTTGACTATCAAATTTTTAAAATAATTGCTTTCATCATAAATTTTAGGAATGATTGTTATTCGAGAGCTAGGATTATCAATATGAATTGAGTCTGCTTCTAGACTAAAATAATCAAGACTTAAAATTTTTGCAATTGAACTATATCGATTTTTAAAAATATCTTCATATTTGTTATTATACTTTGGAGTAATCTCAATAATTTTAGTCCCTTTTTGACAAAAACACTGTATTAACTAAACCTGAACCAGTAGGTGATATTATAATTTCTGCACTAGAAAATAAATCTATCTGATCTGGTATGCTAAAATTATTTAAATCAACAATTTCAAAGTTTAATTGAGTTAAATAAGATAATATATCATTTTCATTTACTAAATTTCTATAGTTGCAGTTTTGCCTACTTATATATATTTTTTTCTTATTGCTTTTCTTGTTAGAAACTAAATTATTTAATATTTTGATTGAATTGTTTTGGTCCAAAAATTGTGGTATTTGTGAATTTTTAAATTTATAAAAACCATCATCTAAAAATATAAATTTTGTTTCTATTTGATTTTTATTACAAATGATTTTTATAAAATTTCTAAACTTGTTTGGTGTATTTCTATGAACAGCAATATTAATTTTTTTTTTTATTTGTATAGAAAATCCTTGGTAAAAAAACTAATTATATTTCTGTAGTAATTATCTTGGGCACTTGAACCAAGAATAAAAGTATCTGAAAATGATTTAAAATTTTTTTTATTTATATTAAAATTATCAATAAAATCTTTTTTATAAAAATTATTATATTTTAATGTATCTCCCCACATAAATAGTTCAGAAAAAGTAAACATCTCATCTGTGATTGGATAATAATTATGCGTATCAAGATAAAAATCACCACTTAAAACATTGCAAGTGAAATTAACATTATTTCCTTTTATGGATTGAAACTTAGATGAAAGGTTTTCTTGTTTTTTAATATCTAAATTATTATAGTCATTAACTTTCATTTTATTTTTTTAACATTTTTTTTTGAATTTTGTAATTGTAAAAAACAAATTGGCGCGCCCGAGAAGAGTCGAACTCCTAACCTTATGATCCGTAGTCATACGCTCTATCCAATTGAGCTACGGGCGCTTTTTAAAATTAAAATTCAAATAATTATTATATTATTACTTAATATATAAATTAAATTAAGATTTCTATGTTTTATAATATTTTAAGATTTCAATAATTGGCAAATTAAGCTCATTAATGTTAAAGTAAAAATAGTGATAAAATCAATTTTATTCGTTCTAATCTTTAGTTTATTACATAATATTTCACATTCAAATGAAATTGGTCAGATAACTGGTTATAAAATACCTAGATTTGTTTCTTTAAAATCTGAAGAGGTAAATCTTAGAATTGGTTCTAGTACTAATTATCCGATCATATTAAAATATATGGCTAAAAATATGCCAATTGAAATAACTGATGAATATGAAAGATGGAGAAAAATTAAAGATATAAATGGAAATGAAGGGTGGATTCGTAAAGATCTTCTAAAAGGAGATAGATTTGTAATAACCATTAAAGATAATAAACATAAAATATATATATATTCAAAACCTAATGGAGAGAAGATAGGGGAAATTGGAGAATCAAATATTGCAAAAATAAAAGTTTGTTTGCAAAAATGGTGTAAAATAAAATTTGAAAATTACAAAGGTTGGATTAGTAAAAAAAATTTATGGGGTGTTTATGAAAAAGAAGAAGTCAATATACCCTTCTATCAACCAATAATTAATTTAATTTGGAAATTAAATTTCTATTAAAATCACTTTTAATTTTGTTTTAAAATTTTCCAAGCTAAAGATATTCTTAAACCCATAAATCTTTGACTAGGAGCTTCAGCGTAATGACAAATATTTCCAGGAAAATATACAGCTCTATTAGGCTTATAGCTTACTGTTTTAATTATTTCAGTATCAAGGGAGGGATGTTGGCCCATGTGATTTAAAAAAAATAAAGCTCCATTCCATCTTAAATCCCATTCAAGATTGGGATAATACAAAAAAGTAAATGCGTTAGCATTAGGTTCTTGTATATCTGAATGAGCAGTACCATTTTGGTTTGCAGTTTGGCCATTTGCATAACAAGTGATTAATTGAAAATTAGAAGGATCAGATTTTAAAAATTTTTCACAGATTATTTTAAACAAAGTATCTTTAAAAAAACTTTCTTGATCCAATTTTTCCATATGCCAAAATCTTCCACCAGTTGCGCTTCCACCAGTATAACTCCATTTAGGTCTTTGCAGTAATTCCCAGGTTTTCATCGCTAAGTCTGCTGGGAATACATTATCAAAAACTTTTATTTCCAAATCAGGCATAATATAGAACAAATTAAATTATATTTTACAAAAATTCTATATTTTTTTTTATTTAATATTTATATTAAATAAGAAAAATTTAAATGCCCAATACTCCTTCAAATATTAACTATGAACTTTCAATTATAGCTAAACAGCTTAGTCAAAAATTAGATAAAATTTCTACTGAAGCAATTATAAAAAAATTAATTAATTTTAAAAAATCTGAACCTAATGAAATAAGGATATATAATTACTTATCACTTTTTTATAATAAAAGCTCAAAATATTTAAAAGCAATAAATATTTGTAAAGAAAGTATTCATCTTTTTCCAAATGACTCAAATAATTATTATATAATATCTGAATCTTTTTTAAAATTAAATAAAATAAATGAGGCAATTAGTAATTTAAAAAAAGCTATACTAATAAATAATAATAATCATTTTGCTCATAATGCGTTAGGAAATATTTATTGGAAAAATAACAATCTTGATGAAGCAATATGTTGTTTTCAAAATATCTTAAAAATAAATCCTAGTTTTAAAGATGCAGAAAAAAAAATAAAAATTGCTAGAAAAAAACGCATAGGACTAATTAACTATCTTACTTATCATCTTCCAAAAAAGAGTGATAATTTAAGTAAAATAATAATTGTTAATGAAAAACTTCAAAAAATTAATTCAAATATTAGTTTACATTACTTAATTCAGGATTCAAATATTATTAAGCTAATAAATTCCATCAGACAAATAATAGAAATAAGCCAAATAAATACAGATTTTGAAGGATCTCAAATTTTTAGAAAAGGTATAATAAAATATAACTGCACTAGACACTTTAAAATTTTTAATGAATTTAAAGTTATACCTTATAATTGTTTTAGTTGTTATAAGATTCAAATTGAACCTAAAAATATTATTGAATTAATAAAATTATATTTAGTTTTTGAAAACTTAAATTTAGAAAGAAATTTAACAAGAAAATGTATGGTTGAAACTAGAAAGAATATTTCAGGAAAATATAAGGGTTATATTTATTGTATTGGAATAAAGGAGGCTGAACATACTCTTAAATTAATTAATCCAATTTTAGATAATACTATAGGAGTTGAAATACCAAGATTTATTAAAAGAGGTTGTTCAGAGTTTGGTATTGCTCACCCAGATTATAAAGAATTGGATCCATCAAATAAAAATTTCATGAAATATAATGAAACATGGAAAGAAAAGGAGGAAATTATTGACAGTGAATTAAAAGAGCAGGTTAGAGGAAAAAAATTAATTGACGAAGATAAATTCTATATGAAAAAAAACAAAATTGGAATTACCATAAGAGATGCATTGGTAATATATAATTGGTTATTTTATGCTAAAAAAATAAAAGATGAAAATATTAAAAAATTTAATGAAAAAATACCACATTCTAACTTTATTGATAAAAAACTTATATAATAAGTAAAAAAATTATCTTCGTAACTTTATTCTCCCCTGACTTATAGCTGCACCTAATAAAACGATCACACAGCCAATAGGCTCATTCCATGTGAGAGACTCTCCTAGTAAAGTAATTCCTAAAATAGTAGCAACTATAGGTATAACATACATTGTAGTTGAAGATATCAAGGATCCTACAGCTTCCTGAATTCTGAAATTCCATACATAGGCTATACCACTACAAACAAAGCCTACACCTAGTACTGCACCTACTTGGTATATAGTGCTTGGAGAACTCTTAACTCCAAAAAATATAAATAACGGAAGAAGAGTAGCCATTGAAAAACACAGCTGCGTAGTTGCCATAACTTCAGGTCTTAGATTATGGGGTAAAATATATTTTTTAGTATATGGATAAGAAATTCCATAACACATTGTACAACCTAATAAAGCAAGCATGGCCCACCAAGGATTCTCACCAATTCCATTCCACACACCAACAATTATCAGAGCGCCAAAAAAACCAACAAAAAGTCCAATTAGTTGTTCAAAAGTTAGAGGTTCACTCTGAAAAATAACTGCAACAAAAAATATCGTCATGATTGGAACAATTGAAGCTCCTAGTCCTGCTAAAACAGAGGTAACCCCAGTTTGAGCAGTAGCAAGTAATATTCCAAAAATAGAGTTTAAAATTAATGATAGTACAAATAGATGTAATAAAATTTTCTTTTCTCGTGGAAATTTTAATTTAAGTTTAGTTATATAGGCTAACATAAATAGTGCTCCTAGGCTAAATCGAGCAAAAGCTACACCTATTGGGGTTAAAAACTCCAGGCAAACTTCAATAAACAAAAATGTGGAACCCCAAGCCATCGATAAAAGTATAAAATATGGAAGCCATAATTTAGTACTTTTATTATTCAAGGTTGCTCCTCAAGAATTTTATATGGCTGGGGCGGTAGGATTCGAACCTACGAATGTCGGCTCCAAAAGCCGATGCCTTACCGCTTGGCGACGCCCCAATTTTTAATTACGATTATAGATTCTTTGATGCAAATCAACCATAATTTATTTTAAATATAAAATATTGAATATAATTATATGCCAATATAAAATAGTTAAAATTGTTTATATCTCATTATGAAAAATATTATAGCCCTAGATATTGGAGGTACTTCAATAAAGTCAGCAATTGTAAAATCAAATGGTAATTTTTTTAAAAATTCATGTAAATTATTAAAAATTGATTCAACAAGAGATAGAAAATATATAATAAATAAGTTTACTTACCCTATTAAAAAATCTCTTAATATATTGAACAAAACAAATAAAAATTTTGACGGAATAGCCATTTCAATCTGTCATCCTTTTGATTTTAAAAAAGGGGTATCATTAATTCAAAATCTAGATAAATATGAATCTATATATGGCTTAAATATTAAAAAAATTATTCAAAAGAAATTTTCACTTAGTGCTAATAAACCTATAATTTTTAATCATGATGCTAGATGTTACGGAATTGGAGAAGTTTTATTCAATGATTATAGAAAATATAAAAAAGTGATAGTGTTAACAATGGGTACAGGTATAGGAAGCAGTTTTTTAAATAACCAAAAAATAGTTCTTAAAGGAAAAGGAGTACCTCACTTTGGTTGGATATCTGGACAAAAGTTTAAAAAAGGCATTCTCAATGATTACACATCAAGTGTTTTTATGCAAAAACAGTATTACAAAATAACTAAAGAAAATATAAGTATTAAAATAATGGCAGAGAGAGCAAGAAATAAAGATAAAATTGCATCTAAAATTTTTTTTAATATGGGTGACACTCTTGGGATTTATTTAAAAAAAAATTTTATTAATGACTTTAATACAGAATGTATAATTTTTGGTGGTCAAATTTCTTTCTCTTCAGATCTTTTTTTCGATAGAATTAATTATCATCTTAAAAATTGTAAAAGTTTAAAAAAAATTACAAAAGCTAAAAATATTAAATTTGCAGGATTAAAAGGTGCGGCACACTTATTAATAAATAATAAATAATTATGAATAAATTAAAAAGTGAACTATTTGAAAAAGGATATGTAAAAGTATCAAATTTAATTGATAAGGATGTTCTTACTCAAATAAACAATTTAACCACTAATCTTGTCAATCAACAATCAGAAGAAGATAAAAAAAAACAAGTTTCAACTGGCAGTATGATTGATGTATCTAATGATGAAAGTTTTTTAAATTTAATAGTAAATGATGAATTACTCAAAATTTTTAATAAAATGGGGTACAGTAATCCTAAATGGTCATCAGGTTATATCATTGGTAAAACTGCAAATTCAGCACCTTTATATTGGCATACTGATTGGTGGGCATGGGATGATCCTATAAGTTTTGCTAAAAAACCTCCAATGATATTTGTAATGTTTTATTTAACAAATACAAATAAAACAAATGGTTGTCTAAGGGTAATTCCTGGATCTCATTTAAAATATAATGAAGTGCATAAATATATAAAGAAACACCATTCACATTATAGATTATATAATAATCCAGATGACCCCATATTCAAATCTGTAAAAGACGAATTAGATGTAACATCCAATTTAGGAGATGTTATTATTGGAGATGGTCGTATCCTTCATGCAGCTCATCCTAATTTAAGTAATAAAATGCGGACTGTTGTTACCTTATGGTATTATCCTGACTTTGATGAATTACCTGATCATATTAAAGCAAGTTCAGAAGATCATCACAAATGGCCAAAAAATTGGAATAAAAAATCATTAGATGTTCTCAAAAAATACTTTCCAAAATATGAAGGAAATGCAAAAAAAATTAAATGGAATAGAATAAGATATGAATAAAAAAGAAATTTCAATTCAGATTTATACAGCTAGAAATTTTAAACCTTATGAAAATATATTTAAATTTTTATCTGAACAAGGTTTTCAAAATGTTGAATTATTTGAGGTTGAAACTTTTAATGAGACTAAAATTTTATTAGAGAAATATAATTTAACTGCACAATCTTCTCATATAGGCTTCGATACTCTTAAAGATACGAAAAATATTATTTCATGTTTACAAAAATTAAATGTTAAACATGCTATTGTGCCATGCCCAGTTGGCAAACCAGGAGGAAAATTTGAAGAAATTTTTGATAAAAATGAAGAAGAATGGAATGATTTTGGTAAAAAACTATCTTCTTATGTAAAAATTTTTGAGGATAATGGAATGACCTTAGGTTATCACAATCATGCATTTGAATTTAATATGCTTCCTAGTGGTAAAATGCCTATAGAGTGTATTTTAGAGCATAATGAAAAATTAAAATATGAAATTGATATAGGATGGGTAGTAGCTGGAAAGGCAGATCCGATATTTTGGATTAAAAAATTTGCTTCGAGAATCATTTCTTGTCATCTGAAAGATTTTTCTTCACCTGATAAAAATTTAATTGATCACGATTCACAGTGTGCAATTGGTAATGGTTTTATAGATTGGAAATCTATTCTTTATGAAATAAAAAAAACCAACTGTGAAATTTTAGCCTTAGAACATGATGACCCTAAAGATTATAAAGACTATGTTTCAAAATCTTTAAATTTTTTGAGTAACATATAAAATGAAAGTTGGAATCATAGGTTGCGGAAATATTTCTGAAATATATTTTAAATGTCAAAATATTTATAATAATTTTGAAATAGTCGCTTGTGCAGATATAAAACTTGAAGCTGCAAAAGAAAATGCAGAAAAATTCAATTTAAAGTTTCAAAGTGTTGAAAATCTTCTTTCAAATAATGAGATTGACTTAATAATTAATCTAACCATTCCATCAGCACACAAAGAAATAACAATTAATTCTTTAAAAGCTGGAAAACATTGTTTTAGTGAAAAGCCACTTGCTATGAACTTTGCTGAAGGAAAAGAAATTCAAGAAATATCTAAACAAAAAAATCTTTATGTAGGTTGTGCTCCTGATACTTTTTTAGGTGCAGCAGGTCAAAAAGCAAGAGCTTTAATCGATGAAAATAAAATTGGGAATATAGTTCTGGGAACTTTTAATCTCATGAATCACGGAATGGAACACTGGCATCCTAATCCAGATTTTTTTTTCAAACCTGGGGCAGGACCTATATTTGATGTTGGAGTATATTTTATTACTCATTTAGTTAATTTAATCGGTCCTGTAAAAACTATAAGTGCTATAAGTATAACGGCAAATGAAGAAAGAACGATTACAAGCGAACTTAGAAATGGAGAAAAAATAAAAGTTGAAACTCCTACAACATTAATAGGTACTTTGGGTTTTGCAAATAATGCAAAAATACAGTTTTTTTGTTCTTGGGATGTTTGGAAACATCAACACTCAACAATAGAGCTATATGGTTTAAATGGATCAATGATATTACCAGATCCAAATTTTTTTAGTGGTGATATTTTGGTTGCTAATAAAGATAAAGATTGGCAATTAATTAACAATGATAATATGTTGTTAGGGATACCAAACATGACTGATAATGATGGATCTAAGATAGCAAATTATAGAGGCATAGGATTGTCAGATATGATTGATTCTATTAAAAATAAAAGACAGGCGAGATGTTCGCTTGCTCTTTCAATGCATGTTTTAGAAGTAATGGAAGGAATCATTAAATCTGCAGAAAAAGAAGAGATTTATAATTTAAAAACTAAACCTTCTCAACCCGAATTTTTTGATGAGAATGAAATTAGAAAATTAAAAAAATAAATTTATATAAAATTTTGTTAAATAAAATTACTATGAAATAACTATAACTTTTCTTTCATTGGGTTTAAAATCAATAAAATATTTTCCTGAAGAACTAGGATCTACTTTTTCTAATAATTTATTTGACATATTTTCAATAGATAATTTTTTTATCTCAATATAGTTAGATTCAATTTCAAATGTTTTATCCTCAGAAGAATAGTTCATAAGATGTAAATATGATTTTTTATTATTTTTTTTCACATCAGTAATATAAATATTATTTGAAGAAATATTGAACATTTTTATATTATTTCTTTTTTTAGAATTTCCTCTATCTTGGTAGTTATGAACAACCGGTTCATATATATAAGGCATGATATCTTGTATACGCTGTAAAAGATCCTTTTCTTTTTCAAAATTAATTACAAATTCATATTTGATGAGCTTTGATTCATCTGCTAAAAAATTAGTATTCCAATAATTATTATATAACCAAGCAGAAAGCATTTTATATTTTCTCTCTACTTTATTATTTTTATCAAATTTACCAAAATTTAACCCCCCTACTTGCCATAGTGGACAATCTTTAGTTGAAATTGTAATACCTCCATTATTTCCATGATAAGATATCCAATTTTGAGTTGTAAGATAGTGTTTACAAGAGAAAGGAAGGTGATCTTTATCTAACTGAAGTATTGCCCCGGCAGTTTCGAAATGGCATTTTGTATTTGTTCCTGAATTTATTGGCATTGGTAAATAAAGAGCATGAGGATTACTATCTGGTTTTTTCAAAATTTCCACATTTATAGTTAAAGATGATTGGTTAGTAAAAAGTTTGTAATTAATTTTAAATTCATCACCGTTAGATAAATAAAAATCTTCTTCAACCGATATGTAATTTGTCTTTTTAAAAAATTTTCTTTCTTTTAATTTTGCATTCTCTTTAATATTTTTCCATTTATTATTCCAAGAAGAGCTCCAGTCAAGTGAACCAGAAGCAACAGGTTTGAAAATTTCAGTTCTTTTTTGAGTTTTAGGATATTCCAAAACAGGAACACCGAAGAAAAATTCTTTATTATTTTTGATAAAACTATGTTTCTTTGAAAAAATATTTTCAATTCCTCCTTTTTCTGCAAATAGAACACTAATTTTTTTATTGCTAATTTCTAATTTTTTTATTTTTAAATCATTAGAAATACTTTTTTGAAAATCTATTTTTTTAACAGTTAAGGGAGGTATTTCTATTGGACCCACCCAATCAACAAGATCATCATTTATTTCAGACATAGTCATATCTTGACGATGAACTGAATTTACTTTTTTTTGTCTTGTTAAGTCAATTTCTCTTCTTACCCACCAATTGTCTTTTTCATTCATTTTATCAAAATCAAGTTTCATTTTTTTTCCTGCTTTATTTACTTCACTTAAATATGAATAGACACCTTTGAATTTAGGAATTTTGATAAATGTTTTTATTTTAAAAGGAAGGGAGTTAAAAGCTATAGCGCTAGCTTTTTCTCCTCCCATTAATTGTGCTATTTTTTCAACACCATCTCTTCTAAGCATTCTAGCTATTGATAAGCCTTCGTAGGGTAAGACTTGTTTCATAATCCACTGCATTTTAGTTTCATCAGAAAAAGGAAAATTGATTGATCTATCTGCTCCCCATGTATGTTCAGCATATAAAGCTAGAGATTCTTTTGATTTTTTTTCTAGATCTTTTCGTCTAATGTCATCTTTTTTGGTATGCGTAAAAAGATTAACTATGTTAGCCTGACGTAAGGCTTTCTGCCCAGCTGAATTTATACGAGTTTCATTAGGCGTACTTCCACAACCAAAATTCCACCAATCAGACCAATCTCCTTGCATAGTTGGAATTTTTTCTTGGGTTTTTAGTTTTTCAAAAAACTCTGAAATGGTCACCATGCGTATAGGAAAATCTTTATATTTATTATTCCAAGTTTTTAAAAAAGGAATGATATCTGGATTTGGAGGAGCATTATCATGATGATTTGTATTTGTAATCTGGGCCATAAAAAAATTATAAGAATAATTTGGCTTTTTTAAAAACTTAGGAAAATTTTCAATTGTTTTTTTTGTTCCAGATATTGAAAATGGAATTTTTAAAAAGTGTCCTGCAGTAGCCCCGTATATAGGGCCATTATAAGCAAGTAGTTTTCTTTTTGTTGGACTTTGCCAATAAAAACCACTTGGCCAAGGCTTTAAAGCATGCCCGTAAAATTCATTGATAGCCATGCTGAAACCCTTAATGCCAAAATCGAGCAGTGTATCTACCATCCCCCAAGGAACGCCATTAATATCACAATCCATTGCATAATTAATTTTCATTCCTTCTTTACGTAAAAAAGTGATCGGTTCTAAGTTTTCGATAATCATTTGATGGTCCATTAAAGGTGTCATGTGCCACTTGCATCCTGCTACATCAATTAATCCTTTGTGATGCAATTTTAAAAATCTTTTGCGATATTGGGGTGTTGTATTTTTCCACCAATCCATTGTTATTCCTGTAACCTCACATGTCCATTTAAATTGACAATTAGGTTCATTAGATGCATTTTTTTCTGCTAATTCTATTGCTTCCTCTATATATCTTTTATGTAATTCAAATATTACAGGCTGAGGAGAAGTATAACCAATATCAGTGTGAGAATGATGAAGAAGTAAAATTTCTTTAATCATAAATTATCCCTTACCTGTTCCCATAGATCCAAGAGTAAGTCCACGAATGAAATGTCTTTGAAGTAATAAAAAGATAACTAATGTAGGTATACTAGCCATAACTGTAGCCATTAAAATTGTAGGGCCATCCATTTGTGCATATAAGTTTTGCATTCCAACTAAAGCACTTGTAACAGGTCTAACAGAGGTTGATCTTGATAAAACCATTCCAAAAAGTAAATCATTCCATATCCAGGTAAATTGAATTAAAAAAAACCAATAGCAAAGGGGCTTTAGCTAAGGGCATCATAATTTTGTAAAGTATTTGCAAATTGGATGCTCCTTCTATTTTGGCTAATTCTTGTAATTCCCAAGGGACAGTTAAGAAAAAACCTCTTAAGACAAATGTTGCAAAGGGTATGCATATTGAAACATACATTAAAATAAGTCCAAATTTTGTATTATAAATTCCAAGAACTACATAAGCTTCAAATAATGGTAATAGATACATTTGAAACGGAAATACAGTTCCAGAATATATAAGTAAAAACCATAGTAAGCCGTTTTTCATTTTTAGCCTCACTATTCCAAATGCTGCTAAAAAAGCAAAAATTACAGCTAGAGAAGAGCCGCAAAAACCATATATTAGACTATTTAAAACTCCATCCCCTATTCCTTTGTTCCAAGCTTTAATTGCATTATCAATAAAGGCAGTGCCAAATATTATTTCTGTTTTATCTCCCTTGGAATATTCAGAGGCAGTTTTATTAGCATTAACAATAAGAAAAAAAACTGGATATATCCAGGCCATAACAACAATTATCATGCCTATATATCCAACAGTTAAATTAACTTTTTCTTTAGTTTTATAATTCATAATTTAACTAACATCTTCTTTAGTTAATACTGATTTTAAATAATAATAAGAAAATACAATACCTACTAGACTTATTAGTACTGCTACAGCCGCTGCATAACCTAGATCAAAAATGATAAAACCTTCACGGTACATTGTAACTGCTAATGTTTCTGAATATCTTCCAGGTCCTCCCATTGTCATAACCCAAACTGAATCAAAGATTCTAAAACTATTAATTAAGGCGAGTAATGACGCTATAACGAAGTATGGCATGATCATTGGAATAACTATTTTAAAAATTAAAGTGAAACCTTTTGCTCCATCAATTTTTGCTGCTTCCATAGGTTCTTTGGGTAATCCTTGTAAGCCTACTAAAAAAATCATCATATTAATACCTGTAGCTTGCCAAGTATATGCACCAATCATTGAGTAAGTATTTTCTGGTGCTCTAAATAACCAATCTCTATTTAAATGTTCAAATCCAATTATCGCTAAGACCTGATTAAATAAACCACTTTTATCAAGTATAAAACCAAATAATACTCCTGCAGCTGCAGCAGAAACTGTTGCAGGAATATAAATTAATATTTGAAAAAAATTTGACCTAGGTAAAAATTGAATTGAGTAGGCAAATAGAAATCCTATTGCAACAGGAAAAACTGTTGCAAGAACAGTCCAAATTATTGTATTTTTAATTGGAATTATATAATTTGGATCAAGAAATAGTTTTATGTAATTATCAAATCCAATAAAGTTTGCAGGATTAAGACCATCATTATCAGTAAAGCTCATTATAAATGTGCGAATGATTGGATAAATACAAATTAATGAAACTAAAATAACTGCAGGTGCAATATACAAATAAGCCTGGTTAGTATCTTTGTTAAAATTCATCTAAATACAGTTTTTTGAAAAAAATAAAGCCCCTATAAAAGGGGCTTTAAATAAATTGATTAATTATTTGACCAATAGTTGTCAGCTAAAGTTTGTAAATTTGCCATTACATCTTTGTAACTTGTTGGATCAAGTACAAATTTTGAAATTTCATCTACAGCAGCCTCACAAATTTCTGTTGGGGTAGCTTCCCAATATCTATTGATTTGGCGATAGCCTCCTTCATTAATTTCCTTAACCAATTCTCCAACCTCACCTCCTGGTAAAGCAGCATTTAAGTTATGAGGAGGGAAGAACATAAGTTCTGTCCACTTAGCTGAAGCAGCTTCAGACATCCAAAAATCAATTGCATCTAATGCTGCATCTTTATCTTTAGCATTTTTAGCAACCATTATTGGACCAGCTTCAAAAATTACTGATGGAGGAAGAGATGCATTTTTATTTGGTAATACAAAGTATCCCCATTCATCGCCTTCTTTAATTCCACCTCCAGTAACAGTAGAAGCAAACCAAGTACCAACTAACATGTGAACTACTTCTCCTTTAGAGAAACTATTGTTCATTGAATCACCTGTTGTGAATCCAAAAGCTGCACTTCCATCGTCCATCCAACCTTTGTCCATCCAAGATTTCCAAGTTAAAAATGCTTCCTCAACTTGAGGGTCAGTATATTTAGCTCTTCCTTCTACTAAATCTTCATAAAAGTCTGGGTCAGAACGAATTAAAAACTCTTCAAACCAAATAAATGCAGGCCATCTGCCTTCTATTGTTTGTCCAACAGGAGTTCTGCCAGATGCTTTTATTTTTTCAAAATTTGATTCTAATTCTTCCCAAGTTTTTGGTTCACTAAGTCCAAGTTCTGCGTAAACAAGTTTATTGTAATACATAGGCCAAAAGGCAATTAAACTTGGAACAGCATAAGTTTTGCCATCAAATTGGAAAGCTTTTGCCAAGTCAGGAGAAACTTGTCCTGCAGCAATATATTTATCCCATATTGGGCTTAAATCCTCAACTAAACCAGCGTCAACCATATCTTTCATTCTGTATCCAGCCCACCAAGTAAACAAACCTGGAGGATCAGCTCTTAAAGATTGTCTGACAGTAGCTTGGAAACTAGAAGTATCTGCAAATGGAGTAATCTCATAACTATTGTTAGAGTCCAAATCAAAAGTTTCTATCCACCAGTCTTGCCAACCTGCTTTGTCATGATAAAGTTGAACATCTCCTGCTAAAGAAAAATTAGCAGAAAATAAAAACGTCATTCCAATTAATATTGAAGTTAATTTTTTCATTATAAATTCCTCCTATAGAAATAGTAATTATAATTATGCTTTATATTGAAGTAATAAATTAAATAAGGAAACTAAATAAAATATATATAATTAATATATGCATTATTAGTATTTTCTTTATATTCTATTAAAACGGAGGTAATTATATTCGCTAAAGTATGAGCACCAAAAAGAATTATGTAAAACAAAAATTAATGAATAATGAAATATGTGTTGGGATTTGGTCAATAATTTCATCAGAGAGCAATCTTGATATTTTCTCAAAATCAAAACTTGATTTTATACTTTTAGATATGGAACATGGCAACTATGTACACAACATAGAAAATGCAATTAGAATAGTTGAGTCAAATAATTGCTCACCTATTTTAAGGCCTCCAACTTTCAACTCTCATTTTATTCAAAATGCTTTAGATTTTGGAATACATGGACTAATTGTTCCTCAAATTAAGTCTTTAGAAGAACTTAATCAATATATCAGTAATACCGTATTCCCTCCAAAAGGAATTAGAGGATTTAATCCTTTTGTTAGATCAGCTTCTTACGGTATGAAAAATAATTTAAATAATAATAATGATGAATTCGCATTAAGGTCGATAATACTTGAACATAAGGATCTTTTAAATAAGCTTGATGAAATTAGTAAAATAGAATTTTTAGATTTAGTTTATATTGGCGCTTACGATTTATCCAAGTCACTAAATATTGATCCAACAGGAAATGAAATGAAAAAAATTATAAAAGAAACAACTAAAGTTCTTCGAAAGAATAATATTAATGTTGGAGCTATTGTATTTAATAAAGAAGATTTCAAAGAATTAACAAATTATGGTGTCAATTTTATAGTTTACTCTGTCGACTCTAAGATTATTGCTTCAGGTATAGATTCATTTATTAGTGATATTGAAATATAACTTATAAATAATTTATATTATTTTCACATACATGAGTCCAAAGTTTACTATACTTATTTTTAAAAATTTCATTAGTCTTTAAAGCTTCTAATTTTTTTTCAAATGCTGCATAAAAACAAGAACCTGTTCCTGTCATTCTTGTAAAAAGAGTGTTATCAAAAGTCTTTAAATAACTAAAAATTTCATTGAAGTATAAATTTTCTTTTAATACAATTTTTTCAAAATCGTTTCCTATATCATCACTATTTTCATTATTATTTTTTATATCTAATTTTTCATACATTTCTTTTGTTGAATTATTAAAATTAGGTTTAATTAATAAAAAATATAATTTAGGAAAAGTAGCTGGAGCAATTTTTTCTCCAATTCCAGTAATTATGCAATTTTTTGCAAATAGAAAACTAGGAATATCAGATCCTATAGAAACATAAGCACTCGGCTCTTTTAGATGAATATAATTCATTTCATGCAATCCTTTTATTAATCCCGCCGCATTGGTAGATGCTGAGCCGAGCCCTCCTTGCACGGGAATATTTTTAGTTACGGTAATATCAAAATGTAAATTTTTATCTAAGCCCAAAAACTTTAGCGTTTTTAAAATAATACAATCATCATAGTTATTATTTTTAGGTTTAAAAAATCCTTTATATTGTATTTTTGTTTCATCACTTTTTTTAATTTCAATTTTATCAAATAAATCAATAAATGTTATTCCTGTTCTTAGTAAATGATATCCATCTATTCTTTTGTTTAAGACTTTTAAAAATATATTTAATTTAGCAGGTGCTAAAATAGTTTTACTATCCAGCATTATTTTTTTCCAACTTTTTCTTTATATCGTTTAAGATTATATCTTCTGGATTTGCTATATCTAAAACTTGTTTCCATAAATAAATAGCTTCTCTTTTTCTATTTAAAGCTAAATATATATCAGCCAAATGATCCAACGATATTATCTCACTCGGAGCAATTGATATAACTTCTTCCATTAATTCAGCTGCTTTTTTAAACTGCTTTTTTTTATAATAGGCCCAAGCTAGGCTATCTAAAATATAATGATTATCAGGCTCGTTTTTATTTGCTTTAATTAACATTTTCATTGCTTTATCAATATTAATATCTCTTTCTAGCCATCCATAAGCTAAATAATTTAAAACATCTGCAGATTCATAATTAATTAACTCTAAAGATTGAATAAAATCTTTTTCTGCCAAATTCCATTTATCTAATCTTTCAAAACAAATGCCTCTTAGATATAATATATTCCAATTTTCATCAGAAGATTGATTAGTATGATCAATTATTTGAGAATAATAAAAAATTGCATCTTCATATTTTTTTTTCAAACGATAAAGTTCTGCTAAAGCAAGTTTAAGTTCAAGATTATCTTGATAAATATTTGTTAAGCTTAAAAGTTTTTTTTCACCTTGTTGAAAAAATCCTTCCTTACTTTTATTAATTGCTATATTTTTCTGACTTTCAATGTAAAGACTGTGGTTGTTGCTAATTTTGCTATAATAATATTCAGCTTTAGAATAATTTTTTAAAAATTGATAAATTTGAGCAGTATAAAAATTTGTTTCATGAAAATTTTCATCCAAAATATTTGCTATAGATAAATAAAATAGTAAATAATTATAGTTTACCTTTTTGCTAACCAAACTTTCATTAGATGTCTGAATAATTTCAAAAATAGATTTAGAATTTTCAGTATTTGTTTTGATTTTTCCATCAGGTAGAAAAAAAATATAATTTAACATTTCTAGATTATATTTTTTAATATTTTTACTATACTTTTTAAATGTATAAGTATCGTTCTTAGATTTTGCATAACTTAAAATTACCAACAATGCTTCTTCGTGGCCCTCATTAATTTTAATTAATTTTAAAGCTATCTTTTGAGCCTCTTCTAAATAATTTAGATTAATTGAAACTAAAAGCTGGTTTTCTAAATCTGATTTGCGCAAATCTTTCTCAGTAGATGCGAGTTCAGTATATGCTGTTTCGTAGTCAAACAAATTAATAGCAGTTTTTGAAATTAAAAAAGAAGAAGAGCTCAAGGCAAAAGCTGAGTTAAAAAATAAAATTGTCCATATAAAAGCGATTTTTTTATAATTATTACTCATTTACAAATTTACATTCTAAATTAAAGATACTAAAAATAATAATCACTAATATGACTAATATTTCTATTAATTCCTATATAAAATTTCTTAAAAATATTGGTATTTATTCTTTTTTGCAAGATCAACCGAATAATTACTTCAATATAAGTGACAATAAAGGTTTAAATAAAAATTTAAATACAATTGAAGAGATAAAAAGTATTGAGGACCTCAAATCCTATATTAAAAACTCAGAAATATGTAATTTAAAAAAGACAGCTATTAATACTGTTGTAGGTGATGGAAATGAAAATGCTAATATTATGCTTATAGGTGAAGCTCCTGGAGCAGAAGAGGATAAAGTTGGTAAACCATTTGTAGGAGCTGCAGGAATTTTGCTAAATAAGATGTTAAATGCAATTGATTTAAAAAGAGAGGATATCTACATTACAAATATTATACCATGGCGTCCTCCTAATAATAGAACACCTACAAATGATGAGATTTTACAATGCTTACCTTTTGTTCAAAAAATTATTGAAATTGTAAAACCCAATTTGATTCTACTTTTAGGAGCCACATCGGCTAAAGCTATACTTAATTCAAATTTAAGTATTGCAAAACTAAGAGGAGAATGGCATGAATATCAAAGCATCAACCATAAAGAGAAAGTAAATTGTCTTGTAACTTATCATCCTGCTTTTTTGTTAAGATCTCCAAATTATAAAAAAGAATCATGGATAGATTTACAGGAATTTCAAAGAAATTTTCAATGATATTTAAAAATTATTTATTTTTTTTATTTTTTTTATTTTTATCATTTAATGGTTCAGCAAATATAATTAATAGTCAAATAAGCAGTAAATATGATCAAATTTTCTCTGATAAATTATTATCAAACTCAGATATAAAAAGTTACCAAAAAATCTTTGAGTTACAAGAAGGTTGTAAATGGAAAAAAGCAAATAAAAATATATTATTGTTAAAAAATAAAATCTTAATGGGCCATGTATTAGCGCACCGATACCTTCACCCAAACTGCTATAAATCAGAGTTTTTGGAACTTACATTTTGGTTAAAAAAATATAATGATCACCCTCAAGCTAAACGGATTTATAGATTGGCTATAAAAAGAATGCCAAAAGGATATAAATCACCAAATAAACCAATTAAACCCATAGGAATAGAAAAACAAAAATTAAACAATTACAAAAAAAATACTGATTATAAAACTAGTTTAAAACTCTCCAAAAATCAAAGACTAGAAAAACAAAAATTAATAAATGCAATTAAATCTCGAGTAAATAGAGGTTGGCCTACTGGAGCCGTTAAATTACTTAATCAAAGAGATGTTAATATTTTACTTGATCAAGTAGAAATAGATCAACAAAAAGAATTAATTGCAAAAGGATATTTTCTTGCAAATAAAAATGAATTATCAATAAAATACTCTGCAGAAGCTCTTGAAAATTCATCTCTTTATGTGCCTTATGCCGGATGGACTGCAGGATTAGCTGCATGGAGATTAAAGCAATACGAATTAGCTGCTGAGTATTTTTCAAATTTCTCTATTTCTCTAAAGGACGATGTTTGGCATCAAGCCTCAGGTGCGTTTTGGGCTGCAAGAGCATATGCTAAACTTAATAAATATGAAGATATAAATTTCTGGCTTAATAGAGCTGCAAAAAATCCAGTTAGTTTTTATGGATTATTAGCATCCGAAATATTAGGGATTAATAATCCAATAGATTGGTCTTCTGAAATATTATCTGAAACAGATGATATTAATCTTTTTTCATTGCCTAGTGGAAAACGCATTAAAGCTCTTATACAAATTGGGCTACCTTATCAGTTAGAAGATGAAATAGTTCATATGAACTCAGTAATGAATAAAAGTGTTGCCATAAAATCTCTTGATGTTGCTCAACATTTTAATCTAGCTTACACTCAACTTAAAATAGTAAATACACTAATGCGATATGGTTTAGATATTCCAACAAGACTATTATATCCTACTCCTATTTGGAAACCTAAAAATGGCTTTACTCTAGAACAGGAGTTAATTTATGCATTTATGCACCAGGAGTCACTATTTAATGAAAATGCTAAAAGTCATAGGGGTGCTATTGGATTAATGCAAATTATGCCTTCAACTGCAAAATTTATTTCAACAAATAAAGATGTAAAAAGAAATAATTCTAATATTTTAAAAGTTCCAGAAATTAATCTTGATGTTGGTCAAGAGTATATTGAATATTTATTAAAATTAAAAATTGTTGATAATAATCTTATTTTTTTAACAGCAGCATATAATGGAGGTCCTGGTAATTTACAAAAATGGAAAGAAAATATTAATTATTTGGATGATCCTTTATTCTTTATGGAAAGTATCCCTTCTAGAGAAACAAGATGGTTTATTGAAAAAGTTTTAACAAAATATTGGATATATAAAAATAAATTTGGCTCTGAAGCTAACTCTCTAAAATTACTCGCTTACGGAAAAAACCCAATATATAAATAATATGAATAAAATTGATAATTCCATAAAATTTACTTCTATTAATATTGGTTTAGTTACTATTTCAGATAGTAGAAATGAAGATAATGACAAATCAGGAAATTTACTAAAAGACAAAATTAATAACTTTGGTCATAAAGTTTATAAAAAAATTATTATTAAAGATGATTTAGATTTAATAAAAAAAACAATCTCAGATTTAACAAATGATACTAAAATAGATGCAATAATTACTACTGGTGGAACTGGTTTAACAGGTAGAGACTCAACACCTGAAGCTATAATAGAAATGGCTGACAAAATAATTGATGGATTTGGTGAATTATTTAGACAACTTAGTTATGAAAAAATAGGAACTTCTACTATTCAATCACGTGCGTTAGCAGGAGTTATTAATAATACATATATTTTTTCTCTTCCTGGCTCGCCTGGTGCTTGCAAAGATGGTTGGGATCTAATTTTAAAATATCAACTTGATATTAGACACAAACCCTGTAATTTTATTGAAATCATGCCAAGGTTGAAAGAAAAATAATTTGCCAGATTTTAGTATTGAAAAAGAATACAATAAAAATGTAGTGGGAATAGATGAGGTAGGTAGAGGGCCTTTAGCTGGACCTGTAATAAGTAGTGCTGTTATTTTTTATGATCATGAAATGAATAATGATAGTTTTAAATTAATAAATGACTCTAAAAAATTATCAAAAATAAATAGAATAAAAATTTTTAAGTTAATTTATCAATTACAAGAAACAAAAAAAATTAAATTTAGCTTAGGAATGGCTAGTGTAAAAGAAATTGATGAATTAAATATTTTAGAGGCTACTAAATTATCAATGAAAAGGGCTGTTATAAAACTCAACCGCCCTCCTTTACCTTTAATAATTGATGGTAAGATAGATCTTAAATTAAGGAACTATCCCAGTCATGGGATTATCAAAGGAGATCAAAAATCTTTAAGTATTGCTACTGCATCAATTATAGCAAAAGTTCATCGTGACAGATATATGCAATTTTTATCTTATACTTTTCCTTATTACAATTGGTCCTCTAATGCTGGATATGGAACAAAAAAACATATTGAACAAATATGCAAAAAAGGAATCACTATTCATCATCGTAAAAGTTTTGAGCCTATAAAGTCGCTTATCCATAACAAATGATTCTCCTTGTTGATAACTTAGGTTGACCTGATTCCATAACTGTTTAAAGATTCTATGTGATGATTAAAAAAAATTCTATTATTAAAGGAGATTGTTTAGAATTATTAAAAAAAATTCCTGATAAATCTGTTGATCTTGTTTTTGCTGATCCTCCCTATAATCTTCAATTAAAAGATACTTTATATAGACCAGATCAAACAGCAGTTGAAGCTGTTACAAATGATTGGGATAAATTTGACACATATAAAGCTTATGATGAATTTTGTCTAAAATGGTTAAGAGAATGTAAAAGAGTTTTAAAAGATGGAGGGGCTCTTTGGGTCATAGGTAGTTATCACAATATACTACGTTTAGGAACTTCTATACAAGATTTAGGTTTTTGGATCCTCAATGATATTATTTGGCACAAAACTAATCCTATGCCAAATTTTAGAGGAACACGTTTTACAAATGCTCATGAAACATTGTTATGGTGCACAACTTCACGAAAAGCAAAATATACTTTTCATTATCAGAACCTAAAAGAACTTAATGAAGGAAAACAAATGCGAAGTGATTGGCACATACCTATTTGTGCAGGAAAAGAACGTCTTAGAGAGAAAAATAATCAAAGATCCCATCCAACTCAAAAACCTGAAGCTCTACTTTACCGCATACTTGTTTCTTCATCAAACATAGGAGATACTATATTAGATCCTTTTTTAGGATCAGGAACTACAGCAGTTATAGCAAAAAAATTACAAAGAAATTTCATTGGTTTTGAACAAGATAAAGATTATATCAAGCTTGCAAAAAAACGTCTAAAAGAAGTTAAGCCCCTTGATAGTGAGATATTAACTATCTCAAAAAGTAGAAAAGATTTACCTAAAGTTCCTTTTGGTGAACTAGTAGAACAAGGGATTATTCCTCCAGGTGCAGTGTTAACAGATAAAAAAGAGCGTTACAAAGCTAAAGTAGCAATTGATGGGAGCATCAAAATAAGTAATATTTCAGGATCTATTCATCAAGTTGGAGCTAAAATTCAAAATTTACCGAGCTGCAATGGATGGGATTTTTGGCATTTTAAAGAAAAGAATGCATCAATACTACTTGATGAAGTACGTTCACAATATAGAACTAAAAAACTTAATTAATTTTTTTAATTTATTTAAATTTATTAATAAAAATACAAATGGAAAATATTTTAAACATCCTTCCAAATAATTTTATATTGTTAATGTTAACTATTTTATTTGCAGGCTTTGTTAGAGGATTTTTAGGTTTTGGATCAGGGCTTATTATAATGCCTATATTGTCTTTTTTATATTCACCTATATTTGCAATTGTATTTAGTATTATTATAGAAATTCCATCTACTATTTATTTAACTGTTGTAGGAGCGCGAACATGTAAATTTAAAGAAATAATGCCTATGTTTTTTTCAATGATGGTAGCATTTCCAATAGGTATTTTCTTTTTAATTTCTATCAATGCTGAAATAATCAAAATTATAATGTCTATTTTTGTAATTTTTTTTGTTATTTTAATTGCAACTGGATGGAAATTAAAAACTACAATTACAAAATATATTTTAGTAATTAGTGGTGCACTTGGAGGATTAATGGGGGGCATCGCAGGTATTGCAGGGCCTCCAATTGTAACAGTTCTTCTCTCAAAAGGGGATAGCAACGATGTAACAAGAGGCAATATATTAATAATGTTTACAGGAGTAGTTTTAGTCGCAATTATTAGCTTATATTATTTTAATTTGTTTTCTAAATCTTTGTTATTAATTGGAGTTATTACCTCACCTTTTTATATTATTGCAGTAATTGCAGGATCAAAATATTATGGTTTTTCAGGAAATAAATATTATCGTAATATCTCTTTGTTAATTCTTGGCATGATAGGAGTTTCAACATTAATAGGAGCAATTTATTAATCAAATAGCAACTTCAATAATTTTTTTCATTACTGTTGGCAATCCTGATTTTTTAAAATTATTTTTTTTCATCCATTTATATTTTAAAAAATGATTTTTTTTAACATTAGCAAAAAATACTTCAGTTTCTAAATCAAAATGACTAAATGAATACTCAATGCTACCTTTATATTGAATTTTCTTTTTTAGATTTTGAACAATTTTATCATATACAAGTTTATTTTTATCAATTACCCATTTATCATTTGGAATCTCTAACATAGATGCAAGCATTCCTTTAGATGAGCGTCTCCTGACAAGAATCTCATTGTTCTCATTATAAAAAATATATGCTCTTGAATATTTTTTCTTTTTTAATTGATTAGATTTAGATTTAATAGGAATAGTTTTTTGAAGATTTTTTTTAAAAGCTATACAATTATGTTTAATTATACAATTAATACAATCTGGATTTCTAGGAGTACAAATTATAGATCCAAAATCCATAAATCCCTGTATTAATTGATTGGAAAATTTTTTTGAAGTGTAATTATTTGATAAAATTTTTAATTCATATTTAATTTTTGATATAGGGCTCTTAAAACCATATAGCCTAGCAAAAATTCTTTCAATATTCGCATCAAGAGGCATAACAGATTTATTATACGCGATACCTAAGATTGCTTTAGCCGTATATTCTCCTATTCCAGGCAAAATAATCAAATCATTGAAATTATCTGGTATTTTGCTTGCATGTTTTTTTTTAATAATTTTAGAAGCTTTAAGAAGATTTCTAGCTCTAGAATAATAACCTAGGCCAGACCAAAAATTAAGAATTGTAGATTCTGATTTACTGGCTAAATCATCTAGAGTGGAACACTTACTAATAAATTCATTAAAACGTTTTTTTACTGTCCCAACAGTCGTCTGCTGAAGCATAAACTCACTAACAAATATATGGTATGGATTGGGGAGATTTTTACCATATGTTTTTCGCCAAGGTAAATCTCTCTTATTTTTTTTATACCAATTAAGAATGTCTGATTTAATTAAAATTTCTTTACTTTTTTTAGATAAATTCATAACTTTAACTTATTAATATCATAATTTAAAAATATTGAGATAATCAACTAAAATGATCAATAAAAATGAAAAAAGAAAGCGCACTTTTAAACCTGTACCAATTTCTGATAAATTAAAAGATATAAACAAAAAATTATTATACAAATTTGGAGAGCTTGATTATGTTATTTATGCAAAGTGGGGAGATATTGTAGGAGAGTTCTTTGTTCAACATTCAGAGCCTGTGAAAATTAATTCCGTACTTTCCACAACTAATGAATTAGGAGAAAGAATTTATGATAAATTTTTACATGTTAACGTTTCACCTCCAATAGCACTAGAATTTCAGCATTTTCAAAATAAAATTATTGAGAAAATTAACTCATATTTTGGCTACAAAGCTATAAAAGGAATTAAAATTCATCAAACTTATGTAAAAAAAGAACTATTAAAAAAATCTACTAAACAAGTAAATCTGATCAAAGAAAAACAAGATAAGTTAAAAATTCGTAAAACTACTCCTAATTTAAATAATAAAGAACTAGAAGAATCTATTGTGAAATTAGGATTATCTATTACTAAGGAAGAAACATAATGACTAAAGCATATAATTTTTTATTTTTTACATTTTTCTTTGCTTTTATTTTAACCCCTATTTACGGAGAATCAGCACTTGATATTAATGAAAAAGACTTCGTAATAGGTAATGAAAATGCTGAAATTACAATAATAGAGTATGCTTCTTTATCATGCAGTCATTGCGCTGATTTCCACGTAAATACCCTAGAAACCTTGAAAAAAGAGTACATTGATACCGGAAAGGTTAGAATGGTTTTCAGAGATTATCCTTTCAATTATCCAGCATTATTAGGAAGTATGGTGCTTAGATGCATTCCTGAAAATTATAGATATGATTATATGAATGCTTTATTTAAACTTCAACCTGATTGGGTAAATAAAAAGAATAGACAAACTATACAAGAGCTCTATAAAATCATGCAAAGTGGTGGAATGACAAAAGACGAATATGATGCCTGTATTTACAACACTGATCTAGAAAATGAAATTCTACAGGGTGTTATGGCGGCTCAAAATCGATTTAATATTAAATCTACACCCTCCTTTATAATCAATGGAAAACTAATAGAAGGGAATAAATCTATAAAAGAATTTAGACAAATCATTGATAAAATATTATCACAATAATTAATGATTAAATTTAAAAAGCTTAAGGTTAAAGGCTTTAAGTCATTTGTTGAGCCAACTGAAATTATTATTGAAAATGGCCTTACTGGTATTGTTGGTCCTAATGGTTGTGGAAAATCAAATCTGGTAGAAGCTTTTAGATTTGTAATGGGAGAATTATCACCTAAACAAATGAGAGGTAGTGAATTAGATGATGTTATCTTTAATGGTACCTCAGATAGACCAGCTTGGGATATAGCTGAAGTAACAATTGAGCTTGATAATTCAGAGAGAAAAGCTCCAAATCTCTTTAATGATAATAGTGAAATAGAAGTAACTAGAAGAATATGGAGAGGAGAAGGATCAGAATATAGAGTTAATGGTAAAGAAGTTCGCTTAAAAGATGTACAGTTGTTGTTTGCAGATGCTTCTACAGGAGCACGTTCTACTTCTATGGTTAGTCAAGGAAGAGTTGGTGCTATAATTGCTGCTAAGCCTGAGCAGAGAAGAAGCTTATTAGAAGAAGCGGCTGGAATTACCGGATTACACTCTAGAAGGCATGAAGCTGAACTAAGATTAAATTCAACTGAAAATAATTTAGAGAGAGTTAAAGATGTTCTAAAAGCTCAGGATGAACAACTAACCATATTAAAAAAACAATCCAAACAAGCTGAAAGATATAAAAATATTCAAAAAGATATAACTAAAGCAAGAGCAGCAGTTTTTTATCAGAAATGGCAAATAGAAAAAACAAAAATTGAAGAAACTAATAAAAAATATGAAGAGCAAAAAAAGCTTGTAGCTGATCAAACACATTTAGTTGCTGAAGTTAATGTTGAATATGAAAATATTCAACAAACTCTTCCTGAAATAAGATCTCAAGAAAGTCATTTAGCTGCAGAATTACAAAAAAATACAATAAATTTTAATAATCAGGAAAAGGAAATTGAAAGAGCCAATAATGCAGTTGAAGAAATACAGATTCGATCAGAACAAATTAAAAATGATAATAATAGGGAACAATTCTTATTTCAAGATGCAAAAGAAAATTTAAGTCGAGTAAGAGAAGAAAAATCTCTTTTAGAAAAACAGCAAGGAGATCTTTTTATTGAAGAAGAAACAGAGGAAATGGAGAATCAAACTAAGTCAAAAAATAATAATCCTGTAATTGACTATCTAGATTTTGAAGATGGTTATGAAAGAGCTATTGCAGCTGTCTTTTCAGATGAACTAATGGCATCTATAAATGAAGAACATTCAAGTTACTGGAGATCTCTAGATACTTTAGAGGAACCTTCTTTTGAAAAGGAGATAACCCCCTTTTCAGATCTTATAAAAGCTCCAGATAATCTTAAAAAAAGGTTAAATTATATAGGTTTAGTAAAGAATAAAGAAAATATTTCCCAACTACAATCAAATCTCAAAGATGGGCAAATTCTAGTTAATGAAAATGGAGAGGTGTGGAGATGGGATGGGTATGTGTCTAAAGGCAAACAGAGTTCATCAACTAAAGCAGTTTTGGAACAACTTAAAACTAGGAGATTAAAACAATTATCAGCTGAAGAAAAAAAATGGTTAGAAATAATGAATACAGCTCAAAAAAGAATTAATGAACTAGATGATAGACTTGAATCTCTAAAAAAAGAATTAAAAACAATACAGTCAATGCCTAATAATATTTCATCAGAAAAAATAAGATTACAAAAATTGATTGATGAAAATAAAAATGAATATGAAATTATTTCTACTAAATTGCGTGAAACTGAACAACAAGCAAATGAGATAAATAAAAAATTGAAAATTGAAGAAGTTAAACTTAATGAAATAAGAGAAGAAAAAATTCGTATTGAAGGTGTTTTAGATACTTTAAAAGAAACCATTAACCAAATTACAGACCAAGTTCGTGAAAGACTAAATGCTAGTATTGAAGAATTATATGATTTAGCTGAAATAGATGAAAAAAAATTACTTCGACCTTTAGAAGAATTAGAAAGAAAACTTGAAAGACTTATTGGTGAACAAGAACGATTAGGAGGAGTAAATTTATTGGCAGAAAAAGAAGCTGAAGATTTAGAAGAAAAAGTAAATAAAATAAAAAAAGATCAATCAGATCTTTTAGGAGCAATTGCAAAACTTAGAGAGGCAATTGACACATTAAATACAGAAGGTCGTCAAAGATTGTTAGCTTCGTATGGTATAGTCAATGAGAATTTTCAAAAACTATTTGTACAACTTTTTGGAGGAGGTAAGGCTTATCTTAAATTTACTGATGAAAGTGATCCTTTACAAGCAGGCTTAGATATATTTGCTAGTCCTCCAGGAAAAAAATTACAAAATTTAAATTTAATGTCTGGAGGTGAACAAGCATTAACTGCGCTTTCATTACTTTTTGCTGTATTTATGTCTAACCCAGCACCAATTTGTGTTTTGGATGAGGTGGATGCTCCTCTAGATGATACTAATGTAGATAGATTTTGTTCTTTAGTAGAAGAGATTTCAAAAAGTTCACTAACGAAATTTTTGGTTATTACTCACCATAGAATGACTATGGCGAGAGTTAATAGATTATTTGGAGTAACAATGCCTGAAAAAGGAGTATCTCAACTAGTATCAGTTGATTTAGAAAAAGCGGTACAAATTAGAGAAAATGAATAATGATCAAAATTCAATAAAAGATCTCAAATCTAAAATTGAGACTATTGAGAAAAAAAATAAAAACGAATCGCTACCAAAAAAAGAAAAGGCTCTAAACTTTGGATTTAAAATTAGCACAGAAATAGTTGCGGCATTGGTAGTAGGCGTAGGTATTGGTATACTTGTGGATAAATTTCTAGGAACTAAACCATTTGGATTAATTATTTTCTTTATTTTTGGTGCATTAGCTGGATTTTTGAACATATATCGTGTAATGCGTCGGATTGAAAAACAATAATTTTATTTAATATTTATCTTTAATAAATGGCATCATCAGGAGAACATTCAGGTCACGAAAAACATAGTCCGCTTGATCAATTTGAAATCAATCCACTGGTTAATTTTGAAGTTGGAGGAGTTAATTTAGCTTTTACAAATTCATCTGTATCAATGGTTATAACTGTTTTATTTATTACTTTGTTTCTTACTCTAACTGTAAATCCTCGTTCAATAGTACCAAGCCGCATGCAATTAATCTCAGAATTATGTTATAATTTTATTGCTCAACTTCTTAATGATACCGTAGGAGATCAGGGTAAAAGATACTTTCCTTTTGTATTTTCTATTTTTATGTTCGTATTAATTGGAAATATGGTTGGAATGATTCCTTATCAATTTACATTTACTAGTCATATTATTGTTACTTTTGCTTTAGCAACTGTTGTGTTTATTGGAGTAACAATTCTTGGATTTGTTAATCATGGTATTCGTTTTTTTACTTTCTTTTACATACCTGGTGTGCCATTTTATATGCATCCATTATTAATACCTATCGAAGTTATATCTTATTTGTCACGTCCAATCAGTTTGTCTGTAAGACTCTTTGCTAACATGCTAGCGGGTCATACATTACTAAAGGTCTTTGCAGGTTTTGTTGTATCAATGCCTTTTTTTACTGGCGTATTGCCTTTAACGTTCATTGTTGCACTAACCGGCTTAGAAATATTAATCGCATTTTTGCAGGCGTATGTATTTGCTATTTTAACTTGCTTATATATTAACGATGCATATCATTTACACTAAACTATAGGAGGAATTATGGAAATAGAAGCAGCAAAAGTAATAGGAGCGGGATTAGCCGTTATTGGTGTTATTGGCTCTGGTATTGGAATTGGAAATATATTTTCTTCATTCATTGAAGCAGTAGGAAGAAATCCTGCAGCAAGAGGTGAGGTATTTACAATGACCATGTTAGGGTTTGCTCTTGTAGAAGCAATAGCATTATTTGCACTTGTTATAGCGCTAGTAATATTATTTGGATAAATAATTAGGAATAATATTTATGCCTCAGTTAAACCCTGAATTTTTTGCTTCCCAACTTTTTTGGTTAGTAATAACTTTTGTATTTTTATTTATTTTTTTATGGCGAATTTCCTTGCCAAGAATCAATAGTGTTCAAACAAAAAGAGAAAATAAAATTAAGGAAGATATTAAAAAAGCAAAACAACTGCAAGCTGAGGCAGAGGATATTCAAGAACAAATTAATAAACAATTAGATCAAGCAAAATCTGACTCAGCAGAATTAATTAAATCTGCTTTTATAAAACTCCATGACGAGTCATCAAAAAAATTGGAGGAGCTTGATAAAAATTTATCTACCAAAATTGATGCGACATATGAAGAAATTGAGAAAAATAAAAGTGAATCTATGTCCCAAATTTATGAACAAATTAATGATATTACAAAATTAATGATTTCAAAGATTTCAAATGTACAAGTTAATGAAG
Organism: Alphaproteobacteria bacterium; assembly: GCA_045560915.1. Classification (GTDB taxonomy): domain Bacteria; phylum Pseudomonadota; class Alphaproteobacteria; order HIMB59; genus MarineAlpha5-Bin3. The sequence goes on from JBJKYT010000044.1 coordinate 29,785, forward strand.
GAGAAATTAAAATGGCAGTAGAAAAAATTCGTCAGAAAGTGATTCATTAAAAATGTTTTCTGATCCGAAATTTTGGGTAGCAATTTCATTTATAATTTTTATTGCATTAATTTTTAATCCTATTAGAAAAATATTAGGAACTTCATTAGACGCAAAAATTAAAGAAATAAAAGATAGTATTGATGAAGCAGAAAATCTTAAAAATGAAACACAAACAACTCTTAGTGAAATAAAAAAGAGACAAAATGAAGTTAAAACTGAAATTCAAGAAATTCATTCAAACGCTAATTTAAAAATTAAAAATTTAGAATCAGAGGCTCATAAAAGATTAAATGAACAGATATCAAAAAGAGAATTAATGGCAAATTCTAAAATAGAACAAATGGCAAGGGATGCTAATATTTCAATTCAAAAAAATATTTCAGATACTTCAATAAAAGTTGCTATTAGTTTAATTGAAGAAAAACTAGATGATAATGAAAAAAAGAATTTAATAAATCAGTCTATTAAAGATTTAGGCTCTGTTTTAAAAAATTAATTTAATAGTTCAATTCTTTTTTTATCTAAAATAAAACCAATTAAAAAAGTAGTATCTTCGTTTATAAGCTCAGCATCAACTTTTATGGGAATATTTTTAGTGATTTCTGTTTCAATCAAATCTTTTGAATCTAAATCTTTTTTTAAAGTTCCGGAAGCAGAATAGTATTCTATACTATTTGCTTTTTTATTTTTATCAATCATAGCAATATAAAATGGAAGTATAAATTCTTGTTTTGATTGATCTATTGGATTGATAACAAATAATAATGAAAGATTAGTAGAAAAAATATTATTTTGAATTTTGCATTCTTCAGAAAAAATTGCATTGTTTATTTCAGCTTGTAAACTTAGATTATCTAGAGATAATTTTTCTTGAGAGCTATCAATATAATTTTTATGTTCTGCAGCAAATAATATTTTGGGACAAATAACGTTAGTAATTTCTGCTTCTTTGCTTGAATATGGTGCACATCCATATACAAAATATAGAAATATTAATATTATTGCGTTAATTTTTTTCACTATCTAATTTAATTAATATAAATATAAAAATAAATTCAAGATATCATTGGCATAATTATGAATACACATCAAATCAAAATTTATCTTGCAGGTCCTAGGGGCTTTTGTGCTGGTGTTGATCGAGCAATTCTTATGGTTGAAGAAGCATTAAAGAAATACGGTAATCCAGTTTATGTCCGTCACGAAATAGTACACAATAAATATGTAGTGGAAGATCTAAAAGGAAAAGGAGCTATATTTATTGATGAACTAAATGAAATAAAAGATCTTTCTAGGCCAGTAATTTTTTCTGCTCATGGAGTTCCCAAATCAGTACCAGATGAAGCAAAAAATTTAAACTTATTATATTTTGATGCCACCTGTCCTTTGGTTAGTAAAATTCATAGAGAAGTAGAGAATTTTGAAAAACAAAATCTTCCAATTATTCTTATAGGGCACCATAATCATCCTGAAGTTATTGGTACAATGGGACAAATAAAATCTTCTATTCATCTTGTTGAAAATGAAAAAGATGTCGAATTATTAAAATTAGATAATAATAAAAAAATTGCTTATGTAACACAAACTACACTCTCAGTTGATGAAACAAAAGAAATTATAAAAGCTATAAAAAAGAAATTTAATGATGTAATTGAACCTCGCAAGAATGATATTTGCTATGCTACAACTAATAGACAAGATGCAGTTAAAAAAATAGCGTCTAATTGTGAAGTTTTTTTTGTTATTGGAGCTTATAATTCTTCAAATTCTATTCGATTAGTAGAGGTTGCAAAAAAATATGGTGCAGGAAAAAGTATCTTACTAGAAAACATAGAGCAATTTGATGAAAAAATTTTTAAAAATATTAACTCTATTGGCCTTACAGCAAGTGCTTCTGCTCCTGAAATATTAGTACAAAACTTTATTGAATTATTAGAAAAAAAATTTGATGTTGAACTTATTCAAGATGATTTTATAAAAGAAGATGTGAATTTTAAAATACCTCAAAAGCTGAAAGAAGCAATTTAAGATGGCTGTATTCACAAAAATATCAAAATCAGAAATTGAATTTTTTTTAAAAGATTATTCTATCGGTAATTTAGTTTCTTTTGAAGGGATTATTAAAGGAACAGAAAATACAAACTATAAAGTTGTTACTACTAAAGATAATTACATATTAACATTATTAGAAAAAAGAGTAGAGCCAGAAGAACTGCCCTTCTTTATGGGTCTCCAAAAAGAGTTAGCTGCAAATGGTTTTGCTTGTCCACTACCAATTAAAAATAAAGAAAATTCAGTAATAAATAAATTAAAAAATAAAAATGCTGTAATAATTTCTTTTTTACAAGGTGAAAATTTATCTACAGTTAACACTGAGCATTGTAGAGAGCTTGGGGGAAAAATTGCAGAATTTACAAATATTACAAAAACTTTAAATTTATCAAGATCAAATGGTTTAGGATATGATGCATGGGTAAATATTTATGATAGTTTCAAAAATGTAAAGGATAGTAATTATGAAGAATATTTACAAATATTGGATCAAGAATTAATTTTTTTAAAAAATAATTGGCCAATTAATTTACCCAAAGCGATAATTCATGCTGACTTGTTTATAGATAACGTACTATTTACAAATAATAAAATTTCAGGAGTAATTGACTTTTATTTCTCTTGTAATGATTTTATAGCTTATGAACTAGCTCTAACTATAAATGCATGGTGTTTTAATGAAAATGGAAAATTTAATTATGAAAACTTTAATTCATTTATAATAGGTTTTAATAGTGTTTCATCATTAAATAATGAAGAAAAAGAATCAATGAACATTTTGTTAAGAGGTGCAGCTGTGCGCATTTTGGTAACCAGACTACATGATAAAATTTTTCATCCAAATGATGCATTAGTTGAACTTAAAAACCCAAAAGAATATTTAAATATTTTAAAATGGCATCAAAAAAATAAAAATCTTAATATATGATAACAATTTACACTGATGGTGCTTGTTCTGGTAATCCTGGTATTGGAGGATGGGGAGCAGTCATAATTAAAGAAAAAAAAATTACCCATCTTTCTGGTGGACTTGATGAAACAACAAATAATCAGATGGAATTAACAGCTGCAATCAAAGCTCTAGAATATTTTAAAGAGCCTGAAAAGATTGCAATACATACTGATAGTAAATATGTAATGAATGGTATTGAAAGTTGGATCAATAATTGGAAAAAAAATGGATGGAAAACAGCATCTAAAAAACCTGTTAAAAATAAAGAGTTATGGATGGTTTTAGACACTGTTATATCAAAACATGAGATAGAATGGCATTGGGTAAAAGGACATTCTGGAGATGAAAATAATGAAATAGCCGATCAATTAGCTCGAAAATATATTGAAAAATATTAATGAATTTTTTTTTTATTTTCTTATTTTTTTTAACTATAAATTTTTCCATATCAACAAAAGTTATTTCAAAAGAAAGTTGGTTATTAGATAAAAATCTTTCTAGTATTGAGTTTGAATTACCTGTTTTATTTGCAAATAATGTACAAGGTAAATTTGAAGAAATAAACGGGATCATAGAAATAGATTTAGCAAATAAAGAAAATAATAAAGCAATTTTTTCAGTTAAAATAAATAGTATAAATATGAACTACAAAAAATATAAAAATTTATTACTAAGTGATATTTTTTTTGATAGTTATAATTTTCCAGTTGCCTTAGTAGATACAAAAAAATTTTCATATAAAAATGAAAATGAGTTTTCTTTAGAAGTTGAATTAACAATTAAAGGTAAAACTGAAATAGTTCCCTTAGATATAGAAATAATACACCTAGCAAATGAATTAATACAAATTAAAACAGATTTAGATTTTTCAAGAACATTATTTAATATAGGTACAGGCAAGTGGAAGTCTACAGCAATACTAAAAGACAAAGGAGTAATAAAAACTAATCTATTTTTATTCAAACAAGAATAAGATAATTATACAGTAGCTCCAATTACCCACGGATTAAATTCATCATCGCCATATTCGTTGATTTCACTTTTTGATGGTTTTCCTGAAGCTGTATCAATAATCATCTCAAAAATATCTGTACCAATCTTAGTTACATCTGATTCTCCATCCATTATAGAACCAGCATTTATGTCCATATCTTCTTCAAGATTGTTGTACATATTAGTGTTAGTAGCTATTTTTAAACTAGGCGAAGGCTTAAAGCCAAAACAAGATCCTCTACCAGTTGTAAAACAAATAACGTTAGAACCAGAAGCAACTTGACCAGTAACTGAAACAGGATCATAACCCGGAGAGTCCATATAGTTAAATCCTTTTTTCTTTAAAGGTTCGGCATAGCTAAGTACATCGGTCATAACTGAAGTACCACTTTTTGCTACAGCTCCTAAAGATTTTTCAAGAATAGTTGTTAAGCCTCCTCGCTTATTTCCAGGTGATGGATTGTTATCAAGACTAGCATTATTTATAGTTGTATAATTTTTCCACCAGTCTATTTGTTTTTCTAGTTTTTCAACTATTTCATTATTATCAGCTCTTTCAATTAATAAATGTTCTGCACCATAAATTTCAGGGGTTTCAGCTAAAATTGTACTGCCTCCATATTTGACAAGTAAATCAGAAGCATATCCTAAAGCAGGGTTAGCAGTAATACCTGAATAAGCATCTGATCCTCCACATTGTAAAGCAACTGTTAATTCAGATATTGGTATTTGAACTCTTTTATCTCTATTTAAATCGGGTAATATTTCTAAAATTTGAGATGAAACTTTGTTAATAATTTCTTTAGTTCCACCCTCATCTTGTATATTCATATATACAACTGGATCATTTTCTTCTTTATCTTGATATAAAGAAATTTGTGCACATTCACAGCCTAAACCAATCACAAATACTTTAGAAAAATTTGGATGTTTTTTAAATCCCTCTATTGTTTGATTAAAAACTGTCATTCCATATCCTTGATTGTTCATGCCACAACCAGAAGAATGTTTCAAACAAACAGCTCCATCAATATTTGTATATTCTTTTAATTTGGGATTGCTGTTAATTCTGTCAGCAATCTTTTTTACAACTGTAGCAGAACAATTTACAGTACTCAAAAGCCCAATATAATTTCTTGTTCCAGATTTACCATTAGCTCTTCTAAAGCCATTAAAAAATCTACTTTCTAAAACTTCATCAGTACCATTAATCTTATTTTTCCGTTCAGTTATTCTTTCAAATTCTGCAAATTCCAAATTATGTGAATGAACATGATCTCCGGGTAATATTTCTTTTGTTGCCACACCAATTATTTGTCCATATTTGTAAACATATGAGTTTTGTTCTATCTTTGTAAGAGCAATTTTATGGCCAAATGGTATTTGAGCTCTAGATACTAATTCATTTTCAACTTTAGTATTATTAGGAATATTCATTGGAGCTACAGCTACATTATCTTTTTCATTAAGTTTGATGAGGTTATACATAAATATTAAATTGGAGCATTAGGGTGAATTAATTCCTTATCCTTTAATTTTGTCCAGAATTCAGGTGAAATTTTATTATTAAAATCTTCAAAATTTTCTTCAACTTGAGAAACAGAAGTCATTCCTAAAACTACACTAGCAACTACATCATTTAAATAGGGAAATTGTATTGCCGCCCTTCTAAGAGAAATATTAGAATCACTGCAAAAGTCTCTTAATTTATAAGCTTTATTTAGCCAATAATCAGCAGATTCAAAATCTTTTGGAATTCTAACAAGACTATCACTAAGATTTTTTGCCCAATTTTCATCTAATTTTGAATAATCAAAATATGATTCTGGACTGGGATTAATTAGAATGCCACTATTAAATACTCCTCCTAAAATTAAAGAAATATGATTTTCTTTACAATAAGGAATCAATTCCTCAAGACTAGTTTGATCAAGAAGAGAGTATCTTCCCGCAAGAAGAAAACAATCAAAATGTCCCATTTTTGCAAGTTCAAGTAACATTTCATTTTGATTCATTCCACATCCAAGAGCTTTAACAGCTTTTTCATCTCGTAATTTAAGCATTGCTTTTATTGCTCCTTTTTTGGCATGATCTAAGTGATCAGGATGATTATCTGGATCATGTAAATGTAAAATATCAACGCTATCTAATTGCAAACGTTTCAAACTTTCTTCAAATGAACGCATTACTGCATCATAACTAAAATCAAAAATTGTATCTTTGTGTGGATCTTGACCTTTAAATTTTTCATTTGCCTCTTCAGTATCAACAACAAGTCTACCTACTTTAGTGGCAATACAAAAATCTTCTCTTTTTTTTTCTTTCAAAAATTTTCCAATCCTCTCCTCTGCCATACCTGAACCATATAAAGGTGCGGTATCAAAATATCTTATTCCACTTTCCCACGCTTTAGCAATTGTTAGCTGAGCTTCTTCAGGATCAACTGCTACAGGCCATCCTCCTAAAGGAGCAGTGCCCATGCCTAACTCTGAAATTTCTAAATTAGTTAAACCAATTTTTCTTTTTTTTATCATTTTTTCTAATGGACATCTTATTCATAAATAAATTAATAGTCTAATATTAAATCGCCACAACGTAAACCTAACATCATTGCAGGAGCAGAAGTATTTCCAGAATTTATGTTGGGAACAGCTGATAAATCGCAAACTCTTAAGTTATTAATCCCTCTCACTCTCATTTTAGAATCTAATACAGCTAGTTTATCATTATCTGCTCCCATTTTTGCAGTTCCGGAAGGATGATAATCTGTTCTTACATATTTCTTACAATGTTTTTCTAAAGCTAAATCGTCTAATTTACTCGGATTAGGTAAAATTATTTCTTTTACTTTTTTTCCTAATGGACCTTTTCTAAAAGCATCAATAAAAAACCTTTGACCGGCTATCATCATAGCCATGTCATCTTTATGCTTAAGTAAATTTAAATTAATTAAAGGAGGATCATCTGGATTATTAGAATTTAATTTTACATTACCTCTTGATTTAGGCTTAGTAACTACAGTTGTTAGAGACATCCCATAATCTTCATTAATCTTACCTATAGTATCTGAATTCATGTACATGTTTGAAAGAAAAAAAACCTGTATTTGCGGTAATGCTTTTAAATTAAAAGGATTAACAAAAGCACCAGCCTCCACACCAGTTGAGTTTACTGGTCCCGTTCCAAATAATAAAAACTCTAAACCATTTTTTAACATTCTCCAACCTTCACCTTGTTTATAATATCCATATGATCCGTTTGCTTTAGCTATAATAGGTACTTCAGGGTGATCAATAAGGTTTTCTCCAACACCTGGTAAGTTTATTTTACATTCTATATTATGTTTTTTTAAATCTTTTTCATTTCCAATACCAGATAGCATTAATAATTTTGGAGTAATTAAAGAACCAGCTGATAAAATAATTTCTTTTTCAGCAAATAATCTTAATGTCTTTCCTGATTTATTTTTGTATTCTATGCCTATAGCCTTATCTTTTTCTATGATAATTTTTTCTACTTTTGACAAGAGTTGTAATTTTAAATTTGGATTATTTTTTTCTGGTTCAATATAAGCATAAGCTGCTGAGCTTCTTTTACCTTTTTTATTCATATGTTGATAATAACCAACTCCTATCTGAGATTTGCCATTAAAATCATCTGTTTTTGGCACACCCAATAAATGAACAGATTCAATAAAATCTTTAGCAAGAGGATTTACATGAGTTGAGTCTGAAACTTGTAGAGGACCTTTTTGTGAATGATAAAAATTATTAAAACGACTATTATTTTCCATATCTCTAAAATATGGAAATAAATCTTCCCAAGACCAGCCTATAGAATCATTATTTCCTCTTAAAATATCTTGCCATTCATTATAATCTGTTTCTCTACCCCTCATATAAACTTGAGCATTGATAGAAGTTCCGCCTCCTAAAACATTACCTTGAGGAATGATATTTTCTCTACCACCTAAATGCTCTTGTTTAGAGGTTTTATGATATGTTGCATATTTTGAATTATTAATTAATTTAAAAAAACCTGCTGGAGCATCTAATAAAAAATTATGGTGAGAATATCCCTGTTCGAATAAACTTACTTCCTTATTTTGTGATAAAAGTTTTGAAGTTAATGCACATCCAGCTGCTCCTCCTCCTATTACTATATATTCAGTTGTTTGAGGCATTAAATTTATCTAGCTGTATAAGCTCCATCAATAACTAAAACTTCTCCACTTATATAACTAGCTGCTGGAGAACATAAAAACAAAGCTGCTGAAGATATTTCTTCTGGTTCTGCCATACGATTAAATGGTGACATTTTATTCCAAATTTCATACCAGTGTTTATTTTCATTTGGTAAATCAGTCATATCAGTTCTTACATAACCTGGTGCTATAGCATTAACACGAATGTTTTGATTAGCAAAATCACTAGCAAGACTTTTAGTTAGCATATGAATAGCGGCTTTAGATGCGTTATATGCTGCCTGTGGTTGAGGAATATTTGATACTATACCAGAAATTGAACCTATATTTAAAATAACCCCCTCACCTTTTTTTTGCATTATAGGAATTACAGCTCTACACATTTTAAACACACCTTTTACATTTGTATTCATTATTTTATCAAGATTTTCATCACTAAAGTTTTCTATTTCACCATGTTGAGCTACTCCTGCATTGTTAACAAGAATATCTATGGTTTCTTTTTTATTTATTATTAAGTTAACTATTTCATTAGGTTTTGTTGAATCACTTAAATCAGCTTCAATTAATTTTGCATTATATCCAGCATCTATTAGGCTTTTTATACCTTTTTTATTATCTGTACGACTCACTATAAATAATTTCGCACCAGCTTCACCAAATGCGTGAGCTATAGCTAAACCTATTCCTCTTGTTCCACCAGTTATTAGAGCAGTTTTGTTATTTAGTTTAAATCTATCCAAAATCATTTATATCCTGAAATTTTTTATATATAAAATTTATTATATTTATAACTAAAATTATTATATAAAAAAATAACATGGAAGCATTAGTTTTAGAGAAAAAACTTACATTGTCTCTTAGAAATATTGATCTCAATAATTCAGTTAGTTCTCATGATGTTAAAATAAAGATGCACACTGTTGGTATTTGTGGATCGGATATACATTATTATGAACATGGTAAAATTGGCAAATGGGAAGTAAAAAGTCCAATGATTTTAGGTCATGAAGGTTCTGGAACAATAATAGAAATTGGGGATAAAGTAAAAAATTTAAAAGTTGGAGATAGGGTCTGCATAGAACCACAAATTGTAGACAAGAGGTCAAAAGAATACAAATTAGGAATATATAATTATGATCAAAATGTAGAATTTTGGGCCACTCCGCCAATTCATGGCTGTCTTATTCCAGAAGTAATATTTCCTGACGATATGGTTTTTAAAATTCCAGATAATTTATCCTTTGCAGAAGGAGCTATGGTCGAACCTCTAGCAGTAGGAATGCAAGGAGCAACTAAAGCAAAAATTAAACCTGGACAAATAGCTTTGGTAATGGGTTGTGGACCGATAGGTTTGGTAACTGCTTTAGCAGCATTAGCAGGAGGATGTTCTAGAGTATATATTGCAGACATTTTATCAGAAAAATTAAAAGTATGTGAAAACTACCCAGATATTATTCCTGTAGATCTAAAAAAAACAGACTTATCAAAAAAAATTTTAGAAGAAACAAATAATTGGGGAGTTGATAAAT
>JBJKYT010000045.1:0-38374 GCA_045560915.1 Alphaproteobacteria bacterium
TACAAAGAAATACCTGAAAATTATAAGATAAGATTAATTAATCCATTCTTATCTACTGAAAATAATATGGTAAAAATTAATGCTCGAGTTAAAGATTCTTATGAAATAAATAGAAATCAATTAATTTTTGAAATTAAAAAATATATTGAATCAGAATTTAATAATGTAGATACATTTGAAATAAATGGACTTTTAGTTCTGTATAATAATATGCTACAATCATTATTTGACTCTCAATTAAAATCATTTGGGATTATATTATTAGCAATTTTTGTTATGTTTTTAATATTATTTCAATCTATTAAACTTAGCATATTTGGGATGATACCCAACATTATAGCTTCTACTTTTATCTTAGGTCTAATAGGTAATTTGGGAATACCTCTAGATATCATGACTATCACTATAGCAGCAATAACAATAGGAATTGCTGTAGATAATACAATTCATTATATTTATAGAGTCAAAGAAAACAAAAATAATATAATAGAAGAATCAATAAAAAAAGCTCATAATAACGTAGGAAATGCAGTTTTGACAACGTCACTCACAATCGCTTTTGGATTTTCAGTATTAATATTATCAAATTTTATACCTACAATATTATTTGGAATATTTACTGCATTGGCAATGATTTTAGCAATGCTAGGAGTTCTATTAACTTTGCCAACATTAATAACTAAATTTAAAAATGATTGAATTTGCATCAATTATTAATCAATTTGAGGCATTAGATTATTTAATAACAATACTTAGCATATTAATAATAGTTTTTTCAGCTTGGAAAGGATTTATACAATCTTTATTAGGAATATTATCATGGATTGGTGCAATATTAATTAGTGTTAATTTTCATCCTTTTTTAGGAGATATAATATTAGATCAAGTATCAAAGTTAGAATTTATAGCAAGATTAAATCTTCCACTTGAGGGGATAATTAAATATTTAATAGCTATACCAATTATATTTATTCTTTCATTTTATTTATTAAAAAAATTTAGAAAATTTATTACATCAGATTTGGATAAAGGTATATTAGGAACCATAATTGATAAATTTTTTGGAATAATTTTTGGAATTATTTTTTCTTATATAATATTATCTACTATATTAATTTCTAATTCAATTATTAGTAGTAATTGGTATGAAAAAAATATTGTCTTACTGTTAAAAAATAATTCAACTATTTTAATAAAAATTGATGAAATAAATCAATACATACCAATAAACTCTAATAATCTAGAGACAATAGAATAATAATAAATTAAATATAAGGATTCTTTGAAGAACTATAAAGAATATTAGTTTTTTGATTTAAAATTTTAAATTTATTATTAAAATTATTTAATAAATATCTTTTATAAGATATTTTAATTCTTTGAGCATAATTAGAAAAAATTTTTATTGTTATTGGCCTTTCTTTAATTTGTACAGCATATTTAAAATTAACTTTTTTTCTATCAATTAATGGGTGCGGATTATCTTGAATTGCTTTTTTTAGCCATTTATTTAAATGACTTGTTGATATAATATTAGAAAAATTCTCAAAATTATAAAAATATTGAAGAACTTTTTTAGGATCTTTTTTATTTAAAGAACTTATAAAAAATAATTTGATATTTTTAGTTTCTTTAATATTATTGAGTAAACTTGAAACAATATCTTTTTTGAAATTTATTTTATCTTTAATTAAATCAATTTTATTAAAAATTATAATAGTTGATTTAGACTTATCAGAAACATAATTTATAATTCTTTTATCCTGTCTATCTATACCACCCACGGAATCGATAATGATAAATGCTGAATCTACTTTTCTAATATTATCAAAAGTTTTTTTTGTAGAATAATAATTTATACTTTTATTAATAATATTAGCTTTTTTACCAATACCTGCAGTATCTATAAATTTAATATATTTTTTTTTATATTGTATAAAATCAACAACAAAATCTGAAGTAGTTCCTGCATTTTTACTAGTATTTGATCTTTTAAAACCAAGTAGAGAGTTTAAAAATGTACTTTTTCCAACATTGGGTTTTCCAAATATTGCAATTGAGTAATCTTCTTTTTTTATTTTTTTATTCTTAGTATCATTTAATTTAAAAAAATTATTTATTTTATTTAATCCATACATATGAGAACAAGATAAATAAAAAATTGATTTAATTCCATAATTATCAAATTCATTATTAATATCTATTTCTGGATTATCAAATTTATTAATTAATAAAATTATTTTTTTGTTATATTTTCTAAATTGATTAATTATATAATGATCTAATTGATTATAACTACTTTTATAATCTAAAACATAAAGAAAAATATCAATATCTGATATTAAATTTTTATTAAAGAAAGATAAGATTTTTAGATTATTTTTTTTTTTATCAATAATCAAACCAGGTGTATCAAATATATAAGAAGAAGTATTTTTGATAATTTCTTTATGCCAATCTCTAGTTGTACCTTCATTCTTATGAATTATATTGCGGTTAAAATGAGAAAATATATTAAAAATTGAAGATTTTCCAACATTTGGTCTGCCAACTAAAAAATAATTCATTTAATAAAAATTGTAGTTTTGCCATTTATTTGATCAACTAAAATATATTCATTAGCATTTTGAATAGAAATAATATCATTAATTTTAAGATTTTTTTCAGAAATTATATTTCCACTCTTAGAATTTACTTCTAAAATTAAGCCATTATTAAAAAAGATTATGATTGAATTATTAAAATTTGAAATATTAACGATTTTAGTATTCTTTTTAATATTTTCTGAAATATTAATTTTCCAAAATAGATTTTTATTATAAATATTATAAGCCTTAAGAAAATTATCATTATTTAATGTTATTAATGAATTATTAAAAAAGATAAAAGATTTAACATTTTTGATTTTTTCTTGATTTAATAAAATCTCATCATTACCAATATCTATAGAAGTTAAATAAGTATTTTGATCATAATATGACAAAAGATTATTATGAGAGTGAATTTTGTTTGATGAACTTGAAGAAGGATTATATTTAAATAAATTATGATATTTATTATTTACAATATCTCCCATAATAGTATCCATCATACCAAAATTATTATTTGGAAGAATAAAAAATAAATAGTGATTTAGAGATATAATATCTCCTCCTAAAACTCTAATTGGATCATTACTATCAAATATATACTCCCAATTATTGCTTCCATCTAAATGATTTAAAGATAGAATTCTATTAGATAGTAAAATAATCAAGTTATCATCAAAAATTTTAATTGGGGTTTTAAGTATATCATTAAACTCTCTTTGCCATAAAATCGATCCATCTAAATTAAATGAAAATACTGTTCCATTAGATAATGTCATTATATAATTATCAAATATTTGAGCTACAGAAGTTGGGTTTATATCTTTGTCATCTACTGTTAAATCTAATTTAACTTTTTTAACAATTTTATAATTATCTAAATCATAAAATATTAATTCTTTTTTATGATTAAAAAAAATCAATTCATTATTAACAATAATTTTTAAACTTGGATTAATTTCAATGTAAGATTTTCCAAAGGAATTAAAAGATTTAATTTTTTTATAATTATTATTATCCCATTTTGTAATTTTTAATTCATCATATGAATCTTTAGAAATAGAGCTATTATTTAAATATGAATTTAATTGAATATTTGTAGATGTCTCAATTATATCACTATAATTAATTATTTTTTCTTCTTTTTTTGAAATTAAATCTAATGATTTGCATGACAAAAGAAAAAATGGAATTAAAAGAATTAATTTACTTATATTTTTGAAAATCATTGATTTTTTTTACTCTTTCTTTAATAAATGCTGAAATTCTATCACCTTCTTGTATTTGTTGATATAAATCTTGACTTTCATTACTTAAAGATAAAGAATTAGAAAAATCTTGTTCCAATATTGATAATAAATATAAAATTTCTAAGTTAAAACCAATAAATGAATCAATAGAAGGATCTACAAAAGACAATAGTTTATTTATTTTTGTTTTAAATTCAGATAATTTATTCATATTTGATTCTTCAGAGAGTAGTCTTAAAAAATTATATGAAGCTTGAATTGAAATTGTAGATTTATATAAATTTGCTAAATTACTTTGATTTAATAAAGTTATATAATCTTGATACGCCGAATCTAATTCGTTGTTACTTAACTTTAAATTGATTTTATCTATTTTAGCTAAAACACCATAAAAATTTTTTTCTTTAGATATTTCATCTAATAAACTAATAAATTCATTATTTTTAAAATCTGATTTTGTTTCATTATAAATTACACTTGTATCTAATATCTTTTTATTATTATAATAAAAATATACTTGGATTATAATTACTAATAGAAAAATAAATAAAATTATTCCTATTATTATTTTGTATTTTTCTTTTATCTGATTGATAAAATTATTTTTAATATCTATATTATTCATTATTTGCCCATTTTATTGAACATCCAAAACTATTAAATTGATTTAAAGGACCTTCGTTTGTCTCTTTAATCAATTTCATTGCTTCGTACATTTCTCTTTTAATATCATTATTATCTTCTTCAACTACTTTAGAGTCAATTCTTCCTCTGTATTTTAGTTGAAGGTTTTTATTAAATCCAAAAATATCAGGAGTACAAACTGCCTTATAATCTTTTGCAACCTTTTGAGTTGAATCATATAAATAATGAAATTTAAAATCATATTTTAAAGAAAATTTTCTCATTTTTTCATAAGAGTCTTCAGGGTATTGCTTTACATCATTTGACATAATTCCAATTGTTGAAACTCCAATATTATTTAATTGTATAGATTCATAAACAAATCTTTCAATAATTCTTATAACATAGGGACAATGATTACATATAAAAGCTATTAAAGTACCATTTTCTCCAGCCAATTGACTAAGAGAGTAATACTGTTCATCCACAGATATTAAATTAAAATCTGGCGCTTGCCAGTCTAAGTCAGAATTTGAAGCATTTACAGGCATAAAAAAATTGATATATTATATTTAATGCACCTCCTACCATCAGTTAGAAAATTCCACAATTCTAAATTATTTTTTTCGAAAATTGAATTAAGCAAAATTCTTTCTTGCTATTCTTTAGGAGTTTCTAAAGGAAATTGGAAAGATTATGCAATAATTTTTGGTAAACAAGAAGCATCTTTTTATATGTTTAAACACTCTCTAGCTTCACCAGATTGTATTTTGACAAAAATAACAAAAAATAAGAAAAACAGTATTGTTTATAATCTCAAAATACAAAATTCATTAAAAAAAAAATATAATAAGATTGATGACATTTTGGCATTTTTAAAAAGAAGAGAACTTCATATAATTTAATTTTTATATAATAAAAATTAATTATTAATTTTTTTATATTCTAATCTTTTTTTATGAAGTATGGGCTCAGTATATCCTGATGGTTGCTCTATTCCATCAAAAATTAATTCTTTTGCAGCTTTAAAAGATAAAGAGTCAAAATTTTCTGACATAGATTTATAATTAGGATCATTTGCATTTTGATTATCTACTATTTTTGACATTTTTATCAGAGCATTAACAACTTGTTTTTCAGAAATAATTTCATGTTTGAGCCAATTAGCTAACGCTTGAGAGGAAATTCTACAAGTAGCTCTATCTTCCATTAAACCTATATTATTAATATCTGGAACCTTTGAACATCCGATACCTTGATCAACCCACCTAACTACATATCCTAGAATTCCTTGAACATTATTTTCTATCTCTGCATTAATTTCATCTTCTGATAGATTCTGTCTGTTAAGTAATGGTAATGTAATTAGATCATTGATAGTATTTTTTTCTTCTTTTTTCATTATATCATTTTGTACATCTATTATATTTAGAAGATGATAGTGAAGAGCATGTAAAGTAGCAGCTGTTGGACTTGGAACCCAAGCACAATTTGCACCAGCTTTTAAATGATTAATCTTTTGATCGATCATTTCTTTCATTAAGTCAGGCATTGCCCACATTCCTTTACCAATCTGAGCTTTACCTTGAAGTCCACACTTTAAACCTATAGTTACATTTCTGCTTTCATAAGCTTTAATCCAAGTAGAATTTTTCATTTCCCCTTTATTAACAAAAGGACCAGCAAACATCGAAGTATGTATTTCATCACCAGTTCTATCTAAAAAACCAGTATTTATGAAAGCTACTCTAGATTTAGCAGCACGTATACACTCCTTTAAGTTAATACTAGTTCTTCTTTCTTCATCCATAATACCAATTTTGATTGTATTTTTTTCAAGGTTTAGTAGCTTCTCAGTTTTTTCAAATAATGAAACAGTGAATTCAACTTCTTCAGGACCATGCATTTTAGGTTTAACAATATAAATAGATTTTTTTAACGAATTAATCATTCCATTTTGTTTTTTAATATCATGGAGAGCAATTAAGCTTGTAATTATAGCATCCATTAATCCTTCACCTATTTCTTGATTATCATTATTTAAGATAGCAGGAGTTGTCATTAAATGTCCCACATTTCTAATTAGCATTAAGGATCTAGACTTTAAAAAATTTTTTTCTCCCGATAAAGAAAAATATTCTATATCCTTGTTTAAAGTTCTATTAACTAATTTTTTATTTTTGAGAAATTCAGATTCTAAATCACCTTTCATAAGGCCTAACCAATTTCTATATGACACAATTTTATCATCAGCATCAACTGTAGCTACACTATCTTCACAATCTAAAATAGTTGATATAGCCGATTCAATTAGAATATCAGAAATATTAGCAGAATCATTTTTACCTATTTGATGATTAGGATCTATAAGAACTCTGATATGTAAATTATTTTTTAATAGAATTAATTCTTTGATTTCATATTGATTTTTATACCTTACACCAATAATTTGATTTTCATTAACTAAAGTAGTGAAAGATTTATCTGAATAAAAAAATTTAATTTTATTATCTTCAATTTTTATCTTAGTTATTTCTTTCCACAATGAATCTTTTAAAGGAGTTATTTTATCTAAATGATCTTTTGCATATTCTATAACTTTTAATCCTCTTTTAGGATCATATTGAGAAGTTTCAGTAGTTTCATCAATAACATTAGTTCCATAAAGAGCATCATATAAACTACCCCATCTGGCATTTACTGCATTTAAAGCATATCTAGCATTTGTAATGGGAACGACTAATTGTGGGCCAGATATCTTAGCTATTTCATCATCTACATTTTCTGTATTTATTTTAAAATCTTCTTTTTCTTCTACAAGATAATTAATATCAGATAAGAATTGTTTATATTCATGTATGTCAATTTCTTTTCCTTTATTTGTTTCATGCCAATTATCTAATTTTAATTGAAGATTCTTTCTTTTTTCTAGTAAAGTTTTATTTATAGGATCTAATTCTTGAATTATTGTTGAAAAATTTTTCCAAAATTGATCTTGTTGTATGTCAATGCCAGGAAGAATTTCTGTATTCACAAAATTAAATAAATTATTATCTATTTTAATTTCATTTATAGGTATAAAATTGTTCACTTTTAAATATCAAAATTATTGATTTAAACGATATACTATATTTTTATTTCCATTCAATAGTTACCCATTCTTAAATTCTTAAAGTTTATATATTTATAAAAAATATTATCATTCAAACTCAATAGTGCCCATTTTATTATTGCAGTATAAGAATACATAAAAAATCTTTAAATACTTTGTAGTTAGTTTGTGTCAATTTATAAGGATTTATTTAGATATAGAAAAAGCAGGTTGATCATTTGTATGGCAATGAACTCCACCCCCAGCTGCCCAAGAGCTTAACATTTCAATTAGATGCACATCGCGATTAGGAAAATAACTCTCTATACGAGATTTTGCTGCTATATCTGTTTCCGGATTTCCAAAACCAGGTACGATTACAAATCCGTTTCCAACAAGCCAATTCATGTAATTAGTATCAAACGTTTGATTGTTATATTTAACAAAGCCCTCAATAGGTTCTCTTATTACATTAAACCCTGCTTCCTTAATTATTTTGGCTGCATTATCATAAATCTCAGCATCTTTGCTATCTGGTCGACATAATGATTTAGTTGTACATTGAACGACGACTACAGTTCTTAGTTTAATAAATCGAGCAATACCATCGATATGTCCTTTTGTAAGATCTCCATCTGGAATGCCCTCAATAAAAATAACATTAGTTACACCGAAGTGCTTCTTTAGATCAAGTTCTGCTTGTTTTTTATTGTAGTTTAAATTCCTGCTAGGATCACCAATGGTGCTCCAATTTAATATAACTGTATCTAATCCATTAAATTCTAAGTTCCCTCGTTCATGAACTATATCTATGTTATCAACTGGCATATTAAGTATCGCGCCAACTTTATCTGGGACTTCATTATCTAAATTAAAAGAGATATCTGAGCCAAAAGCACCACCCCATGCATTAAAATTCCAATTTTGAATTCGTAGCCCATTATCATTCAAAACATAAACAGGGCCATTGTCTCTCATCCAAGCATTATCATTAGCAACTTTATGCCAATGAATATTTTCATTTTTTGGATCTGCTTCGATATCTCTCAATGCTTTTTGTGCATCTAAATAAATTGGATCCGAATGATAAAGAATATGAATCTTTTCATAGCGCGAAACTATATTAGTTATCTTCGCAAAAGTCATTTCATAGTCTTTTTCCCAATAGCCTGGCCATTGAATCCAAATCGCCTCTTGAGGTTCCCATTCAGCAGGGACACGCTTAATTTTATTAGTATCTTCGTTTGCTTGACTGTTTGTACTAATTACTGAAATTAAGAGTGTTATAAAAATAATCAAAATTTTTTTTTTCAATTTATTCCCATTCAATTGTTCCTGGGGGTTTTGAGGTAAAATCAAATAATACTCTATTAACTCCTAATACATTATTAATAATTCTATTTGTAATCTCTTGTATTTGATTTTTTGTAAACATATAAAAATCAGCAGTCATACCATCTACAGAAGTAACTGCTCTAATCGCACAACAATAATTATAAGTTCTTTCATCTCCCATAACACCTACTGATTTAACAGGTAATAAAACTACAAAGGCTTGCCAAATATTATTATAAATTTTTTTTTCTTTTAAATAATTAACAAATATAAAGTCAGCCTCTTGAAGAATTTTAATTTTTGTTTTGTTTATTGCTCCTGGTATTCTAATTGCTAATCCAGGTCCAGGAAATGGATGTCTAAGAAGAAGATGATTATCTATATTTAATTTTTTACCAACAGTCCTTACTTCATCTTTAAATAATTCTCTTAATGGCTCAATAACTTTAAGTTTCATTCTCTTTGGTAAACCGCCAACATTATGGTGACTTTTGATTTTAGCTGTGGGACCTCCAAAAAAAGGAACGCTTTCAATGATATCTGGATAAAGAGTTCCTTGTCCCAAAAAATGTACATCAGATATCTTTTTTGCAGCTTTTTCAAATACTTTAATAAATGTTTTTCCAATAATTTTTCTTTTTTGTTCAGGATCAGAAATATTCTTTAATTTTTTTAAAAAAATATTTGATGCATTAATTTTAATAAATTTTCTTCCAAATTTTTCTCTAAAAATTTTTTCAACTTGATTTGATTCATTTTTTCTTAAAAGACCATGATCTACAAATATGCAAAATAAATTCTTTTTAACTGCTTTATTTAATAAATAAGCAGTAACGGTAGAGTCAACTCCTCCAGATACACCGCAAATAACATTTTTATCTTTAATTTCATTTTTTAATTCTAGAATTTTATTATCAATAAAATTTTTAATTTTAAATTTATTCTTTATTTTTGATATATTGAAAAGAAAATTATAAATTATTTTTAATCCATTATCTGTATGGAATACTTCTGGATGAAATTGTAAGCAATAAATTTTATTTTTTTTATTTTCAATTGAAGAAATTATATTATTATCTGAAACAGACGATATAGAAAAGGAATTGGGTATTTTTTGAATATTATCTCCGTGAGACATCCAAACCTTAATTTTATTTTTTTTTATTCCTTTAAAAATTAAAGATTTTTTTTTAATATTAATTAAAGTATGTCCATATTCTCTCTTAGTTGAACGTTTAACTTTCCCACCTAAGGTTTTAGTCAATAATTGCATTCCATAACAAATACCTAGAATTGGTTTTTGTAAATTTAAAATATTTGAAGCTAATTTTGGAGAATTTTTATCAAGTACAGATTTTGGTCCTCCAGATAAAATAATAGCTGAGGGATTTAATTCACTTATTAATTTATTTGTAATTTTATTATATGGATATATTGAACAAAAAACTTTCAATTCTCTAATTCTTCTAGCAATAAGTTGGGTATACTGTGACCCATAATCTATAATTAAAATATTTTCTAATTTTTTATCCATAATTATTTAAAATTTCTAGCAACTATAAAAATTTCACTTGATTCTTTTCTTGATGATTGAGGTTTAAAGTAATCAATATTTTCAAATAATATTTTTAATTTTTTAATAATTTCTTTTTCTTCTTCTCCTTTCCAAATTTTACAAATGAATGAACCCTTAGGTTTTAATAATATCTCTAATTTATCTATTATTTCATAAATTAATTGACTTATTCTTAAATGATCAGTTGATTGATGACCAGTTGTATTTGGAGCGATATCAGATAATACTAAGTCATAGTCTTCATTAAGTATATCAAAATTAAAAGTAAGAAAATTTTCTTTAAAAAATTGTATATTTTTATGTTTTATTTTTAAATCTAGTAAATCAATGCTTGTTATTTTAATATTTTTATTTGAATTAAGAATTACTTGTGTCCATCCTCCTGGAGATGAACCAAATTCAAATATATTTCTTGAATGTTTGATCAAATTAAATTTTTTTTCAATTTCTTCTAATTTGAAAGCCGCCCTACTAATGTAACCTATTTGTTTAGCTTTTTTTACAAACTGATCATTTTTTTGTCTTAAAATCCATGTTTTTGATTTCATAATTAACGATAAAAAAAATAACAAAAAATTGTTTTTTAATAACTTTAATATATATAGCTTTTATCAAAACTAAAATGAAAAGATCAATAATAGTCGCATTTCTAATTCTAGCCGGTGTAGTCGGATGGCTAGGGTCAGGGCAAATAACTAATGTAAATGCTCAAGATGAAGCAAATTCGAATACTACTGAAAATAAAGATACAAATTCTTATAAATCAGATGATAATTCTAATGAAAATGAAGAGCTGGTATTTTCAGTTGAAACTAAAGTTTTTAAAGCTAACTTAATTGATCAATCAATTGAATTACAAGGTCAAACTATACATAACAAAAAAATAGATGTTAAGTCTGAAACTTCTGGAAACATAAGTGAAATTAATTTTTCTAGAGGAGATAAAGTTAATAAAAACTTAAGTTTGGTTTTAATATCTATGGATGACAGAAAAGAAAAATTATTAAGTGCTCAAAAAGATTTAGAGAGACTATCAAAAGAATTAATATTAAATGAAAAAAATAGAGATAATTTATTGCGACAAAATATTGAAAAAATTAAATTGTATGAAATTGAATATGCTTCTGCTAAACAACTAATAGATAAAGGTTTAAGCTCTAAATCTAAACTAAGCCTTGCTTCTTTTAATTTAGCTAATGCTGAAGCAGATAGAGAAGATATAAAAATTAAATTTGAATCAACTTTGGCTAATTTAGAAGCTCAAATTACCAATGTAAAATCTTTACTAAAAAATATTAAACTTGATATAGCAAAAACTAATATATCAGCCCCATTTGATGGAATTATTTCTGAAAAAATGGTAGAGGAAACTGAATTTATTTCAGTAGGCACTCCCCTATTTACTATAATTGACTTAGATCCAATTAAAATTGAAGGTTACTTATCGGAATTTGATGTAAATAAAGTTAGTGTAGGAACAAATGCAATAATTGAAGATAGCAATGGTATAAAAAAAAATGGCACAATAACTTTTATTTCTCCATCTGCTGAAATAAGTACTAGAACATTTGAAATTACTATTGAAGCTAACAATAAAGATTTAACTTATAAAAGTGGTATTACAACTAAGATAATTATTAAAGGATCAGAGCTTAAAGCTCATAAAATACCACCTTCAATTTTGACTTTATTGGATGATGGAACTGTAGGTGTAAAAGCAGTTAATAAAGAAAATAATGTTGTTTTTTATCCTACTAAAACTATTAAAGATACAATCGATGGAATGTGGGTTTCAGGACTACCTGAATCAGTAAATCTAATTATCAGCGGACAAGAATACATAAGTATTGGTGAAAAAATAAACTAAAATATTAATGAACATTATAGACTACGCAATAAATCATTCTCGAGTTTTTATGGGAGTGCTTTTTTTTATACTTATTTCTGGAGCCTCTACTTATATATCAATGCCTAAAGAATCATCTCCAGATGTAAGCATTCCTATAGTTTATATATCACTTCATCAGAATGGAATTTCGCCAGAAGATTCAGAAAGACTCTTAGTTAAACCAATAGAAGATGAAGTTAAAACAGTAGAAGGTGTTAAAGAAGTAAGATCTACTGCTTATTCAGGTGGAGGTAATGTACTGTTAGAATTTGATGCTGGTTTTGACTCTGATCAAGCAATGGTTGATATTAGAGAAAAGGTTGATAGAGCAAAAGGTGATCTACCTAATGAAGCTGATGAACCAACAGTCAATGAAGTGAACATTAGTACCTTTCCTATTATATCAATTTCTTTAAGTGGTGAGGTTCCAAACAGAACATTACAAGATTTAGCTGAAACCTTACAAGATGATATTGAAACTATTCCCAGTGTGCTAGAAGCTAAAATTGGAGGGAAAAGAAATGAACAAGTTGATATTTTAATTAATCCAACTGCAGTAGAGAGTTACGGTATAAATTTAGAAAGTTTAATTGATATTGTAAGACAAAATAACAAAATGGTATCTGCTGGTGGTCAAGATACTGGAGATGGAAGCTTTGATATCAAAGTTCCAGGTTTGTATGAAACAATTGAAGATGTTTTAAATACACCTGTTAAAACAGATGGTGATTCTGTAATTACTTTTAGAGATATTGCACAAGTAAAAAGAACTTTTGAAGATAGACAATCTTTTGCAAATGTTAACGGATCAAATTCAGTTACTATTGATGTTTCAAAACGAATTGGAGAAAACATTATAAATACGATTAAAGAAGTTAAAAAAGTAACAAATAAAACTTCAGAAGATTTTCCAGAAAATGTTGATATTTCATTTGGTAGTGATCAGTCAAAAGGTATTAAGACAATGCTTAATAGTCTACAAAACAATGTAATTGCTGCGATTATTCTTGTTTTAATAATAATACTTGGAGCTCTAGGAATTAGATCAGGATTACTTGTAGGTGTATCTATTCCTGGCTCTTTTCTATCAGGATTACTAGCATTATCGATAATGGGTTTTACAATAAATATAGTCGTTTTATTTGCATTAATTTTATCAGTTGGTCTTTTAGTTGATGGTGCAATTGTAGTCGTTGAATATGCTGATAGAAAAATTAAAGAAGGTCTAAGTGTAAAAGCAGCATTTGCTAATGCTTCAAAAAAAATGTCTTTACCAATAATATCTTCAACAGCGACAACTCTAGCAGCCTTTCTTCCATTAATATTTTGGCCAGGTATTGCTGGTGAATTTATGAAATATTTACCTATTACTCTAATTTGCGTTCTAATATCTTCATTATTTATGGCTTTATTGTTTGTTCCAGTTTTAGGTTCAATACTTAATACAGTATCAAGAATTATACTTCAGTTAATTATTCCTTTATTATTATCATTAATCTTTTTTAATATATTAACTTTTATATTTGGAATGTTAGAATTAAGCAGTTACAATTTCATTCTAACTATTTTAAAATATTTATTAAGTTTATCTTTGTTTATATTTATATTCATTAAAATAATCCCTAGAGTTTATAAAATTACAGAAAGTGTTAATTCAACTGATAAGAATATATCTTTAAATGCAAAAATCTTATCATCAGAATCTAATGAACCAATACTAAATGTTACTGGTTTTGTAGGTTTGTATGCTAAAATATTAAATTTTTTACTTAATCACCCTTCAAAGGTAATTATAAGTGCTATAATAATTTTAATAGCTGTAAATTATACGTATACCAAAGTTGGAGAAGGAGTTGAATTTTTTCCAGATGTTGAGCCAGATCTTGCAAAGATTGTAGTTTATGCAAGAGGCAACCTTTCTGTTGAAGAAAAGAAAGACTATGTGTCTAGGGTAGAGAATATTATTTTAAAAATCCAATCTAAAAACCAAGAATTTAAAAATATTTATTCTTTAAGTGGAAATGTTAGTGAGCAATCTGAAGCTTCTGAAGATTTTATTGGATCTATTAGTTTAGAATATAATGATTGGGATAAAAGAAGAAAATCAAAAGTTATTCTTGCTGAAATTTTAAATAAAGCAAAAACCATTAATGGTATAAAAGTAGAATCTAGAGAACAGCAAGGTGGACCTGGAGAAGGAAAACCGATTAATATTAAATTAACTAGTGATAGTAAAAAACTATTAATATCTGAAGGGATAAAATTAAAAAAGTTTATAGATAATTATCCTAAATTAATGAATATTGAGGATAATTTACCTGCTCCCGGAATTGAATGGGAAATAAATGTAGATAGAAAGCAAGCTTCAAAATTTGGGGCTAATATTACATCAATAGGAAATGTAATAAAACTTGCAACAAATGGACTAAAACTTGGAGAATATAGACCAGATGATAGTAATGAAAGTATCCCTTTATTCTTAAGATATCCAAATGAAGGTAGAACGCTAGATAGAATAGATAATTTAAGAGTTTCTACATCAAGTGGTTTAGTTCCAATATCTAATTTTGTTGATATTGAACCAAATAATAGAACTGGCAATATTATCAGAGTGAATTCAAAAAATGCTATAAATATCCAAGCAGATGTAGAACCTGGCGTTTACCCAGATGGAAAAGTTAAAGAACTAGAATACGTTTTGGGAATTTCAGATAATGCACCATCTTGGAGAGGAAGAACATTAGATTTACCTAGATATGAATTAGATAATAAAGTTAAAGTTGAATTAATTGGAGAAAACGAAGATCAAAAACAAGCTCAACAATTTTTAACTAAAGCCTTTGGAGTTGCATTATTTTTAATGCTTATGATATTGCTTTTACAATTTAATAGCTTTTATAGTAGTTTATTAATTCTTTTTGCAGTTTTAATGTCTACAGCTGGTGTTTTTATAGGGCTAATGGTAACTGCCCAACCTTTTGGTATTGTTATGTCAGGTGTAGGAGTTATTGCTCTTGCAGGTATTGTTGTTAATAATAATATAATATTAATAGATACCTTTGATTTTTTAAAAACAAAAAATTCCAATATAAGAGAATCAATCATTAAAACTGGGGCACAAAGACTTAGACCTGTTTTACTTACAACCACTACTACAGTTCTTGGTCTACTACCTATGGTTACAATGACAAATGTAGATTTTATTACTAGAGAAATTACAAGGGGTTCACCAGATACGCAATGGTGGGTACAATTATCAACAGCTATTGTTTTTGGTCTAATTTTTGCTACTCTCTTAACTCTAATAGTTACACCTTCAGCTTTGATGCTAAGAGAAAACGTTAAGAATTGGTATAATAAAAAAATTAGTTCTTAATCTATCTACTATTAATAACAGTATACAATATTGATATAATATAAGTAAAAGCTAAAATAATTAAAGTTAACCATAAATTTGAAATTAGACCAATACATATTAAAACAATCAATAAAACAATCCATGGGGCAATTTTTTTTGAAAAATTAATACTCTTAAGAGATATAGTAGGTATTTTACTAATCATTAAAAAGCCAATAATTGCTAAATTAAAAAAATTTAAATAAGAATTTTTTATTATGGACAAATCAAATTCAAAATAAATAAAAAGTGGGAGTAAAGTTAACCCTGCTGCAGCTGGAGAAGGAATACCAGTGAAATAAACAGTTGAATCAATAGGTTTATTTGTAAGATATATATCAGCTGTAAATCTTGCTAGTCGTAAAGCAGCACATGCAGCAAAAAACAATACGACACTCCATCCTAAGGAATTTAAAGAAGTAAGAGTCCAAAAATATATTAATATACTAGGTGCAACTCCAAAAGATATAAAATCACTTAATGAATCTAATTCTGCTCCAAAATTACTTCCACCTTTTAATTTTCTTGCAAACCAACCGTCAAAAAAATCAAAAATTGCTGCAAATATTATTAAATAAATAGAAATTTTCCAATCTTGTGACAAAGAAAATTTAATAGAAGTTAAGCCACAACACAATGAAAGTATAGTAATGGAATTAGGAATATATTTTGATAAATAACTAGAATTATTTTGCATAATTAAATTTTAATCGAACTGGATATATGTTGAATATTGTTTGGGTTAGCTAAAATACTTTCACCACCAATAACTGTTTGTCCCTCGGCAACTAAAGGTTTATATTTATTAGGAATAAATAAATCAACTCTACTACCAAACTTAATTATTCCAAATCTATGACCTTGATAAACATCTTGATTTTCTTTTATATTGCAAACTATTCTTCGAGCTATTAATCCGGCAATTTGAACAATTAATAATTCTTCATTATCACTATTTTTTAAAATTATTTCATTTCTTTCATTTTGATCACTTGATTTATCAAAAGAGGCATTAAAAAATTTTCCATTTATATAATTAACTTTCTTGATTGTTCCATTACAAGGTATTCTATTTACATGAACATTAAAAATACTTAAAAAAATACTTATTTTAATATATTTTGAATCTGAATTTATTATATCTGGTGCATCAACTTCACCAATAAAAGTAACAGTTCCATCTGCAGGCGATACTATTAACTCTTCGGCAGGTATAGACCTTATTGGATCTCGAAAAAAATAATAAATAAAAAAACTTAAAAAGAAAAAAATAAAACTAAGTATAATAAAAAAAGGAATAAAAATAATAGCTATAATTAAGGTAATAACTAAATACACCCATCCTTCATTATGAATTTTATATTGCATTTTCTAATTGATTTATATTTAAAAAGATACATACAGAATTATGAGAATAAAATCTTTAACAATTTATTGCTCTTCATCAAAAAATTTAGAATCAGATTTTTATAATTTAGCTAATGATTTAGGGGTATTTCTAGCGAATAAATCAATTAAAATAATATATGGTGGAGGCAATGTCGGTATGATGGGCGCTTTATCTAATTCAGCAATATCTGCAGGAGGTGAAGTTGAAGGTATAATTCCAGAATTTTTAATAAATATAGAAAATAAAAATGAAAAAATTACAAAAACTTTAATTGTAGACAATATGAGTGAAAGAAAAAAAAAATTATTTGAATTAGGTG
Organism: Alphaproteobacteria bacterium; assembly: GCA_045560915.1. Taxonomy (GTDB): domain Bacteria; phylum Pseudomonadota; class Alphaproteobacteria; order HIMB59; genus MarineAlpha5-Bin3. Next base: position 17,459 of record JBJKYT010000045.1, read on the forward strand.
ATGCATTTCTTATTTTACCAGGTGGGTCTGGAACAATAGAAGAAGCTACAGAAGTTATATCTTGGAAGTTTTTAGAATTGCATAATAAAGATATTATAATTTTTAATTATAAAAATTACTGGGAACATTTAATTAACCTTTACAATCAATCTTTAGAAAAAAATTTTTCAAATAAAAATTTTCATGATATATGTTTATCTATAAATACGTTGAATGAATTTAAAAAAATATTTTAACTATGTCTAAAATAATCATAAAAAACCCTATTGTTGAAATGGATGGTGATGAAATGACAAGAGTTATATGGGAATTCATTAAAGATAAATTAATACTTCCTTATATTGATATTGATATAAAATATTATGATTTAGGTATAGAAAATCGCAACAAAAGTGATGATCAAGTTACAATAGATGCAGCTGAAGCCGTAAAGAAATTTGGTGTTGGTATTAAATGTGCGACTATTACCCCTGATGAAGATAGGGTAAAAGAATTTAATTTAAAAAAAATGTGGCGTTCACCTAATGGGACAATAAGAAATATATTAGGTGGGACTATTTTTAGACAACCAATTATATGTAAAAATGTTCCTAGAATTGTAACTAACTGGAACAAGCCAATAGTTGTTGCTAGGCATGCTTTTGGAGATCAATATAGAGCAACAGATACTTTAATAAAAAAACCTGGAAAATTAAAAATGGTTTTTGAACCAACTGATGGAAGTGATGGTTTTATAAAAGACGTATATGAGTTTGAAAAAGAAGGAATAGCTCTTTCAATGTATAATCTTGATCAATCAATTATTGATTTTGCTAGAGCTTGTTTTACTTATGGACTAAACTTGGGATGGCCTGTTTACCTATCTACAAAAAATACAATTTTAAAAGTTTATGATGGAAGATTTAAAGATATATTTGAAAATATTTTTCAAAATGAGTTTGCTCAAAAATTTAAGCAAAAAAATATAGTTTATGAACATAGATTAATAGATGATATGGTTGCTACTGCCCTTAAATGGGAAGGAAATTTTATTTGGGCTTGCAAAAACTATGATGGTGACGTCCAATCAGACTCCGTTGCTCAAGGATATGGTTCACTTGGGCTAATGACAAGTGTACTTATGACACCTGATGGTAAAACAGTAGAAGCTGAAGCTGCGCATGGAACAGTAACAAGGCATTATAGAAATCACCAAAAAGGTTTAGAAACATCAACAAATCCAATAGCTTCGATATTTGCATGGTCTAGAGGACTTTATTTTAGAGGAAAGTTTGATAAAAATGATAATTTGATACAATTCACAAAAAAAACTTGAAGAAACTTGTATTGAAACTGTCGAGTCCGGAAAAATGACAAAAGACCTAGCGATTTTAATTAATTCAGATCAAAATTGGTTAAATACTCAAGATTTTCTTAAAACTTTAAAAGAAAATTTAGAAAATAAATTAAAATTCTAGATTCTTTTTTATTTTAGTAATAGCCTTATTAATATGATCCAAACTTAAACCACCAGCTTGTGCAAGATCTTTACGTCCTCCACCACCCTTTCCTCCTAAAATTATTGAGACATCTTGAATAACTTGAGAGGAGTCAAAGTTATTTGTTAAATCATTAGTAGCGCCGAGGACAATCGATAATTTATTATCATTTTTAGATATTATAAGAGAAACACACTTTTGTTTATATTTATTTTTTTGATCATCAACAAATTGTTTTAATAATTTAGGAGGATAATCATCTGCTATCAAATAAATAAATTCAATATCATTAACTTTTTCATGAATAATATTTTGTGATATTTTTTCTTTATTTTGATTTTGTTTTTTTAAATCTAAATCTTTCCTTAATTCTCTTATAGAAACAGATAGATCTTCATTATTATCATAATTATAAGAAAAATTTTTATCAAATTTTTTTATTTCTTCTATAATTTTTTTTATCTTTATTTGATTTTCTTCTTTTTTTTGTTTTATTATCTTTATTTGTTCTTCTTTATATTGATCTACAGTAATATTACTTAAGGCTTCTATCCTTCTTATGCCAGAAGCTACACTTGATTGGTTAATTATTTTAAAATCAATTATATCTCCAGTTTTATCCACGTGAGTACCTCCACAAAGTTCTTTTGAAAATATCTGATTATTTTCTCTAGTACCCATTGAAATGACCCGGACCTCATCACCATATTTTTCACCAAATAAGGCCATAGCTCCTTCATCAATTGCTTTTTGATGATCTATAGTTTTCGTATCTACTAATGTATTTGCTTCAATTTCTTTTTTTACATAATTTTCAATTTTAACAATATTTTCTAGGCTTATTGGTTCATTATGACTAAAATCAAATCTAAGTTTTTCGTTATTAACTAATGAACCTTTTTGAGAAACATGTTTACCTAGTATTTGTCTCAAAGAAGAATGTAATAAATGAGTAGATGAATGATTAGATTTTATTAATTCACGTTTTTTTATATCAATAATAGCATTAACATTATTACCTTTATTAAAATTACCAATTGTAACTTTACCGTGATGTAAATAAAAAGTCCCAAATAATTTTGTTGTGTCAGATACTTCAAAAACACTATTATTAAAAATAATTTTTCCACTATCCCCTATTTGTCCACCACTTTCAGCATAAAAAGGAGTTTGATTTAAAATGATAATCCCTTCTTCTTCTTCTAATAGATTATCAATTTCACTATCTTTTTTAATTATAGAAATAATTTCACTTTCAGACTCTATTTGATCATAACCTAAAAATTCAGTAGAATTTAAATGTTCAGTAATTTGAAACCATTTTTTTTGATCTTCTTGATCACCTATACCTTTCCAGTTTTTTCTAGCTCTATCTTTTTGTTCTTTCATTTTCTTATTGAAAGATTCAATATCAACTTCAATTTTTTTTGATTTTAGGTAGTCTTGAGTTAAATCTAAAGGAAACCCATAAGTATCATATAATTTAAATGCAATTTCTCCATCAATTTTTTTAGGTGATAATGAAATAACTTCCTCTAAAAGTTTTAGGCCCTTTTCTACAGTTTCTTTAAATTTAGTTTCTTCATTTACAAATGTATTAATTATCAAATCTTCAGCTCTTTTCAATTCAGGATATGAGTCCTTAAAAATATTAAGTAAAGTTGGAAAAACTTTATCAAAAACTGTATCTTTATTTCCTAAAGTGTGAGCATGTCTCATCCCTCTTCTCATTATTCTTCTTAAAACATAACCTCTTCCTTCGTTGGATGGTGTAACCCCATCTGCAATTAAAAAAGATGAAGATCTTAAATGATCTGCAATAACTCTATGGCTAGGACTATTAGATTGACTATCATCATTTAACAAATCTATAGATTTATTGATTAATGGAATAAAGAGATCTGTATTATAATTATCATTTGTACCATTTAATAGCGCTGATATTCTTTCTAAACCCATACCAGTATCAATAGATGGTTTAGGGAGATTAATTCTTTCTGCAGATGTTATTTGTTCAAATTGCATAAAAACTAAATTCCAAATTTCTATAAATCTATCACCATCTTCATCTTTACTACCTGGAGGACCGCCTGGATATTTATCTCCATGGTCATAAAAAATTTCTGAACATGGTCCACAAGGTCCAGTATCACCCATTGACCAAAAATTATCAGAAGTACTAATCTTAATAATCTTATCATCATTTAAACCTGCTATTTTTTTCCAGTAATTATAAGCATCTTCATCTTCATTAAAAACAGTAACAATTAATTTTTCTTTATTAATACCAAATTCTTTAGTTATTAAATTCCATGCAAATTGTATTGCTTCATCTTTGAAATAATCACCAAAAGAAAAATTGCCTAACATTTCAAAAAATGTATGGTGCCTAGCAGTATAACCTACATTTTCTAAATCATTATGCTTGCCACCTGCTCTTACACATTTTTGTGACGTAACAGCTCTTTTATAGTCTCTTTTCTCTTTTCCTGTAAAAATATTCTTAAATTGAACCATTCCAGAATTTGCAAACATTAAACTTGGATCATTATGTGGAACTAACGGACTAGAATGTACTATTTCATGTCCATTTTTACTAAAATACTCCAAAAATGTTGATCTAATTTTGTTGGAATTCATTAGTATGTATTATTACTAGATTTTTAGTATGTCTAATACAAAAAAAAGGGAGATAAGCACTCCCTTTTTTAAAAATTTATTAAAATTTATTACTCTTCTTTTGTTTTACTCTCTTTATTTTTAACTTCACCTTCCATCATAGCTTTTTCAACTATTCCAGCATTTAGAAGTATTTTATTTTCTATTTCCTTTTTAATTTCAGGATTTTCTCTAAGAAAAGTTTTAACATTCTCTCTGCCTTGACCAATCTTTTGATCATTGTATGCAAACCATGAACCAGATTTATCAATAATTTCTGCCTTAACACCTAAATCAACAAGTTCACCTAATTTAGAAATTCCCTCTCCATACATAATATCAAACTCTACAACTTTAAATGGAGGGGCAACCTTATTCTTAACTATTTTAACTCTAGTTTGATTACCTATAATTTCATCTTTTTCTTTTATGGCCCCTATTCTTCTAATATCTAATCTAACTGATGAATAAAATTTTAAAGCATTACCTCCAGTTGTGGTTTCAGGACTACCAAACATTACTCCTATTTTCATTCTTAATTGATTGATAAAAACAACCAATGTATTTGATTGAGCTATAGAACTAGTTAATTTTCTTAGAGCCTGACTCATTAATCTAGCTTGCAATCCAGGTAGAGAATCTCCCATATCTCCCTCAAGCTCTGCTCTTGGAACTAGTGCTGCCACAGAATCTACAACTAAAACATCTATACCACCTGATTTTATTAATGAATCTGCAATTTCTAAACCTTGTTCTCCCGTATCAGGTTGAGAAATTAATAATTCTTCCAAATTTACTCCTAGTTTTTTTGCATAAGCTGGATCCAAGGCATGTTCAGCATCTATAAAGGCACAATTCCCACCTTTTTTTTGAGATTCAGCAACTATGTGAGTAGCTAAAGTTGTTTTGCCTGAGCTTTCAGGGCCATAGATCTCCACTATTCTTCCTTTGGGTACTCCGCCTATTCCTAAGGCTATATCAAGCCCTAATGAGCCAGTTGAAATAGATTCAATTTCTACATTGGCCTTAGAGCCAAGCTTCATGATTGAGCCTTTTCCATAGTTTTTTTCAATTAACCCTACAGCAGCTTCCAATGATTTATTTCTGTTTTCTTTATCCATATTATTATTTTCTATTACTTTAAATTTAGTTTGAGACATTAACTTTCTCCTTTGTTTCTTAGTTTTTAAATAAGATTCTTGCAAATTTTTGATTTTTGTACACGTTTTGTTCTTATTTGAAAAGTTCTATTTTTGTTCTTATTAGATATATATTTTAACTATATGATAAATATATATTTTTTATAACCTCAAAAATTGAATTTATATATTTTAGTATTATATTTCTTGAATTATTAATATCTTTTGATATTTGCTCATGTCCTAAAAAAATGACTAAAATTTCTAAAAATTATAAGCCAACAAAAAAAGAAAGATTTATGAATGCAAAAATGAAAGAGTATTTTCGCATAAAACTAATTGATTGGAAAAATGAATTGCTGAAAGAATCAAACCAAACCTTAGCTAATCTTCAAAAAGAAGAAAATACAGCCAAACCAGATGTAACTGATAGAGCATCTGAGGAAATAGAAAGATCTTTTGAATTAAGAACTAGAGATAGAGAAAGAAAACTGATTAATAAAATTGATTCTGCTTTGAAAAGAATTGAAGATGGTAGTTACGGATATTGTGATGAAACTGGGGAACCCATAAGTATAAAAAGGCTTGAAGCAAGACCAGTTGCTACATTAAGCTTAGAAGCTCAAGAAATGCATGAAAAGGCTGAAAAAAAATTAAATTAGATACTTTTTTAAGTATATAGGTAAGTTAGATGGTTGAAGAAAATAGGATGGATTTAACTCCAGGTAGTTATGTAATTAACAAAAATAATGTTGAATGGGGTATTGGACAAATACAATCATCAATAGCCAATAAAATTACAGTAAATTTTGAAAATGTTGGCAAAAAAGTTATCAATATAAACGAAATTAATTTAGAAGTTATAAATTATAATGACATTAGTTGATCAATTCAGCAGAAAAATAAACTACCTGAGAGTTTCTGTAACAGATAGATGTGATCTTAGATGTGTTTACTGCATGAAAGAAAAAATGACTTTTTTACCAAAAAGTGAAATATTAACTCTAGAAGAAATTGAAAGACTTTGTGATAACTTTATCGAACTTGGTGTAAGTAAAATCAGAATTACCGGTGGGGAACCTTTAGTAAGAAGAGATATTATTGAATTAATAAAAAAACTAAATTTTAAAAAAAATAAAACTAATTTAAAAGAGATTACATTAACTTCAAACGGAACTTTATTAGCAAAGTATGCAAAAGATTTAAAAAAATTTGGAGTTAATCGAATTAATATTTCTCTAGATACTATAGATCCAGACAAATATAAAAAAATTACAAGATTTGGAAATTTAGATAATGTAATCAAAGGTATCAAAGAAGCAATAAAGAATAAAATAAAAGTCAAAATAAATGTTGTAGCATTGAAAAACTTTAATGAAAATGAATTAGAAAAATTGATTTTTTGGGCCAACAAATTAAAAATAGATATAACTTTCATTGAAGTTATGCCAATGGAAGAAACAGGGATTGATAGATACCATCAATTTATTTCATTAGATAAAACTTTTAATAAGCTTAATTCAATTTTTGAATTTAAAAAAATTGATAAGAATACTGGTGGTCCAGCTTTATATTATCAGAGTAAAAAATTATCTATAAATGTTGGCTTTATTACACCTTTAAGTAATAATTTCTGTTCATCTTGTAATAGAATTAGAATTACTAGTACTGGAAAACTTTTTATGTGCTTAGGACAAAATGAATATATTGATTTTAGAGATATCTTAAGAAAAGATTATGGCGATGATTATATTAAAGAAAAAATTAATTATGCTTTAAAAATTAAACCTAAGAGACATGATTTTTTAATTGAAGAAAATAATAAGCCTTATATTCAAAGACATATGAATGTTACAGGTGGATAATGAAATTTTATTTTAGTAATTCAAAATCAAAAGAAGCGATAGAAGCTAAGGGGTACTTAGTATCTAAATATGGGCAAAATCAGCCTGAGGATGCAGATATAATAGTACCAATAGGCGGAGATGGTTTTATGCTTAAAAATTTACATGACTTTCATCAATTAAGTAAACCATTCTTTGGTATAAATTGTGGTTCAGTAGGTTTTCTTATGAATGCTAAAAATGATGAAGATTTAGAAATATTAGTAAAACAATCACATGAAACAATTTTGTATCCTCTTCAAATGAACGCTACTGATAATAACAATAAATCTTTTACTTCGATTGCATTTAATGAAGTTTCAATGATGAGACAAACTCATCAAGCCTCTAAAATTAAGATTAAGATAAATGAAATAGAACGAATTAAAGAACTTGTATGTGATGGTGTATTAGTTGCAACTGCTGCAGGTAGTACTGCATATAATCTCTCTGCTCATGGAAGTATCATACCACTTAATTCTAATTTACTAGCTTTAACTCCTATAAGTGCTTTTCGTCCTAGAAGATGGAGAGGTGTTCTATTACAACATAACACCAATATAAAATTTGAAGTTATTGATAATATTAATAGGCCTGTAAGCGTTACAGCAGATCATAGTGAATTTAGAAATATAGTAAAAGTTGATATTATTTCTTCTCAAAAAAGTTCTTGTAAAATACTTTTAGATTCTAAACACTCGATGGAAGAAAGAGTATTAAAAGAACAATTCTATTCCTAAATTTTAATTTTCAGCAAACACGCAAATTTTATTTCCATCTAAATCTCTAAAATATCCATAATAATTTTCACCGTGTCTGGGCCCAGGGTCACCTTCATTGATTGCTCCAAGTTCTATAGCTTTTTTATGAATTGCATTAATCTTTTCTGGTGTTTGAGCATCAAATGAAATCATCGTTCCATTACCAATTGAAGCTTTATCTTTATTAAAAGGGCTCATAATATAAAAATATGCTAACTTGTCTGTTTTTTCTTTTGCGTACCCCACATATCTCCCTTCTTCTTCTTCAACTCTAATAATGTCTAGTATCTTTAAAATTTCATCATAAAAATCAGAACTTTTTTTTAAATTATTAGTTCCTAAAGTTACAAATCTAATCATATGGGAATAGGTTATTTAATTGTTTTTTGGTAGCCTCGGCCGGACTTGAACCGGCACTCCCAAAAGGGCAAGGATTTTAAGTCCTTTGTGTCTACCATTCCACCACGAGGCCAAATTTATGCATTTATCAGACTATTGAACTTTTTCCACCTAATAATGAAATCATATTTTGAATTTCTTTGGAAATTTCATCTAGGTTTTCAATTGTCCAAGAAGAAATCACTATATTTACACCTCCATCTTTTGTAATATAGTTAAAAAAGGGATAGCTACCTATACTACATTCCTTAAATTTCTTTTGAATTTTTTCCAGATCAATTGAAATAGCGCTTTCATATAAATTTGTATTAATTGTTATGATTTTTTTTGGAGAACCTTTTTTAATTTTTTCTAATAAACTAATGAACATTTTTTGCATGATTTCTGGAACACCTGGTAATACATAAATATTCTTTATAATGAATCCTGGAGCAACAGTAAGAGGATTTTCTATTAATTTTGCATTCTCAGGCATTTTTGCCATTTTTTTTCTTCCTTCATTAAATTGACCAGCAGGATAATAATTTTCTAATATTTTGTAAGCCTCATCATGAAAGCAGTATTTTAAATTAAATGCTTCAGAAATACTTTCAGATGTTATATCGTCATGAGTTGGGCCAATACCTCCTGTAGTAAAAACATAATCATATTTTTTATGAAATTCTTTTATATTAATAATGATTGTTTCTTTATGATCATGAATAATTTTAATTTCTTCTAAAGAGATTCCTGATTCAGTAAGTTTTTTTGCTATAAAATTTGAATTCGTATCATGCGTTCTACCAGATAAAATCTCATCTCCTATTACCAATATTCCAGCTTTTAAAATTGCCATTATTGCTTTTATACAATTAAAAGCTTCAATTAAATATATATCTGATATCTATTTAATACTTCTAATTATTAGTATAAAAGAAAATTTGATGCAGTCAAACAATATACCTATTTATACATCTAAAGATTTTGAAGGTATGAGAAAGGCTGGTTCTCTTGCTTCAAAAATATTGGATCAATTAAAATCACTTATTAAACCAGGTATATCTACGTTAGAAATTAATGATTTTTGTCATGAATTAATTATTAAAAATGAAGCTATTCCAGCACCTTTAAATTATAAAGGTTTCCCTAAATCAATCTGTACATCTGTTAATCATGTTGTTTGTCATGGCATTCCTAATGATCAAAAAATATTAAAAGATAATGATATAATTAATGTTGATGTCACTGTTATTTTAGATGGATGGTATGGTGATAGCTCAAGAATGTATGTTGCAGGACCAATAAACAATAAAATTTATTCACTATTAAAAACAACATTTGAGTGCCTACTTATAGGCATAGAAAATGCCTTACCAGGAAAGCACTTAGGAGATATAGGGTATGCAATACAAAATCATGCAGAAAAAAATCATTACTCAGTTGTAAGAGATTTTTGTGGACATGGAATAGGAAAAGAGTTTCACACTCCTCCCAGTGTTTTGCATTATGGCAATATTGGAGAGGGGCCAATATTAAAACCAGGAATGTTTTTTACAATTGAGCCAATGATAAACCTAGGAGATTGGAGAACAAAAATATTAAACGATGGTTGGACAGCTGTTACAAAAGATAAATCTTTGTCAGCTCAATTTGAACATACAATTGGTATTACTGAAAAAGGTAATGAAATATTTACTCTTTCTCATAATAATTCCGATTTTCCAATAAATCCTTTATAAGAGCTTAATGATTCCAAGATATAATAGACCTATAATTCAATCAATATGGTCAGATGAAAATAAATTTAAAATTTGGACTGAAATTGAATGCTTGATAGCTGAAAAACTTTCTGAACTTGGTGAAATACCAAATAAAGCAGCAGAAGATATAAGAAAAAAAGCAAAATTTAATATTGATGAAATTAAAGAAATTGAAAAAGAAACAAAGCATGATGTTGTGGCTTATATAAATAATGTTAGCACCTATATTGGTGAAAATTCTAAGTATTTTCACTTTGGAGTAACTTCAAGTGATATTATTGATACTGGATTTTCATATCAATTAAAACAAACAGCTGAAATTATTACTGAGCAGTTAAAAAAATTAATTAATAATTTAAAACAAAAATCTATTGAGCACAAATATACTTTTATGATTGGTAGAAGTCATGGTGTGCATGCTGAACAGATTTCATTTGGTTTAAAGATGGGTTCTTTTTACTTTGAATTTTTGAGAAATTTAAAAAGATTGAAAATTGCCAAAGAAGAAATTTCTATTTGTTCTATTTCTGGACCAGTTGGAACTTACAATTCAATAGACCCTAAAATAGAGGAACATGTAGCAAAAAAATTGAATTTAAAAACTGAGGACATTTCAACACAAGTTATACCAAGGGATAGACATGCATTTTATTTTTCTACTTTAGGGATAATTGCTTCATCTATTGAAAGATTAGTTATCGAAATAAGACATTTACAAAGAACTGAGATTTTAGAAGTTGAGGAATTTTTTAGTTCAGGCCAGAAAGGCTCTTCAGCAATGCCACATAAAAGAAATCCAATTTTAAGTGAAAATTTAACTGGTTTAGCTAGATACATAAGAAGTGCCACTGTTCCTGCTATGGAAAATATAGCTTTGTGGCATGAAAGAGATATAAGTCATTCTAGTGTAGAGAGAATACTTGCTCCTGATATTAATATTGCAATGGATTTTGCTTTAAATAGACTATCAAATATTATTGAAAATTTAGTTGTTTATCCAGAAAATATGGAAAAAAATCTTAATAGTTTGGGGGGATTGCATAAAAGCCAAGATATTTTAAAAGCACTTATAAAAAAGGGTCTTTCACGTCAAGATGCATATTTAAATGTACAATCTTTATGTACAAAAGCCTGGAATACAAAAGAAAAATTTATAGAAATATTGTTAAAAGATAATAAGATAAATGAATATCTAAGTGAAAAAGAGATAAAAAAGCTATTAACAGATGATGATATAAAAGAAAGTATTGATTGGATTTATAAAAATAAATTTAAAATTTAATTCTTACTTTTCTTTTGAAGACAAATACTTTATTTAATATTTAATGCCTTTAGAAAAAAAAATAATTGAAGAACTGATTAAAAATTCTATTCCTGACGCTAAAGTAATAATTGAAGACTTAAGAGGTGATGGGGATCATTATAGCGCAACAGTTATTTCAAAAACTTTTGATGGAAAAAGTAAAATAGAACAACATAAAATGGTATATAACTCTTTAGAAGGTAAAATGGGTAACGAATTACATGCGTTAATGCTTAAAACAAAAATGGAGTAAAAAATGAATGATATTAATATTGACGTTACAGAAAGTATAAAAAATGAATTAAATACTAATGATGTTGTTTTATTTATGAAAGGAACTCCTGATTTTCCTATGTGCGGATTCTCAGCTGCTACTGTTCAAGTTTTAAAAAACCTAGGAATTAACTTTAACAGTGTTAATGTTTTAGATAGTAATGATATGAGAGAAGGAATAAAAAAATTTTCCGATTGGCCCACTATTCCACAATTATATGTTAAAAAAGAATTTATTGGTGGATGTGATATTGTTAAGGAAATGTATGAAAGTGGAGAACTTCTAGAATTATTAAATTCAAGAGGAATACAAGTTAGTCCATCTTAACATTGAAAAAAAATAATCTTTTAAAGGGGATTTTATTTACTTCCTTTGCTTCTACTTTTTGGGGGATACCTCAACCGCTAATCTTTAATCAAATAAAATATATTCCAGCTATAGAAATAGTTAGTCACAGAGCTTTGTGGTCTTTTATTTTTCTTTTTCTTATAATTATATTTATTGGAAGAATTAAAGATTTTTTTTTATTATTCTATTCTTATAAAATTCTAGTCATTTTAAGTATTAGTGCTATTTTAATTTCTATTAATTGGGTAGGTTTTATTTTTGCCGTAAGTCTTAATAGAATTCAAGATGCATCAATGGGTTATTTTTTAACCCCTTTTGTAAGTATCAGTTTAGGGTATTTTTTTTTAAATGAAAAAATATCAAAAGCTAAATTCATATCAATTTTATTAATGATTTTTGCAATATTTTTTTTAATTATTAGTTTAAACACCTTACCAATACTTGCTATTATAATTGGCACTTCATGGGGAGTATATGGTCTATTAAAGAAACAAATAAATATTTCATCTGAAATAGGTCTTTTGTATGAATCATTTTTAATATCTTTACTAGCTTTGCCTTATATAATTTATATTGATCATACTAACTTGGGTTTTTTTCTAAATGAGTCAATGAATACAAATTATTTATTAATATTAACAGGGGCAATTACTGTATTTCCTTTGTTTTTATTTAATCAAGGTGTAAAATTTATAACATTGGGTTTTGCAGGAGTTATTTTTTATCTAGCTCCCACACTTCATTTCTTTACTTCAGTATTTATTTTAGATGAAACTTTGAGTTTATCTAAACTGATTGCTTTTATAATAATTTGGATTGGAGTATTAATTTTTATTATAGATGTTTTGAGAAATGAAAATAAATCTATCGAGAATAATACTCAATAACTAAATTAGGCTCCATAGTTACTGGGTAAGGTACATCATGAATTAATGGAGCTCTTAAAAATCTACCTTTAAATTCTTTTATATCAACTTCAAGGTACTCAGGTATTTCTCTTTCTTGAGAAACAATTGCTTCTTGAACTAAATTCATCTCTTTTGATTTGTCTTTTAAAGAAATTTCATCACCATCTTTAACAGTATATGATGGAATATTAACTCTTTTTCCATTAACTTTAACATGTCCATGATTAACAAATTGTCTGGCAGAAAAAATTGTTGGTACAAATTTCATTCTATAGACAATAGCATCAAGTCTTCTTTCTAAAAGTTCAATTAAAATTTCACTAGTATCGCCTTTAGTATTAGATGCTTTTGTATATATTCGTCTGAATTGTTTTTCTGTTAAATCACCATAATAAAAACGTAGTTTTTGTTTAGCAAATAATTGATTTCCGTAATCAGATAATTTTCTTCTTTGACCTGATAAACCATGTTGGCCTGGTCGAGAGTTTCTATTATTGTATGGACTTTTTGGTCTGCCCCAAAGATTACAACCTAATCTGCGGTCTATTTTGTATTTAGCAGCTATTCTTTTTGTCATATATATCTCGCGGATATATAGAGATATAATCTTACATGTCAATTCTATATTATTAAATATTTGACTATTTTCTTAGCTTTTTTATCATTCCCCAAAGAGTTTGAATTTCAATTTTACTTAGAGAAGACCTTAAAAACAATGTTTGTATATTTTCAAACATTTTTTTACTTTTATTTTTTGGGTGAAAAAAACGTACTTCTTCTAATTCATTTTTTAAAAAATTCATAAAGTATAAAAAATCTTTGTTTAAAGCTTTTTTTTCAATTATTATATTTTTATTATTTAATCTCTTATTTTTTTGAAAAAAATCTCTCCAACAATAACACATTAATAAAACAGCATGTGATAAATTTAAAGATTGATTAGATTTTGATGTATCAATTGTGAAGATTATATCTGCAAGCATCAAATCTTCATTAGATAGACCAGAGTTTTCGGGTCCAAAAACAATAGCTACTTTTTTATTTTTAGGAAAATTTGTAAATAACCTATTCACATTACTAAGACTTGGTTTATTTAAAAATCTTCTTCTATTTGAAGTAGCTACAACATAACTAAAACTTTCTAATGCTTTATCTAAATTATTATAAATCTTAGCATTTAAGATAATTTTTTTAGAATTAGCAGAAGATTTTATAGCTAAGTTATTAGGCCACCCTGCTCTGGGATTAACAATATATAATTTATTTAATCCAAAATTATCCATAGCTCTTGCAACCATACCAATATTTTCTGGAAGTTGAGGCTTAACTAAAACTATAGAAGGTTTGATAATTCTCACAATTATGATCTTAGATCATGAAATAACTTATAAGTGATACTATCATGGATAGCATTGTAAGAAGCATCAATAATATTTGGAGATACTCCAATTGTTGTCCAATGACGATTACTATCATCTGTTGATTCAATTAAAACTCTTGTAACTGCTCCTGTTCCTTTATCAGAAGATAAAATCATTACTTTAAAATCTGTTAGCTTTAGATTCTTTAAAGTTGGATAAAAACTAATCAAAGCTTTTCTTAAAGCACTGTCAATTGCATTTACAGGACCATTTCCAACTCCAACAGTCATTCTTTCTTCATCTGCAACATAAACATTAATTGTAGCTTCAGATTCTGTTATAAGTTGACCTTTTGCATTCCATCTTCTTTCATCTGTAACTCTAAATTTTTGAAGGGTATAGAAATCAACTATTTCTCCTATTTCTTTTCTAACCAAAACTTCAAAACTAGCTAGAGCAGTATCGTAAGAAAAACCTTCAGATTCTTTTTCTTTAATAATTCTAAGAATTTTATTAATTTTATCATCTGAAAGATTAATTGACATTTTATTTAATTGAGTAATTAAATTCGATTTTCCTGCTTGATCTGAAATGATAACGTTTCTAGAGTTTCCAACTATAGCTGGATTAATATGTTCATAAGTTTCTGGATTTTTTTCTACAGCTGATGCGTGAAGTCCTCCCTTATGAGAAAATGCATATTCTCCTACATAAGGGCTTTGCTTTTTTGAAGGAACATTCAATATTTCATCAACTAATCTAGATAATTTAGTAATATCACTTAGTTTGTCTTTATTAATATTTGTTTTATAATTAGTTTTAAGAACTAATGTAGGAATAAGAGAGATTAAATTTGCATTTCCACATCTTTCTCCTAGTCCATTAATTGTACCTTGAATTTGCTTTGCACCTGCATTTATTGCAGCAAGAGAGTTTGCTACAGCATTTTCTGTATCATTATGGGCGTGAATACCAATATTTTTTCCAGGTATTTCTTTAGTAACCTTAGAAACAATTTCGAAAATTTCATTGGGTAATGTTCCACCGTTAGTATCACATAAAACTATCCATCTAGCACCTGACTCATAAGCTGCCATTAAACATTCAATAGAGTATTTCTCATTATATTTAAATCCATCAAAAAAATGTTCTGCATCAAATATTGCTTCTTTATTTTTTTTGGTTATTTCTTTAATGCTTTCTGATATCATTAGTAAATTTTCATTTTTATCAATTGATAAAGCCTCAGTAACTTGGAACAAGGAAGACTTGCCTACTAAACAAACAGATGTAGCTTTAGAGTTTATTAAGGTATTAAGCCCAGGATCATTGGCAGCACTTTTGCTAGGTCTTCTAGTCATACCAAAAGCTGTAAACGATGAATTATTAAATTTTATATCTCTATTAAAAAATTCATCATCAGTTGGATTTGCACCAGGCCAACCTCCTTCAACATAATCAACACCTAATTCATCTAAAGCATTAGCAATAATCATTTTATCACTAACAGTAAAATTTACTCCAGTTGTTTGTTGACCATCTCTTAGAGTGGTATCAAATAAATAAATCTTATTTTCCATTATTTTAGGCCTGCTAAATGAAAAGATAATTAATGTCGAGTTAATTCAAAATTTAATGATTTATTTTAAGTAATTACACCTAATTTCTTCATAATATTGTTTTTTGTAAGTAAAGGAAGTAAGAATTTTAACTCTGGTCCCTTTGCTTTTCCAGTTAATGCCATTCTTAAAGGCATAAACAAATCTTTTCCTTTTTTTCCAGTTTTTTTATTTATTTCCAAAATCCATTCATCCCAACTATCGATAGTATATGGTTCTTTAGGCAATAAATCAGCAGCATCTTTTAAAAATTCTTTATCTTCTGCATAAAATAATTTTTCTGTTTTAATAATATTGTGCCATTCTGTACATTCTGAGAAAAAATTTATATTATTCTTAACAAAATTCCAAAAATCATTATTGGCATGTATTCCTAAATCAAGAAATTTATTTTTTACATCTGAATATGTATATTTTTGTAATATTTCTTTATTTAATAATTTTAGAACTTCAATTGAAAATTTGGGAGAAGAATTTGAGATATTAGATATGTTATAATTATTTATTAATTTAGTTACATCTGTTTCACTACTAATATTAGAACTTGTACCAACACTTAAAAGATAATTTAATATTGTTAAGCTTTCGAATCCAGTGTCTCTAAGTTTTTCAATTGACAAACTACCTAATCTTTTTCCAAATCCTTTTCCATTTTCATCAGTTAAAAAAGGATGATGACCAAAAGTTGGAATAGTTGAATTTAAGGCTTCAAAAATTTGTATATGAAATGCTGTATTTGAAATATGATCCTCACCTCTAATAATTTCTGAAACTCCTTCTTCAATATCATCTATTACAGAAGGTAAATGATATAATAAAGTTTCATCTTCTCTAATTAATACAGGATCACTTAAATTCTTACTTTCAAATGATACTTTTCCTTTTATCAAATCATTCCATTCAATAGTTTTATTTTCAAGTTTGAACCTCCAATGTGGTTTTTTACCTGATTGCAAAAGATTTTTAATTTCAATTTCAGTTAGATGAAGAGAGCTTCTATCATAAATAGGTGGTTTACCAGAAGTAAGTTGTGATTTTTTTTTAAGTGATAGTTCTTCTTGGCTTTCAAAGCATGGGTAAAGTCTATTATCTTTTTTTAATTTTTCTATACTTTGATCATATATTTTTTTTCTATCAGATTGATTAAATGATTTATTCCAACTAATTCCAAGCCAACTTAAATCTCTTTTTATTTTTTCTTCATATTCTTTCTTGCTTCTTTCTAGATCGGTATCATCAATTCTTAAGATAAAATTTCCTTTTTTATTATTTATATAAGCCCAATTTAAAACTGCTGATCTAGCGTTTCCAATATGAATTAAACCAGTTGGACTAGGGGCAAACCTGGATAAAGAATTCATTTTATTTTTCAAATTTACAAACTGGAATTGATATCATTTTATGTAAGTTTTGTTCTCTAATTTTATTATATTTTTCAAAATGAGGACTATCTTTATTTTCCATAGCTTCCTCTATTTCCTTATAGGTTAATCCAAGTTGAGATTCATCATTTCTGCTATCATCCCACAAACCATCCGTGGGTGGAGCGTTTACTATGTCTTTATTAATTTCTAACTCTTTGCCATTTCCCAAACTTGAGATTTTGTACAATCTGCAATTGGTGAAATATCTACACCTCCATCTCCATATTTAGTATAAAAACACCAACACCAAAATCTTCTACTTTATTTCCAGTTCCCACTACTATACCATTACTAGATTGTGAAATTTGATACAAAGTAATCATTCTGAGTCTTGAACGAGAATTTGCAAATGCTAATTTATTCTCATATTCTTTCATTTCTTTTTCAAAAGAATTAAAAACATAATCTAATTCTATAATTTTTGTTTCAACATTATTGTATTTAGTTTTTAACCATTCCAAATGCTGTAAACTTAAATAGTGTTGCTCACTATTTTGTCTTATTGGCATAGATACTGCGATTGTTTTTAATTTTGTTTTTGCCGATAAAGTGCTTGCTACTGCAGAGTCAACTCCTCCTGATACTCCTATAATCAAAGAAACTGGATTATACTTAACTTTGTCTGAGTAATCTTTTATCCAATCAACTATAAATTCTATTCTCTCCTTAACTAACATACTATTTAATATATAAATGTTATTTTATAGATTGGAAGACTGCTGTAATCTAATTCTTTCATCTTTTAAAAAATCTGAAAGAATAAAAGCCAATTCTAAAGATTGGGAAGCATTTAATCTTGGATCACAGTAAGTATGATATCTGCTTTTTAAGTCATCTTCAGTAACTTCTCTAATTCCACCTATACATTCAGTTACATCTTGACCTGTCATCTCTAGATGAATTCCACCAGGATAAGTTCCTTCGGAACGATGAATCTTAAAGAACTGCTCTATCTCTGAAATTATATTAGTTAGTGGTCTAGTTTTATACCCTGTATTAGATTTAATAGTATTTCCGTGCATAGGATCACAAGCCCAAACCACCTTATAGTCAGTTTTACTAACTTCTCTAATTATTTGAGGTAAAATTGATGAAATTTTATCAGCTCCCATACGACATATTAAAGTAACCCTTCCAGGAATATTATTTGGATTAACAACTTCAATAATTTTTAAGAGCTCACTAACTTCTGTAGAAGGTCCTACTTTTATACCTATCGGATTTTCTATACCTTTAATAAATTCAATATGGGCGCCATCAAGCTGTCTTGTTCTGTCTCCTACCCACAGCATATGAGCAGATACGTCATACCAAAGACCAGTAGTACTATCTACTCTAGTCAACGCTTCTTCATAAGGGAGCAATAAAGCTTCATGACTAGTATAAAAATCTGTTTCATTCATTTGACGAACATTTTCATCATTTATCCCACAAGCTTCCATAAAAGTTAAACATTCATCTATTCTATTTGCCATATCTTCAAATCTTTTTTTATACTGATTGTCATCTGCAAAACTCAAATTCCATTGATGAATTTGTTTTAAATTTGCAAAACCTCCTTGAGCAAATGCTCTCAATAAATTAAGAGTAGCTGCTGACTGATTATAAGCTTGTATCAATCTTTTTGGATCAGCAGTTCTAGATTTTTCATTGAAATCAATACCATTTATAATATCGCCTTTATATGATTCTAATTCTAAATTATCTAACTTTTCTGTATCTTGGGATCTTGGTTTTGCAAACTGACCAGCAATACGACCAACTTTTACAACTGGGCAAGAAGCACCATAAGTTAAAACTACAGCCATTTGTAACATAACTTTAAAAGAGTCCCTGATATTATTAGGATTAAAATCTGCAAAACTTTCAGCACAATCACCACCTTGAAGTAAAAATGCTTTTCCGTTAGCGACATCTCCTAATTGCTTTAGTAAATTTCTTGATTCACCTGCGAATACTAGAGGCGGATATGCAGTAAGTTTATTAGTAATTAGATTTAATTCTTTTTCATCAGAATAATTAGGCAAGTGTTTTGCCTTTTTTTCTCTCCAAGAGCTAGGTTTCCAATTTTTATTCATATTTATAAGTGCGTAATAAACTCTAAAGAATCTTGAAACAAGTCCAATATAATTATTTTTTTCGCCGTTTTCTAAGAATTTTTAGATCAGATCTCTCAAGTGCTAAATAATTAGCAGGTATATTTCTAGTAACAACACTTCCAGCTCCTATTGTAGCTTTTCTTCCAATAGTAATAGGAGCTACCAAAGAGCTGTTAGAACCAACAAAAACTTGATCCTTAATAATAGTTTTATTTTTTTTCTTTCCATCATAATTACAAGTAATCGTTCCTGCTCCAATATTTACATTGTTTCCCAAATGTGAGTCCCCAATATAAGATAAATGACTAATAGAATTTTTATTTCCAATAACAGAATTTTTTATTTCTACAAAATTACCAATTTTTGTATTTTTTCCAATTTTAGATTTTGGTCTTATTCTCGCACTAGGGCCTATTGAAGAATTTTCTCCAATAGAACACTCTTCAATAACACTATAACTTTTAATTAATACATTGGCATTAATTAGTACCCTTGGTTTAAAAGTTACAAAAGGTTCAATTATGGATCCTTTTTTAATTTTTGTATCTACACATAAACGTATAGTTTCTGGTTGTTGTAAAATCACACCATTCTTAATAATGTTAGCTTTAAGTTTTTTTTGAAATATTTTATCAACTAATATTAAATCATTTATAGTATTAATGCCTAATGTCTCTTCTTGGGGACAAATAATATAGCTAAAACTCTTCTCTAAATTATTAAATATTTGAAATATATCTGGTAAGTATTTTTCCTTTTTTAAATTTTTATCAGAAATTTTATTAATATTGCTAAATAATAATTTAGCATTGCATAGCATTACTCCTGAATTACAAAGCAATATTTTTTTTTCAGTTAAAGTAGTATTTATTTCCTCAACGACAGATAAAATTTTGTTATCTATTACTTTCACTCTACCATATCCATAAGGATTATTAGTTTTAAAAGCTATCATTGATCCTATAGATCCATTTTTAACATAATTATTATAAAGTTTTGTAATTGTAGTAGAAGATAGAAGAGGAACATCACCGAATAGAATTAAAATATTTTTATTTTTGATATATTTTTTGGCACAAACTATTGCATCTGCTGTACCTTTTTGATTTTTTTGTAATACACATTTTGCATATGGAAATTTATTTTTAATTTCAATGATATTTTGTTTATTACAAACAAAAACAACTTCTTTATTAGAAATTTTTTTTGCAACCTGATAAACATGGTTAATAATTTCAATTCCAGCAAGATCTTGAAAAATTTTAGATTTTTTATGCTTAAATCTTGTACTTTTTCCAGCAGCTAAAATTACAGTAGTTATTTTTTTCATTTTAAATTGGCAAAATTTAGAAATTTCTTACAATTTCATTACCAACATTAATAATTTCTTTAGAAGCATCTGAGGTAACACTTATATCAACTACTCCCCTACCAACTGAAAATGTTTCAGCATAAATTATTTTACCAGAAACTCTAGATCTTGCAATTTTTGCTCCAGCGTATCTCAATCTCATAATCATAGC